>DATFCN010000101.1:0-14509 GCA_035253045.1 Nitrososphaera sp.
GGTTTATATTATGAACAATTATACTCATATTTTCGTAGATCCTATAATTTCGGTCGCAGAACCTTCATGCCAAAGGAGCAGCCATTGCAAACAATTTATTTACTATCCTTGATTCTGATCGCAATCTTTTAGGCTTTTTTATAAACACTCATCTGTCACGTGACATAATTTTTTGCATTTATGATAATACTGATTATCTATTTTCATATGTTATAATTAATATTGCATTATCTCAACAAAAGAATATGAGATGAGTACATACCCGCTTAGGTTTGAAAGCCAGAGAATCAACAAACTTCCTCCCGATATTGTCATAAAAGGAATGTGGGTCAGTACTGCTATAGCATTTGTGCTTACTATTCCAGCCCTCGGACTGTTTATGGGGCTTCATCATCTAGAAATCAACGTTGGGATTAGCGCAGGAATTGGATTTGGTTTGCATTTCGCACTTTTGGCATTCTCAGGAAGGATTTCAAATGCAATATCATCTCTCCTTGAAGAGTAGCAGGATAATAGTGGTTATTGTTATTATTAGCTTTTCTGAAACCTTTCAAAGTAATCATTTTATAAGTATCAAAAGAATTGAGTATTGCTTTGAACTCAAATAAGGTCAGCTTGCCAAACAAAATTTTTGGTACTGTTCTTGCCCATAGCCTTCGGGGCAGGATGCTTTCTAGAACTGAGCTACAGACCCTGGCAGAATCCAGAGATATTGAAGAGCTAGTGACCAGAATGAAGAATACGGTATACCTTGACGCCCTTGCCAAGCTTACTAAGCCCTACACAGCAGAAACAGTTGAAGGTGCGCTGCACGAACATCTTGTCAATCAGCATGCCAAGATAGTCAATATAGCAAACGGCTCTGCAGTTCTGAATGCTTACTTCGTGAAGTATATCACCTCGAACCTGAAAATAGTCCTCAAGGGCAAGGCCATGAACAAGACCTATGAAGAATTACTGCCAAAAGTCAATATGAGAGCAGAAGAGCTCGTAGGACGCAGGGAGCTGGTAGTCAAAGCACTAGTTGCAAAAGATTTTGATGAAGCTGTCAATTCACTTGCAGGAAGCGAATTTGGAGAAGACGCACGCAAGGCTGCTCAAGCATACAAGGAGAAAGGCGACATCCGCGTGTTTGATACTTATCTGGATCATGCTTTCTACAAATCCCTTGACAGGGCCGTCGCGTTTGAATCCAAACTACAGGATGTGCAAAAACTGATCGGAATTGATATCGATTCATACAACATCCTTTCAGTTCTCAGGGGCAAGTTCTGGGGCCTAAGCCCAAACGAGGTCAACGACTTGATAGTCACCACTACAACCAAGGTGCCCAAGGATGTACTCCAAAGGATGATAAATACTGAAAAGATCCAGGATGCGATAGGCGAACTTGCAGGTACTATCTATAAAGAGTTTATCCCCCGGACAGCTGCAAATGACATTGACGCTATAATGCAGCTTGAATCAGCTTTTCAGAAAGAGTCGCTCAGACGTATGATGAACTCATATCGAACCGTGTTCACTGTCGCTAACATGCTTGCATCAATTAAGCTGATGGCTTATGAGATTAAAAACCTTGCATCTATTGCGGCGGGCGTGGAGCAGAGGATAACTACAGACAAGATAATGGCATCTTTGATACGTGCAGAATAATAATATTTGGCAAAATCACTTTACTCTCATTTCAAGGGGTTTTTCTAAAAGTTAAGAGGCACTCTAAAAAGGGTATAACAAAGAAGAAGTAGAAATAGAATAAATGTGGTGTGGTAGTAACCGCTCTGTAATTATGCTTATGCTGTTGTTGCTGTTTTCACTTCCCTCTTTTTATCGTCGTCGTACTTCCATACTAGGTTGGTATACAGCATCTTGGGTACAAGTTTCTTGAATTGGACTCCGTCCGACTTGTACCATTTTGGAAACCATTCGTAGAGATGTAACCTGATGGTCTGTATGTACACTATTAGACCCTCTATCATCATGATACCAATATTGCCGCCGATTAATATTGCGAGCCCTCCGCCGTGTTCGTATGAATTAATGACTGTAACCAAGAGCGCTGAGTGTACTAAAAGCATTATACCGAGCCGGGAATAGCTAATAGTGTTAGCAAGCATCTCTATTGTTCTGACCATCAAAGTTTCAACAATAAGGCCTACAATCCCTCCACCCTCCGGTTCCCGCCCATGTGCGATTGCATGCTTTTGCTCCTTCATCCCGCCGATTATGGCTATGGCAATACAGGCAATAATTACAGGGGGCATTGCCTTTGCTACCAGGTTGACCGTTACCCAGTCACCAAAAAGCACGGTTAGCCAAGGCACTGGCTCATTGTGATTCCAAGATAAGAACATACCAATGATGTCATACTGAGCACCAATTGCAGCTAATATCAGTGCTACAACAGCTAGATACTGTATTATTGCAGGAATGTCATGAGTATAGACCATCAATTTGTTGCCCTGCTTTAGGCTTGCCCTAAGCCTTAGGAAGAAGGCGAGCAGCAAGTGAACGACGCCTATGGCCACTGATACCTCTAGTATCTTGAGTACCTCTTCAAATGTCAGCTCAGACACACTCAGCAAGCCAATCAAGTTGCCCAACACGGGTATCTCTTTCAATGGGGCCAGAATCGATATCTCTTCGAAATGAAACCCAAAAGCCTCTCCTGTTCCAAGGCCTCCTATAGTAGCTCCAAGACCGCTGGCCATTATGAGTGTTCCCCAGACTCTTAGTCTACCATTCCCTCTATATCTAAAAAGAGCTCCAAGACCAAATAGCAAAAGACCGTGACCGAGATCTGCAAACATTAAGCCATAGAATGTAGGCCATACAAAAGCTATGATCGGTGTTGGGTCAACCTCCCCGTACCTTGGGAGCCCTTGGGTTTCTGTGATAACCTGAAAATTTTGAGTATATTTCTTGTTGGTGATAAGTGTTGGTAGCGGTTCTTGTCTGCCCCCCTCTCCTTGGTGACTATCTGCTGTGAGGTTGACATCTTCAATTACCGAAACATAATTAGACGTAAGCTTTTTGAATTTATTTTCCATCTCACTTGGAATATAACCTTCTATAACTGCAAAGTTCTTGGTACCTCCAGGCTTCCTTGTTATTTCCAAGACATCCTTCGCAACTCTTGCAGCTTCCTGCAGTGACAGTAGCTTTGTCAGGTTTGACTGTTTAATCTTTTTCAGCTCCTTATCTATCTGCTCACTTCTAGTTTCTAGTTCTTTCACCTTACCCTTTGCCAGAGAATATGCTTCACTTGGGTTCTGGGGCATGGTTGCGGGAATTTGAAGAGGGTTGACGCCAAAGCTCCGAAGGACCTTAAGCACACGCTCAGAATCTTCGGAAGAACCAATAACGGTAAGAGATGTCTTGTTCTCGTTTAGCTTAGTAGAATAAATGGCCAAATCTTCAAGGCTCTTCCTGATCTCGGACTCATCTTTTGAATCAACAACAAACAAGGCTGCAAAGAAGTTATGCAACTTGCCAAATGCATCAAGGTTAAGATTTAATGTCGAAGCCATTCCAACTACAGCCTCAAGATTCCGGTATTCTTCAAGCTGCCTCTCTATTTTGTTGCGCTCTTCAATCACCTTCTTTGGGCCTTCAAGCAATTGTTTGCTTTGATCCTCCAGGTCGGCGATAAAGCCCTGTATATCTTCGGCGGCATAATCGTGCTTGCCTTTTGGGGCTCCCTTGAACATTGTTGCCATCACACCTGTCTCCGGCGGTATGCCAAGCACTTTGACTACCTCGTCAATGTCTTGGTACAACCTCTGAGCTTTGGTCAGCAGGTCATCATAATATGGATTAATATATTCAGAAGTATTTTGGAGTGGATGGAACCATTCAAGTGCAGCTAGCCTGCTTATGGCGTCCTGTGTCTCTATACGCGGTAGGATAATCGTAGCCTTCTTCAGCTTGGCTAGTCCCATAATACTACCTATGTGATTTCAATCTCTTTAAAATCGTTTCCTCTGTGAAACGATGATGACGTAGCTAATCACAAAAAAATCAAAAACAAAAAAGGGTGTTGTCGTCGTTACGAACCATAAGCGCAAGTGCTCTTTATTATTGGCCCAAGATGATGAACATCATGACTATACCGTAGATGGCAATTGACTCGACCATACCGACGATAATGAAGACACTTGACTGCATCTTAGGATTTTCACTGATTGCTGCCAATCCTGCTGCGCCTACGAAGCCAAGACCAAATCCTGCTCCAAGTGCAGCCAGCCCAAAGGCGATCCCTGCTGCGATAAACTTGAAGGCGTTTGATTCAGCTGCAGCGCCGCCGCCTCCTCCTTCCTGTGCGAACGCTGGACCCGTCATCATGAAGGCTGCAAATCCAATTGCTGCGATAACTGGTAAAAGGGCTATTCCCTTCTTTAGTTGCATATCTATCAGAGCTCGAACATTTGAAGCCATATTTAACAGTAACTACACAGGGTACTAAAGCAAAAGAGAGAGAGAAAACTAGGCCTTTGAGATCGCCTTGCGCTTGGCTGCACTGATTTCATCTCTTATATTTTGTACAATTGAATCTCGATCCGCCTTGAGTTGAACCTTGGCTTTCTCATAATAACTGGAAATTGAGTCTGCAGATGTAGCAGTCATGTCTGTGTGCTAACCTCGGTCTCATAATTCTTCTTTTTATCAAGTACAACTTTAACCTTCTTAAGCCTCACAAATTCTTCTCGCTCGCGTTCCTCCAGTGTTGCCTTGATGAAGTATATTGCATCTTGATACTGAGGTATGATAACATATTCAAGTGCGTTGATCAGCTTTTGCGTACGCTCTAGCTCCTTTGCAAGGCTGAAAATAGCATTTTCATATTCTGCTGCCTTGCAGATGCCAGGCAGCATATTTTTGATAAGCTTCGCCGCCTTGTCGACAGACGCGTTTGTCTCTAGAAAGCCGTATGAAAGTAACTGTCCTCCCTCTCTTGCTTTGACCTGGAGTGTAGGGATCTTTACATCGACTATACGTCTTACGTTCACGTCAACTTCCATCACACTTGGTGTCGAATCAGATATCGATTCAAGAGTAGTGGTACCAAGTGTCATGTACGCGTGGTATACTGATGAATAGATCTCTCCTAGGGGTGTCCATATGTCTTCTCTTGCCTTGTTTGCTTCCTCGATCATTTCGTCTATCTTTTTTAACAGTACTTCGCGCTTGTCATCTAGAATCTTGTGTACCATCTTGGCTACCTGCATTGAGCGCCTTATCTTGATAAGCTCAATCTTTGTCGCTGTAACCCTGCCTCCAAAGGACATATTTCTTTACCTCTCACCCTTTGTAGTATTGCCTGACATGCTTTTCTTTGATCTTGGTCAACTCGCCTTCGGGTAGACCTGACAGCACATCCCATGCTCTTGTCAGTGTTTCTTCAAGTGTCCTGTTCTCGTCAGGCGCTTGCCTTAGGAAGTGTTGCTCAAACTTATCGCCAGCATCGAGGTACTTCAAGTCCACACCGGTAAGACCTGCCCTACCCACAATCTCTGAAAGTGCCCTGACCTCCTGCGCCCTTGAATAAGCATCATAGAGCTGATTGCCAACTTCCATATGATCTGACCTAGTTTTTCCTTCGCCTACTCCATCCTTCATGAGCCTTGAAAGTGACATAAGCACGTTTACTGGCGGGTAAATGCCTTTTCTGAACAGATCACGCCCAAGCACAATTTGGCCTTCAGTGATATATCCAGTCAGATCTGGGATTGGATGTGTAATATCGTCAGCTGGCATAGACAGGATTGGTACCTGCGTTACACTGCCATTTTTGCCCTTGATTCTTCCTGCGCGCTCGTAGTTATTTGCAAGGTCTGTATAGAGATAACCAGGATAACCCTTTCTGCCAGGGACTTCTTCCCTTGCTGCGCTGATTTCTCGAAGCGCTTCTGCATAGTTGGTCATGTCAGTCAGTATTGCCAACACATGCATGCCCAGGTCAAATGCAAGGTATTCTGCTACGGTCAATGCCACCCTTGGAGTGATAATTCTTTCAATTGCAGGGTCATCTGCCAAATTGAGAAATAGGACAGACCGCCTCAACGCACCTGACTCTTCAAGACTACGTTTGAAATACTGTGCTTCAGAATACTGCACACCAATTGCTGCAAAAACTACGGCGAAGTCTTCTTTTGTGCCAACGACGGAAGCCTGACGTGCAATTTGAGCTGCTAGAATGTTATGTGCCATACCAGAGCCCGAAAATATTGGAAGTTTCTGCCCTCTTACAAGTGTAAGCATACCGTCAATGACGGATACACCTGTTTGGATAAACGACGTGGGATACTCTCTTCTTTCAGGATTCATAGGCTCGCCATTGACATCGAGGAACCTATCGGCAATCGGATCAGGAAGGCCGTCATTTGGCTTTCCAAGACCATCAAACACTCTTCCCAGAAGTTCCTGTGAAACCGGCATTTCCATGGTTTTGCCAGTAAATTTCGCTTTTGTGCCTGTAATTGTTAGACCTGTGGTTCCCTCAAATACCTGAACTATAGCCTTGCCAAATCCCACCTCTAGTACTCTGCCAAGCCGGTGCTCGCCATCTACTGTCTCGATTTCGACCAACTCATCGAATGACGCCTTGTCGACGCCATCAATTATCATCAGTGGTCCCTTGAGCTCGGCTACTTTTGTATATTCTATACCATAAGATGTAGATGTCAACTTAGGCAACTACCTCCGCCTCTTTCTTCTCAGTCATTGTTGTCGCACCCTCTCCTCCAACTGCTGCGGCCTTGTTAAATTGTTCATTTATCTGTCTGTCTAATTCGTCAAATTTGTTAAGCTGATCTTCAGGTATCTCAAATTTTGATTTCAGCAAAGCTGGGATTATCGGCATTGCTCTAATATCTGCAAGTGGGATCCCTGCCTTCAATGCCTTTTGAGCTTCCCTGTAGAACTTGACCATCAAGCCTACCATCTTGACTTGCTTTTGGGGGCTGCAGTACGTGTCTATCTTATCAAAAGAGTTCTGTTGTAAAATGCCGATCTTGACCATGCGCGCGACTTCAAGAACCAGTTTTTCTTCGTCGGGTAAGGCTTCAGGTCCAAGAAGTCTGACAATTTCTTTGAGAGTATCTTCTCTCTGAAGCACATGGTAGGATTCTGCCCTGAGATCGTACCATTCGCCGGTCACATTCTCTTTCCACCATTTACTCACGTCCTCGAGATAGCCGGAATAGGATTGCATCCAATTGATCGACGGATAGTGCCTGGAATACGCAAGTCTTGTATCAAGCGCCCAAAAGGTCTTGATGAACCTGATTGTGTGTGTTGTCACTGGCTCTGTAAAATCTGCTCCAGAAGGTGAAACAGCTCCCACTAAAGTGACAGATCCAGCTCTCTCTGAGGAGCCTAGCGCCCTTACCCTGCCCGCTCTTTCGTAAAATTCTGCAAGCCTTGAAGCCAGATACGACGGGTAACCTTCCTCTGCAGGCATCTCTTCAAGACGTCCAGACATTTCACGAAGTGCTTCTGCCCATCGACTTGTTGAGTCAGCTACAAGCACAACATCATAACCCATGTCGCGATAGTACTCTGCCATTGTCACGCCTGTATAGATCGATGCTTCCCTTGCAGCCACGGGCATATTGCTTGTGTTAGCTACAAGCACAGTCCTCTCCATGAGAGGCCTGCCAGATCGAGGGTCAATAAGATGAGGGAACTCAACAAGCACTTCTGTCATCTCATTACCGCGTTCGCCACAGCCAATGTATACGACTACCTTTGAGTCCGCCCATTTGGCGATTTGGTGTAATGTCACAGTCTTGCCTGTGCCAAAGCCGCCTGGAATTGCTCCAGTCCCTCCCTTCGCAATGGGGAAGTATGTGTCAATGATTCGCTGCCCTGTCACAAGTGGGACTGTAGGATCGTAACGCTCGGCATACGGCCTTGGTCGTCTTACCGGCCACTTGTGATACATTTTTAACGGAATTTTTTCGCTGCCACTTTTTTCAGTAGTTGCGATTATGTGTTCAAGGTCATAGTCACCCTCACTTACGATATCGGTTATCTTGCCGCCTGGATGATTTGGTGGAACCAAGATGTGGTGAGTTAAAAGAGGCGTTTCCTCTACCGTTCCCAATATTGACCCAGGACCCACTTGATCATCTTTTTTCACGCCGGGTTTGAATCTATATTGCTTCTTCATATCTACAGGGCTTGTCACTACACCTCTGCCAATATAGGCTCCAGATTTGGCTGCAATCTCGTCTAATGGCCGTTGGATACCGTCATAGATCTTGCCAATAATTCCGGGGCCAAGTAGCACTGAAAGGGGCTGGCCAGTGCCCGTAACAGGCTCGCCGGGCTTTAGGCCCGATGTTGACTCGTATACCTGAATGAATGCAATGTCACCAGTTAATCTGATTACTTCTCCAATGAGCTTTGACTCACCCACCTCAACAGTTTCATACATTTTTGCTGATGACATGCCATCTGCCCTAACTGCGGGTCCACTAACCCAAACAATCCTCCCTTTTGCTACCAATCTTTATTCCACTCCTCTTAGCATCTGGGCTATGTTTTTCCTTATTAAAGGTTTGAGTCGTTCAATACGAGAATCAAGAGTATTGTCGTATGTCATGGTGCCATCTGATGATTTTATTCTTATTCCTCCAAGCACGTCAATATGCTGATCAGATATTCTTGCCTGCTGTACCTTACCATTGTCCTGTAGTTCAGACACTGCTTTTCTTACAAGTTCAGCATCATTTTTGTTGCACTCTACGATAACTGCGTTTGATCCTCCAACAGCTGAAATGCTTTCTTCAATCATTTGCTTCAACAACTCCTTATAGCTATCTGCATTGCTTGAGGCCTGCAGCTTTTTCTTAGACTCTTCAAAGGCTTTATTTACGGCATTTTCAATTGTAAGAAGTTCTTGGTTGCGGGCTGCAAGTCTTGCCGATCCAATAATCTGGCGCTTAAGATTTTCAGCCTGCTTTCTTGCAGCCTCGACTATCCTTGTGCGCTCGGCTTCTAACTTGCCTCGAGAAGATTCAAGGTTGTCAAGCGATTGTTGGTAAGCAGTATCTATCTGAGAAATCAGTTCAGCTTCCTTCTGAAGTAAAACTTTGCCAATCATATGTTCCAAAGCAGAATTTGAGCTCATCTAAAATGTTCCGCCTTCTCATGGAATTTTAACCTTTTGACACAGATCTAGCTCTAGTACGAAGTGGCAGTTGTGTGATTGACTCCACTAACAAGTTTGGCATCTAGGTTTTGGACAAGAGCTCTGATGCGTTTGAGATGTCCTCCTTCCCAGTATATCTTGCCGCAGGTCCTACATTGGAAAAACTGGTTATGGTATGAGATGACCTTGTGGGGTACAGCAACAATATCATGATCATTAATACTACTACCATTTTTCACCTGGTCGGCTGTCCTTTCCTCCAGGGGCCCGTTACATACTGAGCAGCGCGATCCAATACCGTTTAAACCGATGGAAGTTACTCCATTCTTGGTGAGAATTTGTATCAAATCTTCAACCTCGCTTGCGCCACCGCTTAACAGTACGCCGCGCGCACCAACCTTGACTACTCGCTTGAACAGCTCTTTGTCAGCAGTCAAGATCACTCTCTCCTGCTCAATACCTATCTTTAGAATTTCGTCGTCATGTGCTTGAGCAAGATACATTGTGTCAAAACCAAAAATGCGGAGTTTGCGGGCAATGTTTCCCAGCATCGCATCAGCAATAAATGATATACTACGCGCCTTCAGCGCCAGATGATTCGCCCCTACAGACTTCGCAGATGAATGTGCCCTCATCATATTGTAGCAGGTCCGACCACTCGCCACATTGGTCGCAAAATCCAGACACATTGCTTGCAGAGCGAGCAATGCCAAGCTCGCCTCTGATTATCGTAGCTTTTTCAGATACTATTTCTACAAGATCGGGAGTTACTGCAATGACATCGGAGGAGGAAATAATACCAACAAGTCTGTTCTTATAGACTACACCAAGACGCTTGATGTTGTGTTTCCGGAGCTGTCGAGCGGCCTCTGTAATACTCTCCTCACTTTCTATCGTATAGAGTTCTTTCATTACATCCTTTGCCTTTATCTGGCTCGGTTTGGTATCATTGACTACTGCCTTAGAAACAATGTCCCAATCTGTAACAATGCCAACAGGCTTCTCATTCTCCATAATGATTATGCTTCCAATATTTGCATCCTTCATCTTTTTGGAAATCTCATAGATCGTATCATTAGGAGATGCTGAAACGACAGGGCTGTTCATAATGTCTCTGACAAGCACTCTTGTGGTCATATGTGCATCAGTATGTTCTCTGACCGGCTTTTTTACCACGAAAAAGTATTCGATTTTCTGCCTTTAATTAGTTATCGGATTTTCACCAGAAAAAGTATATCTTATATAATATAATAAAATATAACCAGGGATATCCGTCAGATTCTACCATTACTCTCCCTACTCCTTATTCGATGGAGCCAGTAGCTCAGCATTATTGAAATTGTAGCGTCTTTTGAGATTACTTGACAAGTCACTATATGATGGCCTTTTTATTCTCGACTTTTTCTTTGTATTTTCGTAAGCCTATTATTTATCGCCCGGTTCCACAGCAACCGAAGGCGCTGGTACCGCCTCGTGCAGTTGCTGCTGGCCCCTTGCAGTGAAAGACAAACGGGATTGACCTGTCGGCAATGCCCTTACAAATTCGTCAAGGCTTATGCGCTTGACTGATTCTACTATTTCGGTGTTGTCGTTAGCTATTTTTATAAATTCTGACTTGACTTTCTTTGCAGAAGTCATTGGATCCATACCACCCTGCAGCAGTACCGCGTAAAACATAGAAGATTTTTTTATCGCATCTTCTGGCCCACATAGGAGTGTTTCTCTATTGTTCAATCGCATGACACCTATTGCAAGCCTCAACTCTACACCCTTGAGGTAGTTTCGTTTACCCTCTATTACAAAAGAGCCCTTTGGTAAGAACTGGCCTGTAGGTGCTCCCTTTTTTACCTGCTGGGACATGACCCAGTATGCGTCTGCGCTAGAGAGCCCATCCTTCCATGCTCTGCTGAATGAGATGGTAGCCTGTGCAACCTGATACAAGGATAAGTCAATCATACGTTCTTTAGTTTCTACTAAAGGCGCAGCATTTTTTATGATAAAAAAAGGAGACCCATGAACTTCAGCGTGAAAAACAATATCCTGCTCTGTCAAATGTTTACGTATTAATGCAGAGTTGGATGAGGCATCACGACCCCCAATTACTAGGAGGCCATCAGTGGTGATGAACCATCGGTACCGCTCATACCACTCCTTAGATATCTGCTCTTTCACAGAGACTCTCTTGTGGATAGCCGCAGTCTGACTTCTTAATTTTTCAATCTGTGTAAAAATCTTGGCACGTGCGTCTTCTATTGATGCATTCCCCCGTTCCATGTCTTTTGCCCTTGCGAAAAGCATCGAGCTTGCTTTGGCAAGGCTTTGCTGCATTCTAACTTGCTCGCCTGCTACTTCTATGTAAGTGATGCCCTTTTCTGTGACAAATGATGCAGAATTGGCCGCAAGTACGTCAGCTATCCTGTCACTTCCATGGTATGAAAGCACCATTAATTCGCCAGCCAACTTACGTATAGCAGCCGCTTTTTGAAGTACAGTTTCTTTTGCTTTGCTTTGCTCTTCTAGGTCATGCTCAAGCACTGCGATCTGCCTGTCTAGTTCGATTGTCCTGCTGCTGCGTCCTATGTCCATAATTTCGCTGCTCAGCACTTCATCAATTGCATCCATATACGAAGAAACTCTTTTGATGTTGTTTTCCTTCATCATCTTTGCAACAACTGCCGCCGCTTCTTGTGTTATTATTGGGAGTGCTTCTTGAGGTTTATCATTTATCATGACTACTACAGGCTCATGGTTCTTGCCGCCGGTACTCACCTCATTTACAATGCCCTTGACGGTATCGTATATCTTGCTTACTTCGTAGTCAGATAATTGTCCAGCATTTTTGTAGACTGGGATACCTGTGCGATTGATAACTTCTTCAACAAATTTCTTTGGCATAGAGATGTTGCGACCTATCCACCTTAGTACGTCAAGGTTCCTTGCTCCATCTCTCAGAGAGAGCATCTGGTCTAGTGTAATATTGAAGACGTCAACACCTCTTGCAGGCGGATAGACGTAGCGCATACCTACACTGAGAGTTCTATGCCTAACTCGTATCGGATTGAGGATTGCAATAATCTGCATATTTTCGTTGCAAATTATCAGGTTGCCGTCACCAAAGAACTCGCCTACGACGATTCTTACTTTTCCATCAGGATGTCTAAACTTTAGTGAGACAATGCGCTCACCTCCCACCTGTTCTATTAATTCTAGCTTGGCTCGCTCGAGCTCTTTTTGAGCGCTGCTCTCAATGTTGTTGTCATCTTCCACAGGTTTGAACCTTAACCTTGTAATCCAAATGCCTCTTGTAGATAGGACTAACATGATGTCTTCTTCCATTGGGTGGTGAAGCCTTAGAAAGAGAGAGGTCTTTGTTATAGCGTTGATGCTGCTCACATAATACCCTGAAGAGGTACCAATTACTCGGCTTCTAATCTCATTGACCAAGTATCTTAGCTCCATGCTAGACAGCTCCATGCCGAAATATAGAATCGCGTGCCACAATATTAAAGAATTGAAAATAGCGGCGACAGATACAATGATAACTGTTTTAGTATTGGTTAATTGGCAAAGATACAATTTTTTCACTCTATAAGGAACATGAAATTTATGATATGACTATTAGAACAGGATAGCCGCAAGGCATTTTACTGGCTCTAATTTAACCACAAAGCGCAATATTGGACATATTTAACAGACTCTATTACATGCGAGCTCTAGTGGGTGTGGCTGCTGGCATCGTTGCCGGATTTATCATACCAGCTGAGTTCGACCAATACACATCAATAGGCACAGCCGCACTCGTCGGAATAGTATTTTATTTTACCTCGCTTGGGATTGGCAGGAGAATAGCCAAGAATGTCCCAAGGGACAAGCGCAAAAAAGTTGCAACAGAGGGGATAATGCCATTCATCTTTTTGCTGCTAACTTTCATGATACTTGTCTATACTGCGCTCCATCAATCGTCCATTCTAAGTTAAATACCTCCAGTGTTTAATAGTTACAGCAAGGTTGCCAATATGGGACTATCGCACTCCTGGAATCCCTGACGAGCTTTTTGAAAGGACAGAGGAAGTGCCGATTACTAAGGAAGATATTCGTTCGATAGCGATAAGTAAACTACGTCTCAAGGAGGGTCATTCAGTGATAGATGTTGGCTGTGGCAGCGGAAGTATCACAGTAGAATTGTGTCTCCAGACAAAAGGCAAAGTATATGCCATCGACTTTGACCAACAAGCAATCGAGCTGACCAAAAAGAATCTAGTGAAATTTGGAGTTAAGGCTGAAGAAGTCATACTGGGCAAGGCTCAGGATATCTTACCAAAGCTATCAGAGGTAGATGCAGTAGTTGTGGGCGGCACATGGGGCGACACAAGGCAGGTGATTGAACTTGCAATAGACAGACTGAAAAAAGGAGGCAGGATTGTTATCGACACTATAGTTATAGAGACTTTATATCAGGCGCTTACAACAGTCAACGATCTAGAATTAAAGGACATAGACATCACCCAGGTTACAATATCCAAAGCTCGCAGGGTCACAACAGGCACGATGATGCTTGCTAGAAATCCTGTAATGATAATATCGGCAACTAAAGTTTGAACTCAGTCAGTACTATAATTATTTTCTTAAATCAAAAATCTCACGAATTCAAATATCGCGCCATAATCAGCAACAATTAAGATATTGATGCCGAACCTGGGTATTATGTGAGTTCTTTGTATACTAGGAGGGAACTGAGGTTCTGCTAAGCTTTGATTCATTTGGTAAATTTCTGGGTGTTCTGTAAAATACCCCCTTATTACATAAAAAGCCTCGGAGTGAACCTATTACAAATGCAGGGGTCGAGACTATATACAGTGCAAGCAAGCTCAATATATCTTTGATGTCGTACCCTCTTATGGGCCTACAAATCTTGGATGCCCATGTGATCCGTGCCACAAATATAGCCAGATTCGCTGCCTGCAAGATAAAAGATATTCCAAACAAATTCACCAGCTGCTGGCTGTAGTTGTTAATGCCTAATAGGAACGTAGCAATCAAGATCGTATCGATTATTCCATTGCATAAAATAAAAATGAACTTTGCATACTGCAGACCGTTTAAAAGTAATTCCATTCGTCCAACAAATGAAAGCGTCTTGCTTTGTGTTATACACTTAATTTTTTTTCTTAAGCCTCGGGTATGCCCTTCACTAACCCTCATCCTTTGCCTAAAGTAAGCTACGAAATCAGTAGGTGACTCACAGTAAGAAACTAATCTTTGATTAAATATTATTATTGGTTTCAGAGACACAGTAACCGGCTTAGAAAATATGCTCTCAGGTGGATGATTGCGAATGGGTTCACTAATATTATT
>DATFCN010000102.1:0-27064 GCA_035253045.1 Nitrososphaera sp.
AGACCGTTTGAAATGTCTTGGTCTTTTGTCAATGACAGTTCGTTAATGGTTCTAATGATCGGTGCTTCTTCAAAGCTGACAGGTTATTTGAGGGGTGGTAAACAAAGTTTGATTGCTTGTCTAAGACTGCGAGCAGTTACAATGCTGATGTTTGCGACTACGCCCTCGAGTAAAGAGGGAAGCTTGTTCAAATACGTACTTCCCGGTTCGTTAGTTGCATTATAGGGTATGTCCCTAGCTTACATTCCCACACTAATGTCTGCTGTTTCGCACGTTAGAAATGAAGGATCAGGGTTTGTATCTGGGATTGTAAACGCAGGAGGCTGCCAAATTGGATCTCGGCTAGATTTGGCAACCGTGGTCGCAATTGCTTTGACAGGCTGTTAGCTGTAACCGAGAAATTGCTCGCTGTCATTGTGTTCAGTCAATTAGCAAGGTATCGAAGCTAGTGATGGTAAATGCTTCCATTGGGGACGACCTCAATAATCGAGCTGAGACTGAGTGATAATAGTTCATAGTTATCATTCTTTGATTGTCTTGAACTATTTTCTATGTGACTACTTCTATTGGCTCATGCGTGTAGTTGATGCGACAATAGAAGATATGTTGTCTTAGACTTTCAGCGATTTTGTTGCCTTTAGCTACTATATAACGGGCTAATGAAGTAGTGCGTCTTGTATCTCCCCCTACAGAGGGTGGAAGAACCTAGACAAGAAAAAAGAGAAAAAGAGAGGAAGAAAATATGAAGTTCAGTTTAGGTCATAGGAAGGGGCCTCAGCACTTGTCAGAAGCAAAATATCTATCAAGGGTAACGCAGTAGAGATAGATATGACCAACGACACGCATTACCCCTACATTTATCTGGATTCTGCGGCATCAACACCAGTTGCGGACGAAGTTGTTGCGGAAATGCTACCTTATCTCAAGGAACGATATGGCAACCCCTCCTCATTACACAAATTTGGTAGAGAAACAAACAGGGCAGTACATCTTGCAAGAAAAAGGGTTGCAGAGATGATAGGTGCATCATCGCCTCGTGAGATCACGTTCACATCAGGAGGAACTGAGGCAAACAATCTTGCTCTCAAGGGGACAGCTATGCATTTCAAAAGCAAGATACCCAAAAAGAATATGATAATTACAAGTAGCATAGAACATGATGCAGTGCTTGAGCCATGCAAAGATCTAGAAGACAGGGGCTTTGTCACAATATATCTTCCAGTAACAGGCGATGGACTTGTTAAGCCATCTGAATTGAGAAATGTGATCTCAGATAATGTGGCACTTGTCAGTATTATGTATGCAAATAACGAGGTCGGCACAATTCAGCCAATTAAAGAACTTGTCGAAATTGCACACCAAGCTGGCGCCCTTTTTCATACTGATGCAGTACAAGCCGCAGGAAAAGTGCCCATAAATGTCAAGAACCTTAGAGTAGACATGATGTCTCTTTCATCGCATAAGATAAATGGACCTAAGGGAGTGGGGGCACTTTATATTAGATCCAACCTAAATCTATTACCGATAATTCATGGCGGGGGACAAGAAGGGTATTTGCGATCAGGTACAGAGAATGTGCCTGGCATTGTTGGTTTCGGCAAGGCATGTGATCTTGCTAATAAAAGGATGGGGCAATACCAAGATTATGTTGCTGGTCTGCGCAATTATGTAGTTGAGCGCGTGCTAAAGGAAATTCCACGATCGCGACTAAACGGTTTGCGCACTGAGAGGATCGCAAATAACGCACATTTTACATTTTTTGGAGTAAGTGGAGAAGACCTAATAATCAAACTTGATGAAAATGGTATTGCTGCCTCTACAGGGTCTGCATGCTCTGTTAAGAAGCAAAAACCATCACATGTGCTAAAAGCTATGGGATTTTCGTATGAAGAGATAACAGGCTCACTTCGGCTCAGTCTTGGGTTGCACAATACAAAAGATGAAGTCGACAGGACTGTTGATACTCTTTCAAATATCATAAAGGAGCTTCGTGAGCTTTCTCCATTCAAGAGCAAGAATATGGTTGAAAATGAGCTAAATTCGCAATAAGGTAATTGGCAAAAAATATCCCCAAATTATTACGGATTACCTACCGCTACTTTGACACAAATTTTTTCCAAAATAATAATATGTGTTCTAGAAGTAGATGTCATCTCATTTCCTATTTTTCATGTTTTGTTAATAATGACTGAATTATCTGCATAAGGTCAGTGTGACATTCCATATCTTTCTTCCTCATAAAGTAGTATAGTTCTTCTGTTGCAGCGTGATAGTCTACGCCTAAATTTTGTGCCAGCTCGAGGGCTATTTGGGACATAATCAGCTTTCTGAGAACAACCTCACTTCCATAATGTGAGGCGTCTCCTAGAATCTCAGTAAGAGTGTTTTTGAATAAGGACTCTATGCGCCTATCTTTTACATCTCGACTCTTGAAGACAAAGGTCAAACCCATCGTTCTCTGTTTCATATGTATATTTTCTACAAGGTCTATGAACTCATCATTTAGTTGATTATTGTCAAGAAGCACTTCTGAAAGCATATCAGCTGCATCTTGTTCGCTTATCTTCATTTTATTTGCAATTGTAAAAAGGACATGGCAGGCGGCACAGCTGTTTGATCTGATTATCAGTGGATTTTCATTAACAATTCTAATCTCCCTTTCTGCTATTCGCTCTACCTCCATTCTTTTGTCGTTATCATCTAAATTTATCACAGAGCATAATGGATAGATTTCTTTACTAAAAAGACATCGATGAGGTATGTGCCTAGTATTCTCCATAGCTAAAGTCTTCGTGTGTAATTCCCTTGTTTCTGGGTGACATAGGAATCATCATAAGATATGTATATCGATTATCAAATTTTTGGGGCGTATTATTATTAAAATTTAGTAATTGATCGCTTAGTTTGATAATACTTTATACGTTTATTAACCCCCCTCCTTATGATCTCATTGAATTTTGAATGAGAAGAATTGACGATCTAGACATCAAAATCTTAAGCGAGCTTTCAAAAGATGCAAGTATATCTGTTCCAAAACTTTCTAAGAAAATTAACGTCAATTCATCAGTAGTTTATAGCAGGATAAAGCGTCTAGTCAAGGGAGGCCTTATCAAGAAATTTACAATTATTATAAATGACGAGGCCCTTGGCTTCAGCGTCAAGGCGCTCACTGGCATCAACATGGATTCTAAACTAAGAGATAATGTGCTCAACGAGTTGTTTAGAATCTCAGAAGTAAGAGAAGTAGCTGAAGTCACAGGTAGATTCGATATATTAGTCACGATGAATGCGCACTCGCTTGATGAGATGCATCAATTAATTTCCGAAAAAATTGGACGTATTGAGGGGGTGCAAAAGACAGAGACATTCATTGAGATGCGCAAGACCAGTCGAGAGATAGCTTACCCGACATCGATTGCAAAGTAAAAAAAGAGGGCTTGAAGATATAAATAAGTAGTAATTCACTTTACTCTCGAATCCGAGCCATTGACAATACCTCGCCAGATAACTGTAGGCAACAAACTCAAGGATTATTATGAGCTTACAAAGCCCAAGATCTGGTATCTGCTGGTTTTCACGGCATTTGGAGCAGCTCTTACCGCTTCGTTTCTATTTGATGTTTCTATAACTCTGTCAACCTGGATGCTTTTACTGGGCGGAGTAGCCGCTGGATCGGCTGCTGCTGATACCCTCACTGGATACAACGACCGCGACATCGACGCAATAATGGAACGCACCAAGAACCGACCGATACCATCTGGGCGGATATCTCCAAGAAAAGCACTAGTCTTTGGCCTGATATTGGCAGCAATTTCACTTGCTTGTGCCTGGTTTATCAATATATGGGCGTTTGGTCTGATGGCCTTTGGCCTATTTGATAACATCCTAGTTTATAGCAAATGGCTCAAGCGAAGAAGCCAGTCAAACATCATACTAGGTGGCTTTTCAGGCGGCGCGCCTGCGCTGATAGGATATATTGCTGTGACGACTCAAAATATTGAGATAGGCCTTGTAATGGCAGGACTTGTTTTTATGTGGATTCCAACCCACATATGGAGCCTTGCATTGCACGTCAAAAAGGACTATACTAAAGCTGGCGTACCCATGCTTCCAGTTGTGTCATCAGAAAAGTTCTCTGTTCGAATGATTGCGGGCACTACGTTGATGATGGTTGTATTCAGTGTGCTTCCCTTCTTTTTCAACCACTTTGGCATGATATATTTAGTTACTGCAAGTGTCTTTGGTGTTACCATGATCGCCTTCTCTATCTGGCTGCTAATCAAGCCAAGCGAGAAAGCTTCATGGACTGTGTTTAAGTTTTCAAGTCCTTATTTAACAGCGCTTTTCATTGCCTTCATAATCGATGCCTTTTTCAAGTGACTTTTCACACTCATACAATATTCTTGCAATTACGACATGTGCCTCAAGCGCAATATTGCTGATAGAATACGTAGGTCCTAGAGATCTTGTGACGTTTTCTGAAAAGTGACCCTTTGCAAAGCCGCCTACTACAAGGATGGAATGGGCTACGCTTTGAGCATTTTCAGCCACCTTTTGCGCTTTGCTTTGGATGCCCATAGTTGATAGCCCAATGACCACATCCGGCTTGATTGTATCAATGAGATCTGAAAATGTGCCACTGGATAACTTCATCAGAATACGCCCTTCATTGCTTTTGATCACCTTGTCTTTAAACAGGTTCACCATCAACCTTTCAAAGCGGAAGTATGACTTGGGTATGCGCAGATTGTCTGCAATGGAGATTATCCTGTCATTTATTGTGTGAACATAGACCTTGAGATCCATATTCATAAAAAGAGGCGTCGATAGAGCCTCCATTAGCGCAAAATGGATAATATCCGGTCTGCCCCGCTTCATGTTATCAGATAAGCGCTTCATGGCGGCATGGTGATAGCTCCTATCAAGCAGAATTTCTGACGATTTCTGCTGCAACCTGCGAGAATGACTTCTTACTGCAGCATGACCTGCAATCTGATCGGGAATTGTCTCAAGCGCGGCCTCTGCAATGATGAGTGTTATCGTGCTAGTTGATGCTTGCTGCGATCTATATTAAGAAGCGGCGCCAGCATATTTTGTAAATATCTCTGCTCTTCTGGCATACACTAGCTTTTGCATTTCTCTTGTAGACAGCTCAAGCTCAATGTCTGCTCGACTTTTATCTGGGGCGGCGACCAAAATTTCACCTGGCCCAAATTTCACCCGGCCAATCTCTATTGGAACGGTTATATGAAGCACCTCTGCAAGAAGATCAAATATAGCAGGATACGTTGCATTATTTTGATATATGTAGGTAGTCGCTCCGTCACTAGATAATGCATCTTTTTCAAGTGGAAGAAAAAAGGAAGAAGATGATATTGAATCGATGATCCTAATAGCCAAACCGACAAGCTCCACTCTGTCACTTTCACTGACATTATCTTGTTGTTTGAGCATTGCGTATTTTTCTGCAAGCTCCTCCAGTTCGTCAAATATAGCCAATAAAAGTAAATGGTTTTTTAAGTTAAATAACAGTTACCAAGGCTTATCAAATATGTGCTCACATACATTTTATGATATGAATATTGAATAAGAAGAAGCAGAAAATTAAGCAAATTGCAAGAGAACACATTGATGCGCTAGTAGAAAACGCCTTGCGTGAGAAGGATGACAATCTTGCCGCAAAACAGGCTCGGCTAGCCAAAAAGATAGCAATGCACCAACGTATACGTCTACCCTATGAAATAAGGCAGCTTTACTGCAAAAAGTGCAAAGCATTTATAGTACCTGGCCGGACCTCTCGAGTAAGGGTGGGTAGAGCAAAAACAAGGGCTGTGAGGGTTACCTGCCTAAAATGTGATCACACTTACCATAAAATCTTGATATGGAATAAGGATTTATAGGGGCTAAGGAAATTTTCGAACTACTATATGGCCAAGGTTTATGATGTTCCTGCAGACAAGTTGATAGCCAAACTGGCTGATCAGCTAAAGAAGGACAAAAAAATAGATCCCCCGACTTGGTCTCAATTTGTCAAGACCGGCTCGCATGTACAAAGAATTCCTCAAAATAAAGATTGGTGGTACGTCCGGTGCGCTTCTCTGCTTAGAAAGGTTTATCTTCATGGTCCTCTCGGCGTTGCCGACCTGAAAGTTGCCTACGGAGGCCGGAAAAAGAGCGGATATAACCTTGCTCACCATCGAGATTCTAGTGGGGCAATTATTCGTAATGCCCTTCATCAACTGGAAGCGTCTGGCTACGTTGTAAAAATACAACACAAGGGCAGAATAATTTCAAGTGAAGGCACGAAAAAGATGGACAGGCTGGCTACTGAAGTCCATAAAGAGCTTGTCAAGACTATGCCGCAGCTTCAACGCTACGCATAAGACTATGTCGGTCTCACAACCCTCGCAACCAAATGATGAGGAGATAAGAAGGCGCGAAGCTGAGGCTACGGCCATGCGCCAGCGGGTTTTGCAAGTGGTGCTCGATCCTCAGGCACGTCAGCGGCTAATGAATATACGACTTGTCAAACCGGATCTTGCAATGACTGTTGAAAATTACCTTATAAGTGCAGCTTCTTCCGGTAGAATCAATCGACCTCTAACTGATGATGAATTAAAGCAGCTGTTGTTGCGCATCCAGCAGCCAAAGAAAGAATTCCGATTCGAAAGGCGCTAAACACTAAGCTAGACTATATACTTGACAGTTAGAGCAGGAGTTAACTATTTAAAGTGTAAAACGCGCTTGCTGCATTATGAAGGCAGCATTATTTAGAGAATACAACAAGGATCCCACAAAAGTTGTCAAAATTGAAGATATAGATGTTCCAAAGATAAAGGCTAACGAGGTTCTGATAAAGGTTGAATCAGCATCTTACAACTATAACGATCTTTGGGCGATATGGGGCGAACCTGTCAAGACGCCGCTTCCACATATTTCAGGAAGTGATGTAGGGGGAACAGTGGTTGAAGTGGGTCCCGAGGTCCAAAAAATCAAGGTTGGCGATAGGGTAGTTTCCCATTCCAACATGAGCTGCAGAGTGTGCTATGAATGCACATCTGGTAGGGAATATGACTGCAGTGAACGGACTATCTGGGGATTCCAGACAGGCCCACTCTGGGGAGGATTTGCTCAGTATACACATCTTCCGGAGGTCAATGTCGTCAAGATTGCAGACAACGTCTCGTTTAATGACGCTGCAGCAGTTTCTATGGTGGGCATGACATCCTGGCACATGTTAGTTGGTCGCGCGAAGATCAAGCCGGGCCAATTAGTGCTTATCATGGGCGGAGGATCGGGCGTTGGCATGGTGGGTATTCAGATTGCCAAATTGTACAATTGTACCGTCATCGCGACTGCAGGTAACAAGGACAAGATGGACAAGTGTGTGGAGCTTGGAGCAGATCATGCAGTTAACCACCGTGAAGCCGATTGGTATAAGAAAGTGCGCGAAATAGCAAAGAAGATGGGTCAACCTGGAGTAGATGTGGTCTTTGAGCATATCGGCAAGTCTGTGTTTCCACAAGAAGTTGCACTGCTTAAGATGGGCGGCTCACTTGTTGCGACAGGTGCAACTACGGGATACGACTCTACTATTGACCTAAGATTTCTATTCTTTAAGGGGACCAACCTGCTTGGCTCTACTCAGGGAACTAAGGCAGAGCTTGAAGACGTAATGTATTGGGTTAGTAAAGGCAAAATCAAGCCAGTAATAGATACCATTTTGCCATTTAGCAACATGGTAGACGGTCATGTAATGATGGCAAACGCCCAACAATTCGGCAAGATCTTGACAACTCCCCAGAACCTATAAACACTGCCTTTTAATTTCCTTTTCTTATGTTTCGCAGCCTGATTTTTGTTCCCGGAAATAACGTGCGCTTTGTAGAAAAAGCCAAGACGCTTGGAGCAGACATAATCTGCTTTGACCTAGAGGACTCGGTGCCAGACAACGAAAAGGATCCTGCGCGCAAGATAATAGCAGAAACGTTGCTAGCACGGCGACAAGAGTATGGTGGCCATGTCTACGTGAGGACAAATTCGCCTGAATCAGGACTTGCGGCCGATGATGTTAAAGCCATATTGCAAAAAGGAATAGATGGTATCGTAGTGCCAAAGGTCAATGATGCTCATGAGATGCTCGAGATCAAAAAGCATATAGTCATGCTTGAAAAAGAAAGAAAGACAGATAAGATTGCATTAATTCCTTCAATCGAAACTGCAAGAGGAGTTGTAAACGCTTATTCGATTGCAAGCACTGATGAACGGATAAATGCGCTTATTTTTGGAGTCTTTGATTTTCTTTATGATATGCGGCTTGACTATGATGAGCATGACCCCGTAGGATATTCTTATGTGCGTGCCAAGGTTCCAGTTGATGCAAGGGCCGCAGGTGTCTATGCAATCGATGGGATCTGGCAAAAGATCGATGACATCGATGGCCTTATCAGAGATGCAACAATGGCAAGACGCCTCGGGTATTCTGGTAAGAGCATAATACATCCAAGCCAGATAGAGCCAGTGCATAAAGTCTTCCGCCCTGGCAAGAATGAAGTTGAGTGGGCGAAAAAGGTGGTACAAGCGCTTGACGAGGCAATGAACAAAGGATCTGGAAGAGGCGCAGTAAGACTTGAAGGCAAGATGATAGACGCCGTTCACTACAAGCAGGCAAAGGCCATTTTAGATGCAGCAAATGTGTAATGTCGTATCACAAATGGCAATGTTCTTACCTAAGTCCCATAGATCGAATGCAAATATCTATATGTTTTCTGTAGCGCAGGACATGCATCTTAACATACTCTGCGATGCATGTTAAATGGATGTAACATTATACACTGTCTCATGCATTTATCTCAAGATAGATGTTCGCTGGTTAGGTAATGATACGGTATAGTATTTTGACGCCCTAAAAGTTTGTAAACAAAGTTCCAGTTCCTGTGATCATAGGAGATAAGAAATTAGTTCACAAGATATAGTTTATCTTTATAGATTCAATCATATATCTTATCTTTCATTAATATAGGAGAGCCGGTGGCATCTAATTTGAAGGAAGTTTTTCTTATAGAGCAAGTGAAGCAGCAAGAAAAGTTATCGGACAGAATAAATTTGCTACCTTAAATTTAAATCATATACTAGTAATTTATTCTTGAATGATTAATACAAATAGAGTGTCTTGTTCACTTAGAATTGGCTCGCAAGAGGAACAGTAAATCGACAAAGGGTAAAAGACAGAAGAAAACAAGAAGAGCAACAAATAGCAGCAAGCAAAATGCTAGACGATTAACGCTGGAAGAGAAACTGGCACAATATCTCAATGAGACGCTATCTTTTGAAAATGCAGCAGTATCAAGGCTTCAATCAAGAATAAAAGAGATGCAGTTGGTGGATGCAAAACAACAACTTCAACAACATTTACAGGAGACAAGAGAGCAACAAAACAGGCTAAAGCAGCTAATCACAAGTCTCGGAGCAAGACCAACCAAAGATTCGGGACAACTGCCTATTCTAATACCTCCAAGAACTCTTGCCAACACCTTAAAGAGGTCAATGACTTCGGCAGAACAGCAAATAAAGTCATCAAAGGAAGACCTAGTAATAGAGAATGCAGAAGTGACAATGTATGATACATTGCTTCAACTGGCACAATTAATGAATGCAGGAGATGCTGTACCTGTACTAACTCAAAACTTGGCAGAGGAAAGAGCTATGGCTGACTGGATACGGGCCAATACGCCTGCAATGATAACGCAGCTCTATCCAGAAATACAGTCTTCTATTGTTCTACCCGAGGGAGAAGAAGGACGAGAGGTAGTAAGAGAAGGAGTTGTATCAGCTTCTGCGGTGGAAGGTGAAGAAGAGACAACAATGGAAAATAGTAGTACTACTACTGCAACCGGGGCTTAGGTCACATATTCCTAGCCTCTATCTATAATCAAAAGATACATCTTGTGCAAATGTTATGTTATCTGTCTAACTTTCATGTTGAGGACGTCTTCTGCTTCCAAAAGATGAGAAAGGGCATTTGGTAGATTAAAGATTGAAGGTGTAGAGGAGCTGTTTTGTGCCAGACGTCATTTGCCCAGGCAGAGGTAACTCAATGTGATACTCTAGAAGCAAGACTGACGTTCTTGATTACTATAATTCCGATATAGTAGGGGATATTGTACAGCACAGCAAGCGCTCCAACATTTGGACCAAAAAACTGAAATGCTAGCACGGCAACAAGCACGTTGTTAATATAGCTTGTGGCAATGAGACCAGCCCTTTTATCTTGGGGATTACCCACTACCCCTACATACCCCACTAGGCAGTATGCAGCATAGCATAGAGATGCAGTTGCGATAGTTTGAAGTAAAAATATATGTTCTGAATAAAAAAGCCCTGCAAATTTGGAAAACATGCCCCAATTAATTAGTACAATGAAAATAAGGGACAGAGCAAACGAATTCTTATCTGCAAATCTTGAACCTGCAGGAAAAAACTTCTTAGTCAGCCAGCTGGCTGCAAGTGGTGTGAACAGCGCTACAGAAAGCAAGAAGATCATGTGCAGTAGCGGTATCTCAAATTGTGAGTGAGCAAGTGCATAGACAATCAATGGCAACACGAATGGAACTGCAATGGACGTGATAATTATCATACCTATTACAAGGGGAAGCTGACCTCCTATGAGGTTTACAACGAATGGCGCACCAAGCCCTGTAGAAATGCCAGAAAGGAGTAAGACTGGCAGAGCGAAAGGTTCGTAAACAAAATATGCCAGAGCATACATACCAGAGGGCAACGCAACTAGCTTAATTACTGACAGCACAGCAAGCCGTCTTGGTTTTGCAAATACTGCAACAAGGTCAGATGAGTCGACCCTTAGCAAGTTTAGAAACAATAATGCACCAAGCCACGCAAGGGTATATGGCTCGATCAACTTGCCAATGGCAGGGACCAGGACGCCCGCAGACATAGATCCAACTATGGCTGCAGTTAAAGCGACGTCCTCCTTAAGCAAGTGTCTTCAGCTGCTCTATCATTTCTAGAATATAGTCAAATCCTTGCTGCCAAAATTCTTCTCTTGAAATATCAATGTCGGCTTGCATTAGCAACTCCTCTGGCTTCCTCGATCCACCTGCAGATAATATGCGGAAATACTTGGGTACAAAAGACGCTCCTTCAAGCTTGTACTGCTTGTAAAGTGAAAGGACGAGCAAGTTACCAAACGAGTAAGCGTAGGTGTAAAATGGTGTGTGGTAAAAATGAGGAATATATACCCATTCCCATTCAAAATCAGGAGATATTGTTATCGAGGTGCCAAATTGCTCCTTGAGGTTGTCCATGTATATTCTTGCCACTACATCAGTGGTGGCATTATTTTCGCCTATTGCTTTGTGCGCGTTAATTTCAAAAAGAGTAAAATACGCCTGACGAATTATTGTGGCATAAAGGTTGTCTATTTGCTCCGCTAGCAAAATTCTTCGTTCCTTTTTCGACATTTTCTCTGCTAGCTTTTCGTTGAGCAACATCTCTGCAAACACCGATGCGGTTTCTGCAAGCGGGAGCGGTGCATGAAATACCATTAATGGCATGTCCGATGAGAGCATGCTGTGTATTGCATGACCAAACTCGTGAGCAAGAGTTGATACGTCCCTTGAAAGTCCATCAAAATTTAAAAGCACATAGGGTGCCATCTTTGGGGTTACACTGTAGCAAAATGCACCGCCTCGCTTTGCCTTCCTTATCTCAGAATCAACATGGCGCTCAGCAAATACTCGCTCTGCCATACTGCGAAACTGAGGGTCAAAGTTTCCAAAGCTATCCAGCACCGTCTCAACTGCTTTGCCATAGGTGAACTTTTTGCTGTCCGATACTCTGCTTGATATAGGAGCGTAGAGGTGATATCTATGGAGCTTTTTCATTCCTAGCATCTTGGATTTTTCCATAAAATAGTCATGAAAGATGGTAACGTTTTTTCTACATGCTGCCAGTAATGCCTCGACTGTTACGTCGTCTAGGTTGTTGGCTATGTTACGTACAGAGATTGGAGAACTATAACCCCGCATAGAAATTGCCTCATCGCGCCATTGCATGACGATGTTTTGGTAAATCTCACCCAGCACTCCACTATTCTTTTTATATACCTGCAATAATGATATGTAAGCAGCTTCTCTTCTCTTCACATCAGGGCTTCTGACGAACGACACTAGCTTTTCCTTGTTGTCGAATTTTTTCTCTATCGTTTTTCTGCCACGTCGAAGCTTCATTGTAAATTCATAGCCGCTTGTCATCTTATCATATAGCTTGATAAGTGCCCGACTACCCGTAACTTCAAGGGTATTGATTATTTTTTCCTCGGGCTCGCTGAGCGAATACTTGGCTACCAATCGCTTATGTCGGAGATGTTCTTGATATGGCGTGGGCATAGCATTTATTAACCTGGTTGCGTTTTCGGGATCGATCTGTTTTTTGAACCACAAATCAAAGAACAACATCCTGTTACTGATTTCTGAAGCCAATTTTTCCATCTTGATGACTAATGCAGACGCTTCATTTGAAGATGTATCTGCGTAGTATCCCAAATACGCATAGCTGCTTGCAATTGAAACTTTTTCAGATATGCTTTCAAGCATGTGGATAAGGTGTTCAAACTCTTCCTGCGAAATGTTGGCGTGCAAGAGTTGTCGGCTACCTTCGAACTGCACAACTTGCTCTTCAATTGATCCTAAAAATTGGGAAAATTCTTCACTGGATGGATCTTTGACGAGATCAGTTATATCCCATCGTCCTACCTTCATATTGGCATAGTTACTGGTCATACGGGTTACAGGCACTTACGATCTTGCTGTCCCATAAGTATCTTGTTGAGCCTAAGGTAAAAAATTGCGGCCAAAAACAGCTATATGGGTTCGTGCTGTGAATGAATCTAATTTGTATTCTTGGAGCAAATTTGGACGAGAGGCCGAATATGTAGTAGCTCTTTATTTAAAATCTTTGGGGTGGAACGTCGCTTTGTCAAGAGGAAGCAAAGGGCCGGCAGATATTATAGCTAAATGCGGCAGTGCATACTGGTTCATTCAAGTAAAATCCAGTAGTGGCGTACCACGCATTAGAGGTTACGAAATAAAAAGACTCAAAGAGATGGCAGCGAGCAGAGGAGGTCTACCCGTCATTTCTACTTTGCAGCCTTTCCACGAAGGATTTAGCACTGGTAACTATTCGATATTATTTTATTTGCTTGACAAATGGCAGACTCTTGATCCTCTGAGTGCAGTAGGAAGCTAGCAGAATCACCAAATAATCAGACTTATGACAATACAATTGAGGGAGCAACCTCACAAGGAACCTGTCTGTTTGATCCCATTTAAAAGAAGAAAGAGAGAAGTAGATGATCCCAGTTTTGACATTTAGGAAGTCACAATGTGACGTGTGCAGGAGTAAGATGAGACAGTTATCAATGATAGAATATTTTTCCTTTCTAAAAAATTCTCATACATAAATTTGAGGGCAATACTCTTTGCTTTAATCTTCTAAAAGCAATCTGTATTGTAGGATATCAACAAGAACAATCTTTAGCGATGTAATCACAGACTTCTTTTTTCTCGCCGTATGAAGTGGGATGGAATGTTATTGTGTAGACGCATCCTACCAATAATGTAATTGCAAGATTCAAGGTTCTTGCACAGAAGATATAATGTGATCTCATTTTGGGATCCATAGCAGAGTAACGCTAGTTGCCTCAAGCATTGAATCACATAACACAGGGCTGGCAGACTCTCTGTCATTATAAGATTCATTATGCAAAGGTTTCTGGTGAGATCAGTGTTACTTTTTCAATTGTCTTATGTCCGCTTAAACTCTTATGATCGTCAATATCACTGTGAAAAACAAATACCTTATGGCATTCATGGCAAGTCCATACTGCTTTTAAGTCATCGGGATGCATATATGTAACCTCCACCAAGATGCAATCGCGTTATTAATTTGTGAATTGATCAATTATGTTCATAGCTTTTGTTCAAATATATTTCACTTTAATTGGTGAAAAAGTTATTGCTGTCTTTGTGATGCGCTCCGTGGATTTATTATATACCCACAGCGGGTTTCGTTTGATATAGATATACTGCTACTACCACTTACATTTCTTGAAGCATTAAAAAAATACAGCAGGTATACAAAAGAGTTATTGTCACAATTGAACAAGCAAAATATACAAAGGCGATATAGATGACACACAACTAGTTGATGGAAGACGGGTTTGATGCATTGAAGGCGATAGCAGGAGGCAGCAGCAGCCTATTGCAAGAACACAAATGCCCTATAAAGAATAGTGGTTGAATCACATTTTGTTTGATTCAGGGTTGTGGAAACGTTAATGCAGACAATAAACATCACGAAGTATATGCTACAGATAGGCTTTTCTTCGACTCTACGATAGAAAGTTGAACCAGTTGAATAGTTAATATTTAAAAAATTCTTGCATCATTGCGATCACCTGAAGTTGTCGCTGAACTAAAAATTATACTGTAAACTATACGGATTTGGCTAAGACACATCTCTCAAGGATTCAGGAATTCTCTCCATTATATGTGGTGTTTACAGTTTTTGTATTATGGACTCGACAATAGGCAGTCGCAGTTGCAGGCCACCCACGATAGTAATAGAAGCGGCATCAGGGTTTTACCATGTGGGACGTGAAAGCGTTTTAACGAATAGGGAAGGGTGGCATCGGGAATAATATAACTGTAATATCTTAGTATGAATACATACTAAAGAATATAACTAGAGTAATTTATCGAAATCAAAATAAGGGATTTTAGATGTGTCGTTACAATGACAGATCAGTTTGCTTTTTTAGAAGATAAACGCAAAGCAATAATTGCTGCCACGAGCTTGAGTGTTCTCTTATTGTTGCCAGCTAGTCTTGGATTTGGGGGGACAGTCATACAAGAAGCCTTTGGACAGTTCAATCTTCCTCTTTTGGACGAAGAAGAAGAACCGGCTGACGAAGGTGGAGATTTAACTGAAGAAACCACACCTCCTACCACTACCACACCTCCTACCACTACCACACCTCCTACCACTACCACTACCACACCTCCTACCACTACCACGGGTAACATACAAGATCCAGCGGCGTATATGCTAGCTGAAAGAAATGTGGATGCAGTGCGAGGATTCATAGGCGCCACCCTACCTGTACAAGGCGCAGGGGGCAATGCTGTTACACCAACTGATGACAGTGGCCATATTGTGACTGGGCGATTTAGATTATTTGCAAATGAGACTCTTGTTCGACGATTTGTAGCAGAAATGAATGTAGCAGCAATTGATGGGTCATCATTTCACAATATCACGATTACAGAAGGGGCCCCCCATCGCTTCGAGGTTACTCAGGGCAACGGGACCACGGCATCAACCCAAGCAGTCAGCCCTATAGTAGGTCTCATATTCGTCGATGGCAGTGCTACGCCAGTCATAGATAATGTTCCTATGACGCTATCAATTAGAGGTCAAAGTCTTGCCATAGAGGGGATCGACATTGATGAAGCAAGGATCACAGATCCAGGGCAACGGGACATCATGAGTGCGATTGACGGACAATCAATCTATGGAACCATACCTAGGGTGTAGATGCAACAGCTGCTGGTATCATAGCAGCGCCTCTCCTTAAATGAGGGGGAAGAGAGCAGAGAGTTTAGAGACGATGGCCTAGCCCTGCGTTAACGCAGGGCGTCAATTATTTTTAATTCTTTACAGGTTCTACATCTTCAGTCATTAGGATTTGTGACAAATACAAAGTAGGATATATAGTAGTCACAGATGTGTCAAACATCTCTGACGATTTTGCATTACTTCAAACTCCACGATATATGAAGACTCAGGAAATCACTCATGCCAATGCCAATATCTTGACGCATGCAGAGTACTTAGAATCCTGCTTTGTGTTCCAATTCCATCACTTTATGTTGACGAGGATCTGGAACTGGCATTTCGTCTCTAAGTATGCCATAAGGCGTTACTAGATGCCCATATTTTAGATTCTATATAGAGATAAGCGTCATAAATGTAATACTGCCAGCAGATCTGAAGAGGGCGAGAATCACGCAGACGACTTAAGAGTGTGGGTTCGCATCTGTATACACTCGGATAGGAGACTTTGTAGTGCCGGGAAGTGGCAGACACCTCAGCAGAATTCACTTATAATACTAGCTTAGAATTTGTCGTTTTATTCTCTTAGATAATGAATAGAGTATTTAGAATATTCTCTCACTACTCTTATATTCTATGCGTTTCTTCTATTAGAATATAGATGGACGTTATTCTCAATCATAATGGCTGCATCATCTGTCAAAATACTGGTCATTTAGGATCGCTATCAGGGGGATGCCCATTTTGCAACGGTACGGGTGAGTATACCAAGGCTGCTGAGAGCTATATGAAATCTCATCCTTGCCAATGTATTTATCATGACAGAGGGAATTGCAGTTTGTGTGGCAAGAAGTGCCATCACACTACGAACAATAAACCCAAGTTAATAATTTCTCCACCACTTTAAAATGCAGCAATAGATTCTCCTCGATAAAGAAAAACCACAATACTCAATAAAGTAAGGCACAGATGCAAGAGGTTAAAGGTTTCCATCTCGTACTTGGAAGATATGCTTGCCTATTTCGGTACTTCCAGGGCAGCGAAATGTCCCAAAACGACAAGTGGATCTTCCAAATGACAGCAATATCACTTTTGTTTATGATACCAGTCAAAGTATGAAAGTTATTTTCACCATGTTTGCATGAAACTTTTATTGATTAACTGCAAATGGTTAGCGAAGGTCATGCTTAGTGATAAAAGAAAAATGGGTCTTTCTTTAGGAGTTAGAGATATACGTATTCTAGATGAGATATATATTCCAAAAAAGTTAGAAAAATTAGAAGACCAAGGCACTCTAATTTTGACTAAGTTCGTTACGGCTAAAAGGCAGTTTCTTAATAGTCCTGCCAAAGTGCACTTAAAAAGCTCGAAGTAGTTTTTTTGCGAATTTATGATATTTCATATATATGTAGAAAGCAAGATAAATCTTTAATTATACATTTTGTTTTAGTCATTAATGACTCTTTTAAGTGAGTTTTCTTACAATGATTCTGAATGATAAATTATTATCTGTTAGACATCAAGTTTACAATAAATGACCTTCTTGCACAATCAATTGCACCGCTTCCATCAGCATTGATGGGACCAAACATGGTCCAAAGCAGTTGTGTGATTGATAAGAGTGCATTAGAATGGTAGCTACAAGCAGATTACAATAATTCAAATACCGCCAATTTATCGAAAAATATTTCAACTATATTAGAGAAACCAAATATGAATAAATTGCCAGGTCGTATTTTCATAATTTTATTAAATGGTCAGAGAGTCATGTAGATACAGATTATCGCCTCATTACAGAAAAATAACTTTAAGAAATAAGAAAAAAAGGAAGGGTTGTGTCTGTTAGTTTGTCCTATCTCTCATTCCATTAGCTTGGGCAGAGGCCTTCAGGGCTGCTTGTGTTGCAGACGTTGTGCATGCCGTAGCTGTTTTGGTTCACATCAGGAGGCAGATTGTCATTGCTCAAGTCAACTCCATTTTGGACTGCGATGTTATAGTCGATTCTATTTCTCTCGCTTCTAAGATCGGCTTGGTATCCATTAAATTCATTGCCAAGTATGTTGTTCGCAACTACCACGCCATCGTCAGCATTCTGGAAGAGAATTCCCTCTTCGTTGGCCATTATTTGATTCAAGATTATGACAACGCCATTGCTTGATTGTGCTATCATTCCAGCGCCATTGTCGTTGGCAGTGTTTTTGCTTAATTCCACATTCTGTGAATTAGATATCAATGCTCCGACGTTATTGTCCTCTAATGATACACCAGATACTCCTCCGCCATTGCTGCCTATGAACTTAACTCCTGTCTCAAAGCCATTTATTTCTCCTTCACCAGATATAGTCACACCTTCTGCACCTGAGACTACTACTCCGCTACCACCAGCAAAATTCGGTGCACTATCTCCTAAATCGCTATCACTGGCACCAGAACTTATAGTGTGGCCATTCAAAAGTATACGCACGTTGTCTGCAAGTACAGTAATGCCATCACCATCACCTGGTCCACAATTAATGTCATTGGATAGTGAAACTTCTGTGTCAGGCTCAGTTACGACAGTTCCGCATGCCATTGCTTGTTGGCTTTCAGCTAGACGTAGACTGTTTGTAGGTCCAGTGGCTGCATCAGAATTATCATCGTCTTCAGCGGCATCGCCTGTGTCCTCTTCTGTTGCTTCATCATCAGTTTCTTCGGGTTCTGCTGCTGATTGTTGAGAGCTGTTGTCTCCGTTGTCTGCTGCGGCTGCTGTGTTTTCTTCTGCTGTTGGTTCTGCCTGAACTATCTGCACCAGAGTTGGAAATATTGTTGCACTTGTCACTGCAAGTATGCTTATAGCTACTGCAGTGTAGAACGCTATGGATTTGGGCTCCATTGAGACAGAATCTTGTACTAAAGTATATATAGAATGGGTAATGCCATACACTGACTTTCTGCCAGTAATTTTGAATATATTTCTAGGACAGATCTCTTAATGTTCGACTCTATGATATTTCTGAAGAAACAGACAACTATTATAATTATATATAGATTTTTTATATGATAAGATAACATGCAGCAGTTAGGGCAATTATAAAGAAAAATTGACAAAAAATTCGAATCTTTAACAGTATAGCGGTTATCATTGTCCTAGGGATTTTCGTTCGGAAGTAGAGAAAATCAATGGCGAATAATCTTAGTGTTTCAAAAAATACTTCTAATCGAGATAGAATTGATATTATTACATCCATTCTTGATGCTGCAAATGGTGGTGCGAGTAGGAGAAGAATATTACTCACATCAGGTCTTTCCAGCAATCAATTCAAAAGGTATCTTTCTCTGTTAATAGAGAATGATTATATCAGGATGGAAATTCAAGAGAGGAGCAAAGGAACTGCAAACTATCGAACTACAGACAAAGGAATTGCCCTATTGCACATATACCAACGTATTAGGGATCTGTTATCACCAGATACTGAAAATAACAATTGGTTCATTGATTATAGATCTAGCATACCTATGTGGCATAACATGCAGAAAAAGTGAGATCAAGCGTATAGGAATAAAAAATAATAATCTTAAGTAAATAAAAGAGAAGGTAAAGATATAAGTCGAGATCTTTCAAAAAGAAATTGAGAAGATTTGCTTTTGATACATATTTTTACAAATTCAAGAAATTGAACACAATATTTGGACAATTTCAAATGCAGGGTAGGGGCCATGGTTCAATTATAATTTGAGGTCAATTGCTAAGTAGATATGCAAAGGTATTTTCTTCTCAGGAAAGGCGCCAACCTAACATGACCCGGAACAATAATCTGACAAAAGATTAAATCAGTTCATCAGCCAATTAGTCGGGCGTATAAAGGGTATCCTTAATTTTATGAAAGAAATATCGTAGGAACGTAAATACCCATTTCATATATCCCCAAAAAGTAGGTTACTTTTAGAGCATGCAACGGCTGGTCAAGCATAGGATGCCTATGCTTGCGATAATATTAGCAGTATTAGTTGCATTATCATTTACTTTAATGATGTTAATTACTATGGGACAACAGGAAGAAACTCCTGTACCAGAGGAAGATAAATTGCAGGATGATAACCAGTTAATTGCGAGAATCGATGCAAAAGGTAAAGCCCATTTTGGACTCGGCATCCTAAATCCAATAGAGCATAATATGATCCCTGCTACAAATAGCGAAGATAACACAGCTAATGCTACTTTTACTACGGCCACCGCCAACAGTATTGCAAACAGCAAAACTAATGCTACTTTTACTACGGCCACCGCCAACAGTATTGCAAACAGCAAAACTAATGTTAATTCCAATAATCACAATACAGACACAGAGGAAAAAAACGAGAAGAAGAACAATGAGGTTGCTGCTGTAGATGCCAATTCAAATATTTTTATAAATCCTAAAGACAATCCTACAACAAGTGCATCTTGCGGTCAGGTAATAACTAGAGATGTCATATTGTTAAAAGACATTGAATGTCCAGGAATTGGAATGATTGTAGGCGCTGATGGAATAACTATAAACCTCAATAATCATAGGTTATCTTTGGCCAATAATACGGATACATCAAGAATCCCAGAAGTAGAAGAGATCGGGATACTGGTGCCGGATCAAAAGAATATTACAATCAAAGGACCTGGTGTTATTACGGGTTTTGACAAAGCGATTGAATTTGCAGGGAGTGGAAAAGCCTATGTACTGGATCTCAAATTAACAGATAATAACATAGGTCTATCTTTAAAAGCATCGGATGAAATTACAATCTACAGAAGTTTTATTGAAGCAAATACAGTTGGCATAGCATCTCAATCAAGCAAGGACGGTTTGATCATAAGCAATCAAGTATCACAAAATACTAATGAGGGAATTGTGCTCAGGGATTCTAATTATTTCACAATAAGTGCCAACAGCTTAATTGGAAATGGCAATATCGGCGCATTCTTAGATGTAAGTAGCTTCAACAATACGATCTCATATAACAATATCATCAACCATGTTTTTGATGTTAGCAATGCTGATGGGATACCCATTCACATATCAATGAACCAATATTTTGAGAATAGTTGTGGCAAAGCACTTCCTGACGGAATATGCTAAAATCAACAAAAGGCAGCTTATATATCACGTCACGGCATTAGTGCGGGATTGTTCTCGTTAGGATGACCATTTGTTTACAAAGTAGCGTGTTATGCTAAGTATTTTTGTAGTCGCTACATTGTGTTTATTTAAATATCCATAGCAGGGTCATAATAAAAGCAAAAAAAGGGTGCCCATATGAAAAAATAGCTCCGTCAAAGATCGGTATCTAAATCATCGAAAGCGCCGGCTTTAGATATCTCATGAAGACGCATGGCGACCATTCTTTTATACTCTTTATTATTGAGTATGCCTTTTTCATCCAACATCTCTACAAGAGTTGTGAGGCGAGCGCTCAACTCTTCGATTTCATTCAGCTCCTTGCCAGTTATCTTTTTTGGTTCTACCAAGTCGTCGCCATCAGTTCCATGATCTCGATGGCGAGGACTGGTGCTCTTGCTTCGCATTTACGGTCTAAATAAAGAGTCGCAAGTATTTATTGTCAACTGAGTAACAGGAATCCTACGAGTTAATGTTGTTGTTATCATCTTGTCATATTGAACCTTTTGATTGGGAGATTAGCCAGTAATATAGAATCTAGAATCAATGCCATATTCTTCACTTTAGCGTTTCATATGGTTCAAGAAGTAATCGGATGAATCAAGATCTAGGTGCACGGCAGTTATAATATAATTTTGGGTAGATATTACGCTTTTGTATTCTATTGAGCGATAGGTTTGCCTCACTTTTGCATATACTGTCCCAGAGCCCACTGCTTACCAGGATATGCTATTGTTGTCATGACGACAAGAGGCTGCATCATGGTTATTGTTAGCGGCAAAAAATTATAACATCATAATAAATGTCCAACGTCGCTGGAGAAGACGACAACATTCATTTAATTTTAATGAACAAGTACTAAGACTATTCTTTTAAATAACAGATTTTTACATTTTTGTTGTAGTAGTAGTGTGTCAGCTAATCCTGCAATTAGGGAGCTAGAATGGTACCTGCGCGATCATTTATTCAGACAATCAAATGCAGGTAAGACCTCATTTAGGAGAGAATTATTGCCACATGAAATGATAACTCTTTACCTACGATACAGAAACTCAGACCCAGATCAATTATCAAATTTGATGACAGCGGTAATTGAAACCCTGAGTTCAGGAAAGGTGCTGAGACAGGATAGTAATGAGCTGAAGCTGATAGGCAGAATAACACGACTGCAATGTGTGAAATGTTTCTATATAAATTACCTTACAGAATTTGAGCCAAGGGCTTGTCTTCGGTGCCAGCATAGCGAGCTACAGGATTTTCCAAAGAAGAAGACGTAACCTTTTTTCGATAGTAGTAGTAGTAGTACTAGATGTCCTGCGGTAACATGATCTTTGGCCTTGAATAAATAACTCAAGTAGGATGCAATAAAAATATAATTGAATTTTAATACCAGAGATGTTCTTCGTTTATACTACTCACTAGAGTGCATTTGCTTTTGATTATGAAGACTATGTTTATTTTTAATTCATCGGGAAATAGACTCCCCAAGCGGTGGTCAAGAAAGCTTGATATGAACTTCAACTAGATCTTCCTAGTACAGTGCAGCTGCAAAGCAGGAGGAAGTGGACGGTCAACGGCACGTCAAGAATTAAGCCAGCCCAAGAGACTTTGAACAAGGTGATGCCGATATCAAAAAAGATAGGTATCACCAGACTTGCGGACATTACGGACATGGATATCTTGCGTATCCCAAATTATTCTGCTGTGGTACCTGGCACTGAGGATTATATCTGGGTCTATAGCGGCAAGGGCCCAACAAAAGAGCATGCAAAAGCAAGCGCCCTAATGGAAAGCATTGAGCGCTTCTCTTCATTGCCGTCAGGCTGGTCAGGCAAATTTGTCAGAGCAAGCTATTATGAGCTATCTAAGACCCGCAAGGTGTTGCATCCTGACAAGATAGTAGAGCCAATGAGATTCGAATACCGTACAGATATGGTGATGGACTGGCTTCCAGGGTATGATCTTGTGAGCGGCGAGGAAATAATGGTGCCTGCATCTATCGCATTGTTTAGGTACACCCCTCCTCCGCCGGCTGTCAATCCATTTGCGTACTTTCATACAAATGGACTTGCATCCGGCAATGTAATGGAAGAGGCAATCTGTCATGCACTATGCGAGGTGATAGAGCGAGATGCAATGAGCCTGGCAGATCTACGGGCAAGCGCTATTCCGTTCCACATCTTGCGCACAATTGTCCATTCCCTGAATGCAGCAGCATTTTCAGTGTCCCCCATTCTAGCCGACAGGTTTGTGGATGACCCGAGTATATTCCCCGAGGTCGATATCTCACAAATTGACTTTGGGCCTGTCAAGAACTTGGTTGAAAAGTTCAAGCAGTCGGGCATCTCCCTTACTGTAAAGGATATTACCTCAGATATTGGTATTCCTACGTTTAATGCTAGCAGTGTAGAGTGGATCAGTCATGACTACGGGTACCTGGCAGAGGGACATGGGACACATCCGGATGCGAGGATAGCACTCCTTCGCGCAATCACTGAAGTATCACAGACAAGGGCTGCAAACATCCAAGGCGCAAGAGATGATCTGCGAAAGATCAAATATAATGATGAAAATACAGATGATAGACGCGCCTGGCAGTTTATGCCTTCAATAAAAAAGATCAAAATCTCAGATGTACAGACATTTTTTAACGAAGACATTCTTGAGGATATCAATTTGATTCTCTTACGGCTAAAGAGGGCGGGATTGAATCAGGCAATAGTGGTCGACTTGACAAATCATGATATTGGAGTTCCAGTAGTCAGGGCTATTGTGCCAGGCCTTGAGACCTTCAAGATAACAAAGTCAGTTATGGGTATGCGTGGAAGGGCGTGTTTTAAGCAATGGACAAGCCAATAATATTTTTAGGGCCTTCTCTGAGCCACGAAAAAGCAAAGAAAATCTTTGAGGCAGACTACAGACCACCTGCAAGAAAAGGCGACTTTTTGAGATTGGCAGCGGATTTTGATGTAGCAGAAAGAGCGGTTGGGTTTGTTGATGGCGTATTCCTGCAAGACTATCCACCCACCCCGATCGAAGTGTACCATCTGGCAAGAAAGAATGGTATAGTATTGGCAGGCGCTGCAAGCCTAGGCGCGTTGAGGGCAGTTGAGCTTGAAAAGTTTGGAATGATTGGAATCGGCAAGATATTTCAACTCTACAAGAGTGGTAAGCTTAGTGCGGACGATGAAGTTGCAGTCACATTTGCCTTGGAGGGCGACTACCAACTGCAATCTGAAGCTATGATAGATATACGATATAACCTCTTCCTTGCACACAAAAGCGGAGTCATCAGCGAAAAGACAAAAAGCGTGCTAGTCAAACTGGCAAAAGAGACTTACTTTCCACATCGAATATACACATACATTCTTGAGGAGGCAAAGAACAAGTATCCGATGCTTGAAAGTGAGATTGACTCTTTTGGCACCTACATTATGTCACACAGAAAGAGCCTCAAGGAGATGGATGCAATAAGGCTTGTAAAGTACCTTAAGAAATGTTATGAATCTGTTGATTCTATTTCGATGTGATAGCTATATTTATCTGATGGACGAGGTTTGATATACTGACTGGTTTTCTGATAAATGCCTTGACATCTATTGTGGGAAACATCTTCCTGAATTCTTCGTAATAGATTTGAAACGCGGTCAGAAAGCAGACCTTAACGCTGGTATCTTTTTTCTTCAACTGTCTGTACAAATCAAAGCCGTTTATCCTAGGCATTCGAATATCAATTATCATAAGGTCATAATACATAGGTCGGAAGCTTGTAAGGACGGTCTGCGGATCATTGAAAGTATCTACAGCAAAACCATGGCGCTCAAGTCCCATCTTGAAGACGTTTGTAATGTCAGGTTCGTCATCCACCACGGCTATCCTTTTCATGAACACATAAATTCTTGGGGGGCACTATTTTAATTCAATGGTCACCTTTTTCTATCCATCAGACATATTCTTAAATTGTCTCCTTTTTGCTGTAGAAGATAATGAAGATTTACACCAAGACAGGTGACAAGGGCATTACTGGGCTTATCGGAGGTAAACAGGTCAATAAGGCAGATCTACGGATAGCCGCTTACGGAGAAGTTGATGAGCTAAATTCTAGTATCGGTCTTGCAATTTCGTTTCTGCGCTCAAAACAGAATTTACTTTCAGATGTGGTAAATATCTTAGAGCAGGTGCAGAATGACCTTTTTATTCTTGGCTCAGATCTTGCGGACCCTTCTTGGCCACAGGACAATGGTAAGACTCCGCGCACTAACGAGAAAATGGCGTCTGCGTTAGAGCCGATCATTGACAGGATTGAATCGGAAATTGGATCGATCATGTTCTTTATACTACCCGGCGGAAGCATAGAAGCATCATCTTTACATCTTAGTAGGGGAGTTGCGCGCAGGGCAGAGAGGGCTGTCGTATCGCTCTCAAAGGGCCAGTCAATAAACCCTGCAATAATAGTCTATCTTAACAGGTTATCGGATCTCTTATTTGTCACAGCCCGTCTTGCCAATAAGAGGCTCGGTATGCAGGACATCCCTTGGAGAAAGTAATTATTTCGCCAATCTTTCAGCAATTGCAATTAAGACTAACATTAAAATGGCCAAAGCTTGACTTCCAAATTATAAGTCTGTGGGCCAAATCTATAATGTATTGATAATATTAGCCATAACTTTGTTGATGGCGGTGACTACAACAGTGCTTGCGTATTTTGTCGATCTGTTGCCGCAAGTAGTTGATAATAATGTGGCTCTCATAGGCTCTAAAAATACTCCTATGAACGACGGCGGGGCAGCTCAAGACAATTAGCTTTAAAGTAGGTTCTTACCCTTATGAATTACTATGTCTAGTGAAAAGGATAATGTTAGTTGTCCCTACTGCGCCTCCAAGTTCGATACAAAGGAAGAGCTTTCAAAGCACATAGACAGGATACACCATGGCTCAGGCCTTCTTGAAGGCGACTCGAGAAAATGGTAAAAGTAGATGAGCTGTCTTCTTTTTTCGATTCAGTTTTGGAGCTTAAATCTATCAAGCGAGCAGGCTGGGTCTCAAAGGTTCAGATTGAAGATGCAGAGTCAGTCGCAGATCATACATTTTCAATGGCAACCATTGCGATGCTTTTATCAGACTTGTTAGGCTTTGATACACACAAGGTAATTAGGATGGTCCTAATGCACGATCTTGCAGAGTCAATAGTGGGCGATTACATACCTGGCGATGTGACTACTCGGCAAAAATTAGACAAAGAGCAAAAGGCAATGAAATGCATCCTTTTCCATCTTCCCAAAGATATAAGGGGAGAGTATGAGAAGATCTGGCTCGAATATCTGCATAACAAGAGCGAAATTGCAAGATTTGTGCATAGAATAGATAAGTTGGAGATGGCAATGCAGGCGGACCAGTATGCGAGGCAGGGATACTCAGAGAAGTTACTCGCTCCTTTCTTTGAATCAGCAAGGACAACTGTTGGCAATGCAGGCGACATTATAAGTGAAATCCTAAAATCTTTAAGGCCTGTATCAGCCAAGAAATAGTGCATGCAGTATTTCGTGGCCCTCAAGATAGGTGAAAAACGTGTAAAAGCTGCACAAGAGTTGCTGACTCGCTATGCAGGTCATGCCATGCCCGCTCTTGCACTCAAAGACAACAAAAGCAACATCTGGGAACCTGTAGGAGAAGAGATGCTTTACGCCGTGGTCAAAGAGGACGCCGGCTACATGATTGCCTTTTGTGACAGGAAAGGTATTGCGAAATCGATTGCACAGTGGTTTTCAGAAGACATAAAGAACGAGATTATCGCCAAGATTAAAGCGGAGCAAAACATGCAGGAATATTTTGGGAAGCTATCACTCCCTATTTAACCACTTCATTACAGCAATTTTGCTGCTGCCTTGGACGGTGCTCGAACCAACATTGTATAAGGGATAAATTACGAAGCTTCTAGTCATCGTCTGTAAATCAACTTGCAAGAGTGCATCCAGACAATTAATGGGAAATCAATATAATCTCCGTGACATGACAATGCACGCAGATATGGCTTTTATACCGAAATGAGCTTATGAGCATAATCTTGGCAGGCACATTTGAGCAGGAGATAGAGACAAGAGGACATCTTATCGATTCAATGATACTGACAAGAATATTTGATGGCATCATGGATCTTAGAGGTGACTTTCAGGTGCTCGAATTTACAGTAGGCAAAAGAAAGAGCGATCCAAGTTACGCTCGACTGCTTGTAAAGGGAAAAAGCAAAGAACACCTTGAAAGCATACTTGAACAGGTATACAGGGAAGGCGCGCAGCCTG
>DATFCN010000103.1:0-25847 GCA_035253045.1 Nitrososphaera sp.
AAATTGATGACGTTGGAAGCTGGCGAGGAGGACCATCTGTTTCATTTCTAGCAAATTTTCCAAAGCCAGGTCTATACAGAGCTTGGGTACAATTCCAGCATGAAGGAAGACTGATTACAGCAGATTTTACATTTGAAGTCGATGCAGGATGATGAACTTGCATACTTCAATTTGAATCCTTCATTGCAATAGGAAAACCAACGGTAATAGAGAGAACGAATAAGGCAATTCAAAGAATGATGAGCATCAATGATGGCGGTCAAAGACAAAAAAGGAAAAAGGAGAAGGAGCAACAAGAGAACTAGTAGGAATCAATCCTCTAATGAAGAGACATTACGAATTAGAAGTGATGACTCTTCAAGAAGCTCGAAGAGATGTAGAAAAGAAAGAAAAGAAAAGCAATAGAAACATATGCTTATATGCCAATAAAAAAACAACATTGCCCTTATAATCTACAATCAAAATACTGGGCATTTTAAAGAATTATATTTAAGTACAATCATACAGAAGAGAGTAAGGAATTATTTATGTGCTCATAACACGAGATATTCTTACAATCGGCCTAGGTTGACATAGAAAAAATGCTAGTAAACGACGATGTGAAAGCACGGGTTTTTATCTTTACTTTCTTTCCAGGCTTGGTCTTGATATTCGTTACCATGGTCACCCTGAACATTTGGGCAATGATCTCTGGCACCTTACTGTTTGGTGTGGGTGTGGGGTTGATGACTTGGGAATTGGGGGCTGACGGCTCCAAACATGGTCGCCATACTCGTGGTAGCGGCAACGACTATTACTCTGATGACAGTGGTTTCCGAGTGAGTAGTGGGGGAAGTGCAAACTCGAAGCGTAACATGCAAAGAGGACATTGGTACTCCAGGAGAGGCAAGGGATAGCGGCATTGCTTTATGCAGTGTTGCCGTCTATTTTTTGTCTCTTTGTTATGTCTTATATTATATCACGCCCATCATTTTCAACTGCTCCAAAAATAGTTCAAAATCTTGACTGCTGCATTCTCCGTGCATCCTTTTAGATAAAAGGATTATGACAGGCTGGATTTTTGAAATCCTTGCATCTAACAATTCAATATTGTAGGTGCTGCAATCTTGCTGGTCGGTGTGGCAATTATTTTTTATTTGCCAAGGGAAGGGGAGAAAGGAAAAGATTGTTCATACTCAAAGGCACTATAGTAGTAAATGGGGACACAATTGATTATCAAGTTGACGGAAACACTGATCGTTTGTGTTAGCCGACACAGCTCTCCGTATCTATGCTTTCTGTACAGAAAAATACATTTGTGACTTGAGGTTCAAAAGAGAATATGAAATATTTGGTAGGTTCCTTGCCGCATACTCCCAGCCGATCATGCGCCAAAGGCTGAAAGAGAATCACATAGCAGTCACCATCATCACCATCGGCATCCCTCTGATGAATCTAAAACGACTACGAAGGCATTAATCGCTGCTGTTGCTGTTGCAGTCCATGTGGATGAATATGACCTCTGAGGCTGCATAGATATTGTGGTTTTTGGAAGCCGGAGACTAAAAATCCACAATATGCAAAACTGTATAGCTGCGTTTAGGGTATCGTATACTAACTGCCATTGCAGAAAAATACCTGTGTGTTCAAAATAACGATTATACTTGCATGAATTCTCCTTAAATGAAAGCTTGGAATATGCATCTTACTGGTTCAGTCGTTGTCTTTTCTGACATTTTCTACACATTTTAGCAGTTGGCGGTCGGCGGCGGTAAATCGATAAATCAATATGCACATAATCTTTTAAGAGATGTTTCATACGTCTCATATTGAATATGCAGAAGATTCCTATACCTGCAACAATGATAATAGTAGTTACGGTTGTGGCTTCAATGGCGGGAATACTTTTAATCGGAGGAACAGTTGTAACGAGTGCATATGGGCAAATATTTCAGCAACCACCTATAGCATCTAACGACGAATGTTTACCTGGGAGTGCGGTACACTGCATAGACCATAGAGAAAATCCGCCAAATTCCAACGAGGGTTGTCTCTCCGGTAGTGCGGTACACTGCATTGACGACCGCGATAACTCACATGAGTTATTTGAGTTCGCTGTACATAACTTCTTGGATAACCTATTTTACCGACTGGGAGTCAAAAACTAGTCCTCATTATCTGTTAAAGACATTTTGGTACAAACCACTAATTTCTGTTCTTACGGCATCTTTCAAAGTCAGCAAGGTCACAAGACGATGCCGAGAAGTGAAATAAACAAGGCTGAATCAATTGCAGTATTGGTGGCAATTTTGTGTCTATGTAGATTTTAGCATCTTGTACCAAATTGTCTATATGATATAATGAATCATGTTAGACAGATTTTAGATTTGTTGTCTCGAAAAATGGCTTTCTCTAACCTTACGACACTGTTCGCAGTCTTAAGCTTGACTTCTGCCAACGCTTATGGACAGAGAGGACATCATAACCTTCCACCTTCAAACATCGGAGGTAGGGAAGTGTTTCTAAGCTTCAATGCACCATCGTTTGTAAACCCGTCTGAAGAAATTGATATGTCATATACGTTTATGGATAAGGCAACTGGCAACAATGTGGACCACGTTACATACTTCTTAGGTATATCCGATCCTCAAGGAAATAATACCTTCTCAGAAGTACTACACGGCCATGATGGAACCGTTAGGTTACAGTTCAAGCCAGGAGAAGGCCAATACAGAGTGAATGCTAATTACGACAACCTAGCTGCAAGTTATGTCGCAGACCCTGCAGGCCTGATAACTGTCACAGGGCCTGTTTTTGCTGAACCGGGAACCTACACGGTCGATATTGAGGTCAACGGTATAGACTATGATAACACATTCCTTCCCGAGCCTATAAAATATCAGTATTCTCTCATGGTGGCATCAGCACAAGAGTTTCCTGTTTCACATGAAGGCACAACTTTCAACGTCAACGTCACCTCGTCTATATCGATACAGAATGTGACAATGAAACCTGAAAATGATCAGCTTGTCATTCAGTATCCTAGTGGAGAATGGCAACACCTAGACAATTTCCAAGTCTATGTAGATATTCCAAAACAAATGATGATGTCTGAGCCTTTTACTGCAGCCTTTAACGGAATACAGATGAACATCACCCACGTGCCGCAGAGCGATACCAGAATAACATCTCTTCTTCTCAGTGGCAGTCATCTTGATTTGCTGCAAATGATGAATCAAACATCAGGAGGCCACAGCAGTAGCATGCAGGGAATGGAGGGAATCAATATGACACAATTCACAACCGATGCAGAATCGCAACGGAATGCAATAATTATTACTGCAGCTGTTACTCCCTCAAATCAAGGTTTGCAATAGTTCCTGCTGTTGGATTCTCTGGGTCTTCAGGCTTATATATATAGAAGAAGAGGAGGTTGGTTTTTGAAATCTTCAATGTTTGGACTTGTCGCTCTTGCTACATTTGCTATAGCTGTAACTCTATTTATTGTGAAGTTAATGTTGTTTCATTAGGTCTAAATTGTATTATGAGCTTTAGCAATTTGTATTATTATGGTTCCTGATTTAGAGATTTGTGCCGGCAATCGAGTAATGTAATCTTTCAACCTCAACTATTCTATTAGAACGATCAACTGCTGATAAATAGCATACATTGCCACTATAATGAAGACAAATGTCTACAGCTGTTGGAACTCTTCAAAATGCAAAATGGCAAAGCTGCATAGATGCTTGCATGCGTTGTGCCGAAGCATGTGAGTTCTGCGCAACATCTGACCTCAAAGAGCAGGATATCAAGATGATGGCAAGCTGTGCTCAGACAAATAGGGAATGCGCTGAAGTATGTTGGGCTTCTGCTGCATTGATGTCTATGGACAGCCACTTTGCAAAGCAGTTTTGCAATTTGTGTGCTGATGTGTGCGATGCTTGTGCCAAAGAGTGTGAGCGCCACGACGTTGATCACTGCAAGCAATGCGCACAAGCATGTCGCAGCTGTGCCGAAGAATGTAGAAAGATGGCAAGATAGGCTCAAAAATCCAACTATTTTCTTTGGACTGTTGACGCTTTTTTATTTCTCATCTATTGCTACCATTATGATTCATGAAAAATTGCAAGTAGTGGAAAGTAAAGAGTATCCATGCTGTGTAATATCGTTATTTTGTATGTATGTTCTCATTTCTGTCAAAAGTATCCCTGGAAAGGGGAAAAGCAGTATTGACAATAAGGATATGTCCTAATACATACAAGAAGGATAATCAAAGCCTTCCAGCATTCTTCAACCCTCTGCGACTCACATAAAATATTGCATTATCATCATCACTGCGTAATCCGCAATGAAGAAAATGTTTATTTATCTCTCTCAAATGGCATCTACAAGTGATGATAATATATCACTAACCTATTTGCTTTAGATGTAAGTATATTAGTTGTCGCCTTCACAAATCGAAAGCACAAAGGACAGGGTGCATAGATTCATTGCCAAAAATCCCGGCTCCTATTTTAGAGAAATCCTACGCTCCCTTGAGATTGGAACGGGCAATCTGCAATATGCATTAGAGATGCTAGAGCGTGAAGGCAAGGTCACAACCATAAAAGTAGGCTCGTATAAGCACTTCTATTCTTCTGATGTAGATGAGGAAAAGAAAAGAATACTAAGCATACTTTCTCAGGAATCTCCACGAGAGATACTGCTTTTCCTATCTCGCGAGCCAGGGTCTTGTCAGACAGATGTTGCCAAAGAAATAAGGTGTTCCTCACCAACTGCTAGATGGTATCTCATCAGGCTCGAGAGTTTAGGCCTAGTAAGGAGCCAACGGCAGGGAGCAGAAGTAAGATACTATGCTAATACTTCCGCTCAAGAACTGGCCCGCATGCTTAGAATGTATAGGCCAAGTCTGTGGGACAAGTATGCAGATAGGATGGCGGATATGATGAGAACCTTTGGACAAGAAGAAGAAGGACAGGAAGTGAATGAAGACGGCTAGCCCACTGGATTTTCTTGAGCTAAGCCATCATGGTTTTTGGTGGGAAGTTATCAGTTTAGCAAGTGCTGGCTTGGCGGTCGCTTTGCTAGCTATAGCGATTTTGGCATACAAAAAGCATCGGCTTAGAAGGCTCTTACCTCTTTCTATAGCATTTGGGCTTTTCGTTTTGAAGGTTGGGCTTCTGCACCTTGATACTGTCTATCCGACGCTACAATCTGAGTTGGAGGTTTCATCTGTCGCTGTTGAATTTGGCATGCTAGCAATGATATTCTTCGCTTTAATAAGAAAGTGAATAGTTTAATGGAATATCAATTCATGCCTGTTGCCCATCATGACTAGATGGTCTTCATATTCTGGGCCATAGATAGGGTTATGACTATTGGCTAGTATCGTTGTCAATAGCGTCATGTGGAAGCGTGCATTTTTGTTAGCTGTTTCTTCTTCTTGTTTTGTGATGCATTTTCTATTTCCCGAAGGAACTCGAACCCCTTATCTGTAGTAATATAAGCGCCACCTGGTTCACCATATCTGAGGAATTCCTTATCTGCCAGCTCTGCCGTTATTTCTCTTAGCTGTTGATTCGATAACCCCAACTTATCAAGCATGCCTTGCTTTGTCAGACCTTGCTTTGATAATTCAAGTATTTTTTGCATTATCTTTGTCCTTTGATCCTCCTCATTGTATCGAATGTCAGAAGCCATTTGTTGCTACGATCTCTGACATTATACCTAATAGAATAAGACGCTGACGTACATTAGAGCGGAAGAATTTGTATTAGGGCATGATTTTAGATCTATCGTTTAACTTGCTTTATCTAGCAAGAGATCCACCTTAATGATATGCAAAAAGGGTCACAGCATTCTGGGCATATGATGCCAGTTGCCACTGACAAGAATTTCCGTGCGCTTAAAATAACTGCTATACTTACAGGAGTTTATTTTATTATAGAACTTGGAATAGGCATCTACACAGGTTCTGTTGCTGTACTTTCGGATTCTTTTCACACTTTTTCGGCTGTAGGAGGAGTTTTGCTTGCATTAGCTGCAGGCCGAATAGCCATGAAACCTGCGGATCTGTCAAGGACTTTTGGATACAAGCGAGCAGAGGTCATTGGCGCCTTACTAAATGGCATTTTCTTGTTAGTCATGGCTGGAATAGTGTTCTATATGGGATTCATGCGCCTACAAATGCCAATGGAGCTACCGCCTGGACCTATGCTAGCTGCAGCATTTGGAGGGCTCATTACTGAGATTATTGCAATAAAGCTACTTTACAGCGGACAAAAGGGTGATCTGAATGTAAAGGGGGCTTTTTGGCATGTGTTGCAGACATTTGTAGGCAGCGTGATCATTATCATAACAGCAGCAGTAATATACTTTACAGGATTTATGGAGATAGATCCTATCCTTGGTATGGCCTTTGGTGTAGTTCTCACATATGCTTCAATAGGTATCGTTCGAGATTCAGTCAAGATCCTGTCTCAGGCAATACCAAAAGATGTGGATTTGGAAAAAGTAAAGAGTTCATTAGAAACAATTCAGGGAGTAAAGAATGTTCATCACATACATGCTTGGAGCATTACACCAAGTGTAAACATATTCTCTACGCATATTCATACAGATGATTTATCAAAAACCGATGATATCTTGCAGAAGGCAACTAACATGCTGAAGGAAAAATTTGGCTTTTACTTTTCAACTATCCAAGTAGAAAAACAGTGTGCAGAAATAACTGAAGCAGGTGATATAGACGTCACAAAAGTAAAAGAAAGGCGAGACGCATCACAATCTCATGGAGGTCATTGATCATGATCCGCCGTCTAATTTTTAATCTGGTCCGGACTCTTTACAATTGTAAACCCACCTGGATATATAAGTAAAATTCCAAAGGTTAGGCATATGGCAACTGATCCTGTCTGTGGTATGTTTGTTGAAGAAAAGCCAGATTCCATTCAGCATATAGTAGATGGAAGGAAATACTATTTCTGCAGCACACAATGCCTCAATGAATTTACAGAACCGGAAAGAGAATTACAAAAGCTGAAAAAGCACATTGCAATGAGCGTTGCCTTTACAATTCCTATTGTAATACTAACGCTTCCACACATGTTTCCCTCACGGCTTGAAGGGTTAACTCCTCTTCCAATGGAGATCAGCAACTATGTTATGCTAACACTGGCAACTCCAATCCAATTCGGGATAGGTTGGCGCTTCTACAAGGGTATGTGGGATGGGATAAAGGCAAGAGCATCCAATATGGATACACTAATAGCGCTAGGAACTAGCGCAGCGTACATTTACAGCGCAGCTGTTACTATTGCACCAGGCTACTTTCCGTTTGCATCAGTGTATTTCGAAACTGCAGCAATCATAATCACATTAATCTTGGTAGGCAGGTTGCTAGAGACAAGGACAAAGGAAAAGGCATCAAGTGCGGTAAGGAAACTGATGGATCTCCAACCTAGGATGGCTAAGGTAATAAGGGAAGGAAATAGGGAGGAAGAAATTCCTGTCGAACGAGTTCAGGAACGAGATATCCTTGTCATAAGACCAGGGGAGCGGGTGCCTGTCGACGCTATTGTAATCGATGGAGCATCTTCAATAGATGAATCTGCAATTACTGGCGAGAGCATCCCTGTAGATAAGTCTAGTGGAAGTGAAGTTATCGGTGCTACAATCAACCAAAGCGGGCTTCTTACAGTCAGAGCTACTAAAGTAGGTCAAGATACCGTTTTGTCCCAGATAATCACACTTGTCGAGAACGCAAGAACGGGCAGGGCGCCTATTCAAAGAATGGTAGACCAGGTTGCAAAGTACTTTGTGCCAGCCGTAATCGCTGTCGCAGTTGGCGCAGGGCTTGGATGGTATTTTGCAGGAGGAGCAGGGCTAACATACTCACTCCTTGCGTTTGTATCAGTCATAATCATAGCATGTCCATGCGCACTTGGCATCGCTACTCCTGCAGCACTGATGATGGGGGCTGGCAAAGGTGCAGAGAACGGCATACTATTCAAAAGCGGAGAATATCTAGAAGTTGCAAGAAAGGTGAATACCGTCGTGTTTGACAAGACAGGCACCCTAACAGAAGGCAAGCCGTCGGTCACAGATATCGTGGAGCTAGCAGAGGACATGGGCGAAAATGAGTTGTTAAGACTTGCAGCAATTGCAGAATCCGGTTCCGAACACCCGCTGGGACAAGCACTTATCAAGAAGGCAAAAGACTCTGGTCTACATATATCAAACCCTGAGTCATTTGAAGCAGTGTCTGGTCATGGGCTCAAGGCGATGTATGCAGGTCACACAATCCTAATAGGGAACAGAAAGCTGATGCGTGAAAACGGAATCAAGGTTGGCAGCCACATTGATTCAATATTATCCCGTCTAGAAGAGGAAGGCAAGACAGCTACACTTGTAACTGTTGATAGCAAGCTCTCAGGGATAATTGCAATGGCAGACACGGTCAAGGAAAGTGCAAAGGAGGCTATTTACCTGCTCAAGAATAAGATGGGCATAGAGCTGATAATGCTGACAGGCGATAACGAGAGAACTGCCAAGGCTATTGCATCCAAGCTTGGCATCGATAGAATAATTGCTCAGGTATTGCCACAGCAGAAAGAAGAGGTGATCACAAAACTCAGATCAGAAGAGGGAAGGGTTGTGGCGATGGTTGGAGATGGCATAAATGACGCACCAGCACTAGCACGTTCAGATTTGGGAATAGCCATAGGTTCTGGAACTGATGTAGCAAAGGAAACAGGCGGTATCATTCTGATAAAAGGTGATGTTAGGGACGTAGCAGTTGCTCTGGAATTAGGCAAAAAGACTGTATCGAAAATAAAGCAGAACCTGTTCTGGGCATTTGCATACAACACAGGTCTAATACCTATAGCAGGGGGCGCTTTGGTACCCTTGCTTGGGCTAAGTGTGTTTGGATGGCTGCCAATACTTGCTGGGGCAGCTATGGCTCTGAGTTCAGTAACTGTAGTAGGAAACTCTATACTACTGGGACGATATAGACCACGGTATGCCCCAGTGAAACCAAAGATAGAACAGGGGTACTCGGACAGACAACTGAAAAGTATCTATGCGCCGACCAAGGTTTCTACTGCTTATTGACTTCAAAAAAATATACTTGTAATTATATAGTATAAAAGGTGTAGGGTAAACAATAGCAAGTTGGATTTTTTGTTTGATAGAATCAAAGATAGAGTGGCGAGGTGGACAAATGAAAAAGATAGAGTAAACGATTCAGACCTTATCTTTTCTCTATCCTCATCCCACATTGCCTTGGATACGAAGATAGGGCTTGTGACAACGGGTAGGTGTGCTTTAGTAATAAAGACCAATGGTGGAAAATATTTTCGCGAAACTGAGCAGGAAGTCAAGAAGTTCCTAGATGCTATGGAAAGAGGTGAACCTTCTACCATTGATCTGCATTATGATACAGTTACAGATCACCAAGGCTATCTCTGGATAGTCCTCTATGGAAAAAGGATTGAAGATCTTTTGGTAGGGTTAACAGCAGTTGGAGAGTTGGTCACAGAGCGAGGCTTTTCAGATCAAATAGTTGCTGCAGCTTTTCAGTTTTATAACGAGAGAGATAACAATCAAAGCTCCTTTCTGGTATATGATTACAAATCGAACAAGTTTTATCCATTTGTTCCTGTAAACCACAAAAGAAAGACCAGAAATACCGCAGAAGAGATACAAATCATAGAAACAATCGCCGACGAAATGCCATTTGAGAAAGACAAAGATTTGTGGCATCCCCTCTGGAATCTTCCCCTATAATAAGCATCAAACACTACTCTCTAATAAGGCATTCATTAACCTTAAACGTAATTACAAATCATACGGAATGTTCCATCGGATAGTATATGATATAGAACTTGGTCTCCTTCTTATAGCTTAAACAGGGGAGTCTGTGACAAGATATCTCTTTTTTTATCGATTTACAATTTTATTCTGCTGCGGCTGCTACTACGTATGATCGGATTATGAACTTGTAGAAGATAAGAGAAAAGGTGAGAGAAGATAGAGTATGTTTTTAAAGTAGAAATTTTAACATAGAAAGGTTTCTTCTGAAAGTCATGCTATATAGAGTATACAAAAATAAGAGAAGTTGTTATACTACTACAGCATTAGCAAAGAAAATCTTCCTTTAATGATTCATAAAAATCTAGACAAGTTTTTAAGAATTGTATCGGCGGAAAGTATCATCATCTCATGCTGACACCAAGGTTATTTGCCCTGATAGTGGCTATTTCCTTAGTGGGTGCAGTTGGTGACCCGTTAGCAGCAATCGCCCAAGAAACAGCTGCGGACAATTATTCATTACAAGAAAAAACTGGCAGTTTATATACGGTTCCAAATAACGAACAAAGTTCCAATATAAACCAGACCGATGTACCACCAGAATCCAACGACCCTGTGGACGTATTCACAAGCCGACTTGAACTGCTGCGCGCAGTAGCTCCTGATCTGGACATTAGGAATTCAACAACTTCTGAAATAGATGACTTGCTTGAATTTTATGGCTTAGATACGGACGGCCCAGTTTGTCCACCATGCTCATAATTCTGGACATAAAAGAATGATAATAAAAAGATAATATCGTCTGTTCTTGTGACAGAAAATGGAGCTGTTATCGCCAGCATTACTTTCGCAAATGATTGATTGACAAACCGAGAAACATAGTTAACAAAGGTCCGAGTTAATTCATATATGCTAGGTTCTGGTTATCATGGTTGTTCACTGTTCACACATCATTCAAATTTTGACTTTTGCTAATCTGTGAACCTTTTCAATGAATGCATTCTGATAATTCTGATAGGTATTCGGGTCTTCCAGACATACATTGCATATATACGCCTGTGATACTGCCTGTCTACTATAGTCAAGGGCCTCCTCAAAGCCAGAGTCACTGCGAGCAACAGGCCTGCCGCAAATAAAGCAATCAACAGCCTCTGCTTCCGCCAGCTGTTGCCTGTTCAAGGTCGTGTGTCTTTTTTCAGTTGTTGCAGGCTCTGGGGCGTTGCATTGGCTATGTTTGATTGCCTTGCTACTCTTTGACCAAAGAGCATATTGGCCTGCAGATATCTCCTTGCCGCATGCAGAGCACTTACCCTTGTATTTAACCAAAAGCCTTATCCAATCGTTCGTTTCCTTTTCACCTTCTCGATCTCTTTTGCTATTGGCTCGGCAATCGAGTCGTCATGAAAGTTATCCAGAGCAAACTCTAATGGATCTATTTTTTCGTCGATCATTGCTCTGATGAAATATGATAGAACAAATAGTCCTGCAGAGCTTCTTGATACATGAAGAGTCACAGCAAGGACATCCAAAATCTTCTTTGTCGACTGCGAGCGGGCAAATATCGGGCCCATCACGGTCCAGGGCATTGAATACTGATGGTATTTGATGCCCTTCTGTCGTGATTTTTCATATAACCCTGTGGAGATCAGCCTGTTTACGTATTTCAGGAGATGCCATTGCCTTGATGCGTTGGCCCTTCCAACAATCACATCTGCTTTTGAAAGTACATTCAACAATAAAGTAAGATCATCCTGTTCCATTTCTGAGGAAACTATGCTCGAGAATAAGGCTGCTAGCATATCCTTCCGCCTCTCCTCGGGGGATATTAAACGATATCGAGGATCAGGATATGACGCATCTGCTCTTATTATGAACTGCATCGATTGGTTCAGAGTGTCGGCATTAAAGTAGCCATTGATTGCATCTGCAATATCTACATCCACCATATCTTTGTTTGAAACCGTAGAATAGCCTGCAGCACGTGACTGCGCGCTGTTGAGCAACGATCGGATGTCACCTCTACTGTTGTCTATTATTGATCTCTTGTCGCCTGATCCAAGTTTTATCCCTTCAGACAGCAATATATGGTCTAGAAATAACAGCAGTAGTCGTGGCGGTACAGGACTAAACTCTACTATTTTGCAAGCTTTGGCAAGCTTCATTATCTTGAGTGACTTTTTGTTTGCAGCCATTATCACTGGCACTGTTGGCTCTTTTATTAGATTGATAAGGGTGTCAAGACCACCAGTGTCCTCCCTACCCGAGATGCCGTCCACTTCATCTAAGAAAAGCATTATCTTTTTCCCGATTAGGTTGGAAGTATTTTGAAAAACTGGTGTTATCCTTGCCTGCAGGGCTTCCTTGTTGCGTATGTCACTTGCATTCATCTCTACAATATCATAGTCAAGCTGCCTTGCAAGTGCGTGTACTAGAGTGGTCTTACCCGTGCCCGGTGGACCCACTAATAGGAGTGGTCTACTGCCACTCACCCACCCTACTAACCACTTTATTGCAACAATCCGAACATCCTCATTACCCACCATTTCTTGCACTGTCTTCGGTCTGTGCTTTTCAGACCACATCATCATTATCATCTTCTTGTAACAACTTCCCCTATCTTTTTATTGAATTCATCAAAGGGCGCACGTCGCACAAGTTCATTATACCAGTACTGATTGTAGTGACGGACTGTCAGGAAAAGAAATTCCAAAAAGGGCCTTATCTCAAAATTATCAGGTAACATGTCAATTGCAATTTTTGCTTCATCCAGAAAGAGATCACTCTTTGCAAGTGTGAGTTCAAAGCCACGCTGGACATTTCCCATATTGATAGTAAAATAGAGCGGCCATGATGGAATCTTGACTTCATTGTTTCTTAGGGCGTCTTCGATCTCATTGCCACAACCGACACACTCACCAGCCTTGGCCATGCCAAGATGGAAAATATCAGAAAGGGGACGACGGTTGAGCGCCATGTTCCTGCCAGCAGTTCCCATCACTGCCCGGTATTTCTTATAGCATTCAGTCATGTTTTCGTCATTAATTGATGCTGGTTCCATCTTTAGCTTGACATCTATATACTGGCCGATTCTAGCATTACGAAAACCCTCTTCAAAAGCCGCCAAAACTGCATCGCCCCCTTGAGCAATGTTGGAGCGCGCTATTGCAAGTATGTACGGACTCATGAATTTGTAATCGTCAAGATACTCCAGATCTTCATCCTTGTCGACTATTCTGTCCATAGGCTCTGAAAGATCAATTGCGATTATGTGGCCATCGATGACAGCTTTCCTCTTTTCTTCAGACATGCTGTCGCCAAAGTACTTAGATGCACTATCGTAAAGTGCATTGAAAACGGGAAATGTCATCTTGACAAAATTAGAATCTAGTATGCGTCTGACTCTGTCCAAAAGAATGTCAGGGTTTGACAATCTCATTTTAATATCTGGCATGCTACTATGTGGGAGTGCAAGCTCTTGTGAATCAACCTCTTCGGCGAATTTGCGTATTGTACCTGAGGGATTACTATCGGCAGTGACTGCTTTATGCAAGGATAAGGTGAAGCGCTGGATGAATCCAGGAAATTCCTGATCGGTCTTTTCCTTGTAGTGGTTGAACTGCTTGTAGCCCTTACTTTGCAGCATTCTCTCCTTAATTATGTTCTTACCTGCCTGTGTCTTTAGAAGAGCCTCCTTTGAAAAAGTCAATTCATCCTTGCTGCTCATTTCTCTGGCATCTGCCACCTATTGTTATTTAATCATTCATAATCTGATGCCCTAGCTTAGAAAACTTTCCTGCGTAGATAAGTTTCTTTCGCTCAGGCTAAACTGATTTCAAGGAAATTTCAGCATAATCATCAATTATTTCATTTGCAAGGACAGCAATCGGGGTTGACCTATTTTATTAATCTAGAGTGACTGGAACAGATTAAACAACCAGTAGTAATATTTTAAGCAGAAAACATAGTCTGATTTCAACCTCAGAATCCCTTTGTTTTGAGTACTTCCCACTAGCTGTATGTGTTGCTGGCGATATCCTTTAAGTCCAGGAGGTAAAAGCCATTTAATAGTATTACTCTTCCTTTTTCTCAAGCTTGTCGCTTCCCTCCTCATCATCATTCTCCTCTTGTTTTGCTTCCGCTTCCAATATAACAAAACCAAGTTCCTTTGCCTTAGTTACAAGTTCTGACATTTTTTGGACTACTTTAGATCCATCTTCTTCATCTATTGTTAACTCTAATTCTACTTCAAATACCATGTTATGGAATCAATAAATCATAAGAGGCATTTACTTAAAATGCCTTATTATTATTATTATTATGCGCTCAGCAGTAATTGATACTGCATGCTAGATCCTATAACTTAGGAGGATAAAAGATAGAGCGAAGTTGCTGTCAGATGCAATATGGCGTATTGAATAAAAATATAGGTCGACATGGAGCCATAGTCTCTCATATTACCCAAAAATCCAGTAAAAAAGAAAAGAAAAAAGACTCTGTTTACCTTGAAGCCATAGCGATTCTTTCTTGCTCGTGCTTTTTCTTGATCGCATGACTTGCCATGTCGTTATTGGCAGCTAGAATGATTTCCTTGGCAAGTGACTCTTCTATGGTCTGTAGGCTTGAATATGTAGATTCTCTCACACCTTCTGCAATAAAGCGAAGGGCAAGATCCACCCTGCGCAACGGAGCTACGTCAACCGACACATGGTAGACGACGCCACCGTATACGATGCGAGTTGTGTCCTCGTTTGGTGAAGAGTTCTCGATTGCCCTTACCAGCAGATCTACAGGGTTCTTGCCAGTTTCAAGGTGTATGACCTCAAATGCTGTTTTGATAATGTTGAGCATCTTTGCCTTCTTGCCACCCATTCTGCCAGTATTCTTTGCATACTTTTTGCCAAAGTGCATCATCTTGTTTGCAAGACGCTCTACAATATTGACCTCTGCTTTCTTTAAGCGCTGGTGCTCATGCCTACCAAACGTGACTGGGATGACTGCCTGCTTTAGGTTAATGACAGATTTGAGGCCTGGATCATTTATTTCGATATTGCTCATGTCCCACTTGTGGAATAGCTGGATATTTACCTGCTCCTTGCCGCTCATCTTCTTGGTTTCTCCTTTCTTCCATAGACAAGTTCAATCAATGATACACCGTTGACTTTGAAGACCTGCCACCTGACACCAGGAATGTCACCCATTGCTCCACCCATCGAGCCCCCGATACCCCCAATGATTACCTCATCGTGTTCGTCGACAAAGTTAAGAGCACCATCCCGGGGTAAGAAGGCGGTAACGGATTTGCCATTTTTTATGAGCTGAACCCTGACGCACTTGCGTACAGCAGAGTTCGGCTGCTTTGACTCAATTCCAACCTTTTCCAGTACTATTCCTCTTGCCTGGGGGGCACCTTCCAGAGGATTTGCCTTCTTGTCAAGCATGAGCATCCTTCTCTTATAATATTTTTCTGCCCACCGAGCACGGCTCTTTTTTGCCTTAAGAACCCTGCCGGCGAACAAACCTAGCGGAGATTTACCCATTCATATTCACCCTATTACTACCATTTCCCTGGTCAGGGCCAACTATTAACACATTGGATATTTGGAAGTATCGTTTCGCAAGAAGTCTTGCCTTCTCTGCATTCCTTCCCTCTCGCCCCACCACGGCTCCTTTTTTCCTAGGATCAACTGTGACAACTGCTTGCTTCATACCATCACCTCTTTCAGATATCTTAACATCGTTTATCATATCAGCATTAAGCATATTGCGGATGAACTCTGCAGGATCATCAGAAAATTCAACGAGTTCTATCTTTTTTGCAACCATGTTCTGCAGCTGTTTGATCGTGGAACCGCCTTTGCCAATGGCAAGGCCCATGTGGCCTTTATTTACAACGAAAATAACGCGGTCCATCTTGTCATCGACGATGCAGTCTCTTGCTGTTGCGCTGGTAATGCTCTGGAACAGGGACATTAGGCGCAACTCATCAGAAGTAAGCTTAATTTCAGTCATTTTCATAGTATCCCTATACCTAAGTATACGGCAAAAGATGATGGAGAGGGCAACAGTAAATCATTCTCACAATCCAATTTATGTCTCACAGGTACCTTCAGCCTTACTTATCATTTTTCTCTGACACTATTGCGCTTATTTCGTCTGCTGTACCGCTCCTGATCGCTATAGTAGTGACTCTGAAAGGCTTATTACAGAGCTTACCCAGTTGAACGGAAGTGCCGGGATACCCATAGACTGCAACATTGATAGACTTGGCCTGCTCTTCGAGCTTTTTCCTGTCATCAGGATCAATGGATTTGCTGACGATTATTAGCTTCGAGCCTTTGACTGACTGCAATACTTCTTTGACGCCACTCTTGTACTTTTCCGTAGCTATTGCGTCCTTAATCACTTTTTCCAGTGTTCTCATTGTCCTTCACCTTCATGTACAGGTCTACCATTCCAGTGCCGACAGGTACAGTAGCACCTACTATAACGTTTTCTGTTACTCCTCGTAATGTTTCAATCTGTCCTTCAAGTGAAGCTTTGGCAATTGTTGGCACTGTGATTTCAAATGCTGCCCTTGCAAGTACAGATGTCTTAGTTCCTGCAATGCCATGCCTGCCTATCTGTTGCAAGTACCCTTTTGATGTCATAAGGTCTGCCACAAGCATGATGTGTCGCGTGTCTACCTCCAGGCCCTGCTCTTCAAGGGTATTTGTTATCTCTTTAACAAGTGCAGTTCTTGCTGCTTCAATTCCAAGCATCTGCCAGATCTCGTAAACATTATTCGTCGTAGTTCTGGTAGTATCAACACCATCTACTGCCATCACCTTTGCAAGGTTAGAGCCAGCGGTCTGGATGACCCACTCTTCGTCCTGCTTAACAATTGTTACACGCTCAATATCCGTTACACCTTTTACACGCGTACTGAGCAACTTGCTCTTAAGTGTCAGCAAGGTCTGCGCATCGGGCTCATCTGGAACTGTCAATTTAATGAAGAGCTTGTTTTCGTTTGGCTTGATGCTATACTTCTTCTTTGAGGTCTCAAGTACTCCTTGTACATCTGCAAAAGTGCAGCCTCGTTCTGCTAGCTTTGCTTCAGATAGATGGAATGTCAATATACCTGTATAGTCAGTCTCTGTCCTATCAACAAGATCGCCAATCTGAGTAAATAATATTTCTCTTGCTACTTCAAGGGCCTTTTCTCTTGACACTCTATGACTCTCGTCAAGGTAAATATCCATGGTAGGTGTCACTGGCTTCTTTCTTGCATCTACAAGCTCGATCAGCCTTGGAAGTCCAAGTGTCACGTTTCTCTCCTTAACGCCGGCAAAGTGGAATGTCCTGAGCGTCATCTGGGTTCCAGGCTCACCTATTGACTGTGCTGTCACTACACCTACAGCTTCTCCGGGCTCTGCAAGCGCCCTGTCAATAAGATCAAGCACCTTTTTCATTACTTTTTCAACACCATCTTTGCTAAGCCTGTTCTCAAGAAGCGCCTTTTCCAGACTAGACTTCATTCTTGGGTTGAGGCTTTTTGCATATTTCGAAATAATGTCCTTGGTGACATCCTCAATAGCTTTGCGTCCTTCGTCGACAACTGATTCGGCTTCAATGAGCCTTGAAATATTGACAGCCTCACCGTGATCGCTCTTTGCAGGATCAATACCGTCCTCTCCATATAGATACTGCACGATATTGCCATGAGGGTCGCGTACAGTATGATCATATTCTATCTTCAGGTGCTCAAGCGCATTGATCAATCTTCTCTGCATATAACCAGATTGCTGGGTCCTGACTGCAGTGTCTACAAGGCCTTCCCTTCCGCCCATTGCGTGAAAGAAGAACTCAAGTGGAGAGAGACCATCGCGATAGTTAGACTTGACAAAGCCTTTTGCATCAGGGTTGGTTTCATTTGGCTTAAAATGGGAAAGCGCTCTGTTGTGATAGCCCTTCTGAATTCTCTTGCCTCTAATCGATTGCTGTCCTAAGGCTGCAGTCATTTGGCCGATGTTGAGCGTCGAGCCTCTTGCACCAGTAGAGGCCATGATTACACCAGAGTTCTCGTTAGGAAATGCCCTGTCGGCTGTCCTGCCAGCGCGATCACGGGCACGGGAGAGTTCATTAACAACATATAGCTCCAGTGCTTCTTCCCCAGATAGACCCCGTGTTAGCGGAAGCGTACCTTCATTGTACTGTTGTATCAACTCATAGACCTTTTCATAGGTCCTTTGAATGATCTCACTGATGCCTTGTCGGCTCTCTGGCGGTAGCCAGAGATCAGAGTATCCATAGCTAAATCCTCTATGGGTGATGTATGTCTTAAGCATGGTAAGTATTGAGTCAAGGAACTTTTTTGCTGCGTCTGTACCATAGTCCTTTGCGATCCTGTGGAGCACGCTGTCTGGTTCTTCGGCACCAATTGATGCTTTGTCGATAACGCCACTGATAAGCTCACCATTCTTTATGACTACGTCCTTGCCCTCGCCCTTTGCAGCCTTGTTCCACTTTGAGGTAATTATAAAGTTAAAGTCCTTTGGCAAGAAGAGTGAGAACAGCTGCCTGCCAGAGTACTTCTTTTGGCCGTGCTCTGTGGTTATAAGTGGCTCGGGTAACGGTCCACGGTAGCCACCTAGCATGGCCAAATTTGCGAATTCATCTCTTGTCAGAGTTGAGCTGTCACTAGTAAGGATGAACGCACCTGTAATAAAGTCTCGAATACCACCGATGATAGGGCCACCATATCTGGGGGAGATTAATTGATCTTGCACTTTCATGAGAAGTGTTGCTTCAGCCCTTGCTTCTTCGCTCTGCGGCACATGAAGATTCATTTCGTCTCCATCAAAGTCAGCGTTATAGGGTGGACAGACAGCAGGATGCAGTCTGAATGTGCGGTATGGCAGCACCTTGACGCTGTGGGCCATAATAGACATTCGATGCAGCGACGGCTGCCTATTGAAAATGACAATGTCACCGTCTGCAAGGTGGCGCTCTACAATGTAGCCAAGAGCAAGCGAATCAGATATTGCTTTCCTATCGGTAACATAATCAAGTCTAATCTTGACTCCATCTGGCCTAATGATGTAGTTTGCTCCGGGATATGTATTAGGGCCATTCATCACTAACTCTTTGAGCCGCTCTAGATTCCATTGCGAAACTGTTTCTGGTATAGTTAGCTTCTTTGCAACATCCACAGGTACGCCGACATCAGATATCGCAAGATTAGGGTCTGGAGAAATCACAGTCCGGCTAGAAAAGTCAACACGCTTACCTGAAAGTGACCCTCTAAATCGTCCTTCCTTACCCTTCAATCTCTGCGTAAGAGTCTTAAGCGGCCGACCAGATCTGTGGTGAGCCTGCGGAATACCAGAAACTTCATTGTCAAAGTACGTCGTAACATGATATTGTAGTAGATCCACTAAGTCTTGTACGATAAGTGGAGGAGTTCCTGCCTCCTTGCTTTCCTTGAGGCGTTGGTTTACCCTGATTATATCTACAAGCTTGTGGGTCAGGTCATCTTCTGACCTAATGCCAGTCTCTAGAATAATAGAAGGCCTGACCGTCACTGGTGGTACGGGGAGCACTTGCAGCACAAACCACTCTGGTCTTGCGGTCTTGGGATCATAGCCAAGCAGTGTCAGGTCATCATTAGGAATATGGCTGAGCCTTTCTCGAATAGTGATTGGAAGCAGTCTGTTTTCGCCAGCATCAGTCCTCTCAACAAATATTGTCGGCTTCGTAAATATCAGGTCATATTGTTCTTTGCCACAGTGAGGACAAGTCTTGACCTTTTTAGCCCTCTCAATAATATCATCTTTAATGTTTTCAAGTGTAATTACTGCATATGCTGCCTTCGTGTCGCGGATCGATTTGTAATAAGCAAGCTCTTCTACATCAAGCTTGATTCTATTGCATGATCGGCAGGTTATCAATAACAGCTTATGAATATCGTCGACAAATGCTATGTGGAGCACTGGCTCAGCTAGCTCGATGTGCCCAAAATGCCCAGGACATTTCGCAGAAGTGTTCCCACAAGTGGCACATTTTTGTCCGGGCTCCAACGTGCCCAACCTGTTGTCCATCAAGCCGCCCTGTACGGGCATTCCATCTTCGTCATATGTTTCAGGCGCTGTAATCTCAGCTACGGAGAACTTGCGCACTTCAGTTGGTGACCATACACTAAACTTAATTCCACCTAGAGTTTTTGCAGATTCTTCCATCATCTACTATCTCACACCTTCTCCTTTACAAGTAGCCTCGGTGCAACATTGAGACTCATCATTTCCTGCAACAACAGCTTGAATGCATAGGCAATTACCACCGATGATATTTTGGCTTTTTCCCCACATACACGACAGATGTATCGACGCTGTTTGACATCATAATAGGCCAGTAAGCCACACCGCTCACAGACGTTTACTTCAGCCTTGTCTGACTCTTCTAGCAATCTATCCTTTAGCATCATGGATGCGCCGTATGCGATAAGACAATCACGCTCCATTTCTCCAAATCTTAAACCACCACCACGTGCCCTACCCTCCGTTGGTTGCTTTGTCAGCATCTGAACCTGACCTCTGGCTCGACTATGGATCTTGTCAGCAACCATGTGATGTAACTTTTGGTAATAAACGACTCCGATATACACGTCTGCAGGAAACCTTCGTCCAGTCCTGCCGTCATACATTACCTCCTTGCCGGTATACTTGAAGCCATACTGCTCCATTGCACCCTTGATATCATCTAGTTTTTCTCCAAGAAAAGCAGAGCCGTCGGCTATTTTGCCGCGAAGTGAAGCGGCCTTGCCGCCAAGCGATTCCATGAATTGGCCGACGGTCATCCTTGATGGAAATGCATGCGGGTTGATCATGATGTCTGGCACAATGCCGGATTCAGTATATGGCAAGTCTTCTTGGTTGACTAACATGCCTACAACTCCTTTCTGGCCATGCCGTGAGGCGAACTTATCACCAATTTCAGGGATGCGCATATCGCGAACTCTAATTTTATACATTTTGCCGCCTTCAACAGACTGGGTTACAATGACTGTGTCGACTACACCATTTTCTGACGGCCTCACGCCGACTGAGGTGTCCCGCCTATACGGGCCCTTCACCTCAAACTCCTTGTATTCTTCCATGAATCTAGGAGGTGAAGTTCTGCCGATTAAGATGTCACCGCCGTTCACCACCGCCTCGTGCATTATCGCACCATCCTGCTCAAGTAGACGATAGGCCTTCTCGCCTCGGTAACCCCGAATATTGGCATCTGATGGCGGTACTTCAAAATTATCTTTCATTCCGCCAGGATACTGCTTTGCTTCTGCTTCATAAATTCTATAAAAGAATGTCCTGCCAAGCCCTCTATCTACTGACGCTTTGTTGAAGACTACTGCGTCTTCTATGTTGTAGCCTTCAAATGGAAGCACAGCTACAACGCAATTCTGTCCTGTTGGGCGATCTTCAAGACCAAGTAGATTAATCGCCTTTGTGCTCACTACGGGCGTTTGAGGATAGAGCATAAAGTGCTGCCTGACATAGGTGCTTGCATTCATCAAAGGAGTAGAAAAGCCGAGGCTCTGCTTTGCCATAGCACTTTCATAGGTGTTCCTTGGTGACTGATTGTGTTCAGGATATGGGATGATTGAAGCTCCCACACCCAAGATGGCGGATGGGAATATCTCTAGATGAGTGTGTGGAGGCTCTATTTTCTTTGGATCAATTGCGACAAAGCAGTTCTCCTCCTCATTTGCATCTACCAGCTCGATCATACCCATGTAGATGAGGTCATTCCAAGAAAGGAATTTTTTCGAGATCTTTTCAATCACCTCGTATGTTACAAGTGGCCTACCGTCTCTAATTACCACAAGTGGTCTCAGCACCCTGCCAGCGTTACAGCTAATATAAAGGCGCCTTGTGGCATTGGCATTTTGGGAACTGTAAAGATATATACCAACATGAGGATGGATCTTGCCAGATCTTCTCATAGATCTAAGTGTGTCGGCGAGGTGTTCACCCTTCTCAATATAGCCGATAAGCCTGCCGTCTACGAATACCCTTGTGCCTGACATTCTTAGAGCTTGGTCGACATCATCTACGCTTTGTATTCCCAGCTCATACAACTTTTCTGTAATTTCGGCATTTTGAATGTTGACTGAAATTATGGCAGATAGTGCAAGATTCTTGACGAGACCGCAGTTGGAGCCCTCAGGAGTCTCTGCGGGGCAGATTCGGCCAAAATGCGTTGCATGCAGATCCCTTGCCTCAAAATTAGGCTGACTCCTACTAAGAGGGGATTGGATCCTTCGCAAATGCGAAATAGTCGACATGTAATTTGTCCTATCGAGCAGCTGTGTAACGCCTACTCGGCCCCTACCCCAATTACCTGTTGCAATTGCGTTGTTCAACTTGTCTGACACAATGCCGGGCCTGACAGCAGCAGCGACTGCATTGATGCCGCGCTTTTGGCCAGAGCGCTCCAGCTGATATTTCATATCACGTATTAAATTACGGAAGGCAGTACGGAACAAGTCGGCGAGCATCTGGCCAGCAAACTTGATCACCTTGTTGCCATAATGGTCTTTATCGTCAGCACCTATCCAGCCAAGTTTGAGCTCAATAAGCTTGCAAGCTGCCTCACCTAAGAACAAGGCTTTTTCGTGCCTATTGTCAGGGTTTTTGCCGATGTGTGGTAAAAGACCCCAATCAAGCAATGTTTCAGCTCGCTTGATTTGAAACTCTTCAAGCATGCCAGGTGCAATTCTCTTGCTGATATATACAATGGCGTCTCTGCTTCTGTTGACATCACCAGCCTTCTCAAATGAAGGCTCAAGCTCATCTTGTATGATTTCATTGAGAGAAACCGAGTCAGCAATATCCTTGTCGGATTCAAGGCCAAGAGCTCTTACTAGTGTGATAAGCGGAATGTCTACTGGAGAGCCGGGGATTTTAGTCACTATTGAACCATCAGGACGCATTATTAGTTCTAGTTTTGCCCTATAGCCTACAATCGAAGAATAGACTTTGGCCTTGTACAGCAGAGTGCCAGTGGTTTCTTCAGCATCGACGATTATTTTGTTATATGAAAGATCTTCAAGTCCTACTATGACCCGCTCTGAGCCATTGATGATGAAGTAGCCGCCAGGGTCCCTGGAGTCTTCGCCAAATTCGACAAGCTTGGACTCGGGCAAGTTGTGCAGAATGCAAGTATTAGACTTAACCATCACTGGCATGTCGCCTATGTGGATAAAACGTGATTCCAAAATCTTACCATCTTCAACTACGCTACATTCCAGCATTACAGGCGATGCATAAGTTAAGTTACGGAGTCTTGCTTCCATTGGGGCAACATGAGTTATTGAACCGTCAAGCTCCATTATTCTTGGTTGCTGAAGTTTTATCTTTCCAAGTTTGATCTTGTAGGGATATTCTGCAGTTTCTATTTCAATTTCGCCCACTTCGTCGATTATACTCTGGAGCCCCCGCTCCATGAATTCGTTATAAGAGTTCAGGTGTTGCCTTGCAACGCCTTCCCTTCGTAAAATGTCATTAATGATGGGCCACATTTCAATAGAGTTCTCTATCATTAGATACTCAACCCTCTACGACATAACGGTAATATACACTTTCACCTGCAGTCGGGCTTTTTCTCGTTATTTTAATAATGTCACCTGGCCTAACATCCAAGTCTTCCAGTGCCTTGTCACTTATCATAACGTAGGGAAGCTGACTTGGTTTGGCATTGTACTTTTTTAGGATCTCTTCTGCATCAGCTTTGGGCAGGATTTCGTGTTTTGGCTGGTATATGTGGTTCGTTATCTTGACCGTCTTTTTTTCAGACAATAGAACATATCTCCCAACAGAAACTCAGATTTTCTGTAAAAAAAAATGTCAAAGCCAAGCCTAATGAAGAGTCAGCATATATAAGTATTCGCAAAGGAGATAAATTGATTTTCATTTGAGAAGTTCATGACATTCCATCAGAGCGTGTTTGAATTGAACTAAGCGTCAGAGTATGCACAAAAAAGGATAAATAGTGACGCAATTATAGCGTGATGGTGAGCATGAAGGAGAATGCACTATAAAACATATACATTAATGGCAATATTAATGGCATCACTTGCATTGGTTGTTGTTCAGACTGGAATCACTTATGCCCAAACAGAAGATACTGCCACATCTAACGCAACAGGCGGTGCTACAACGGAAGAGGCAGAGGTACCTGCTATTAACGCAACAGGAGGAGGAGAATGGACGACATTTGACCTTACAGTGGGGGGCCAATCTCATCCCATAGAATACAGGATCATGGGCGGCTCTGTGCAGAACATGACAATCAATAGTGAGAATCAAACACTTGGAATTACACTTGATTCAATGAGTAATGGAACGCTAGCTCTCAGACTACCAAGAGAGGTGATTGATTCTAAAACAGTTGAAGGAGAAGATGCTGATTTTGCTGCGTTTATCGATAATGCGGAATATGAACAACCTGGCGAAATCGAACCAGCAGAAGACACTAGAACGCTATTAATTGGCTTCCCAGCAGGCGCAGAGTCAATCGATCTTATAGGTACTTCCGTAATCCCAGAATTCAGCACAATAGCTGTAATCGTACTAGCTGTTGCAATCGTTGGGATCATCATAGCAACTGCAAGATACGGTAGGTTCAGTTTCGGCCAAAAGATGTAAAAGAATTCTTTTTCCTTCCTTCTTTTTATTAGTTCAAAAGCCTTACCGAAAGGTGTTCTTGATACTATCTCAAGATGGGGCCTTCGGAGGGATTTGAACCCTCCTCAAGCGGTCTCTGCCAGTATTTGAATAATTGGCCACAGCCGCCTATACTAACCAGGCTATACTACGAAGGCCAACTCGCCAGCAAATTTGCAACCACTAGAGTATATAATCGTTCGACCATCATCTATTTGGAAGGATGCCTAATCTGACCGTTTCAATGCCTAGATTCTCCAGTCGCTCCGCAAGACCGTTGAGGCCTATTGAGTCACCTCCTAAGTGTCCCATTACTACAAGATTGCCCTTCAACTTTTCTTCCCTCATTTTCATCAATTCGCCATAATCTATATGCAGATAGATGACTGTAGAAACACCGTGCTGAAAGTATGCTTTAGCAATATTAAAGCCACCATTTGTGCCTGCGGCCACCACCAAAGCCCAATGACCTGTCTTGTTGTTTTGTTTCCCAAACTTTACGCGTACCTTGGTTGCAGCATGAAGGAACTCGGGGATCTTGCTGATGGATTTGACAATATCTGATACGTATTCTGTCCTACCGGAATTAATGGCATGCAGTATAACTTGTCGCATGTATTCGTCGCATGGCTGATGGATATTTACAAGCGGCATGCCGAGGGCCTTGGCAGCTCCGACAACATTGCTGTAAATATTAGCATGGTTACGCGTCTCAATTCGCTCCTTAAGCTTCTCAACTGCCTCTCTTGCGATTTTCTTTGCGACACCATGCTCCACCATATAGTCGATATGCCTACCAAATACCTTGTAAAAATTGACCGAGGTAGCACCAATAGGATGGTGAGCAATGACTGCATCACACCCAAGTTGCTTTGCTAGAAGTAGCTCTGCAGTTCCTATGTCTATTCCCATAAGCACTTTGTTTATGTTTTTACCTTTTATGTGCACGGCGCTGTCTGACGGCATTTTCTTCCAGCCGACAAGGTCAAGTCCTTCTTTCATTATTCTATCGGTATCTACAGCCACGCTTACCAGTGCACGCAGTGAAAAATTTAAATCTGATCTATAACCCAATACCAAAGCCAACATGAGCTGCTCAGATGAGCACGTTTCACACTCTACTCAAGATAACCTAATCCAGATCACACCACAGCTAAAAGCAAGACTGCAGAAGGCTAAGTATGGGGTGTACAACCACTCTGCAGTAGAACTTTGCCATTGGACAAAAAAGTCGTTTGCTGACGGGGGTGACTGCTATAAACACAAATTCTATGGCATATCCACTCACCAGTGCATGGAAATGACCCCTACTGCAATGAACTGCGAAAACAGGTGCATCTACTGCTGGCGTCCAAC
>DATFCN010000104.1:0-4102 GCA_035253045.1 Nitrososphaera sp.
TGGGTTTTTACAATTACCTCGTACATGAAGATTCATGTTCGTATGGTCTGAGTGTCCTAGCCTGTGTTGGATACTTCTTACTGGATGGCAGCTGGCAACTACAGAAAAAAATATAATGCCCCAACCAACAATCAACGCTGGCCATTACAAATGAAGTGAGCAGGGATGTGCATATGAATCCAACTGAATACAACCTGAGTATCTCCTATCTACACGTTCTCCAAGGTGGTCGAAGCGAGGGGAGCCAAGATCTGGATACGAAAGAGTCGTATTTGGATATAGAGTGGCGTGCTACATGTCATGATATTGAAGGAAAATTCTTCGAATTGACTGAAGAACATGGTTATGCCAAGTAATAATCTATTGAAGCTTAGAAATCATAATCTGCGTATGAGCGAGTTTGAACAGTAATGAAATATAGTTATCAGAAGAATATTAGCGATACAGCTTGTACCTTTATGAATATCCATGATATAGGGCGTTAAGTTATGACAATAATGGTTGAGTCGAGTCGAACCGAGTCCGTTGAGTACATCTGCAGAACAAATTCATCTTTATATAGATCTTGAATTCCCGCACAGTTAATTCACAAGGTGTCGTCTTCCGCCAGTAGTGTATACGTACATTCTATATATCCCTAACAAAGTGCTTATCATCTATTTTCCTTGTGCTCCTCATAGACTCTGACAGTTACTACATGGTAACAATGCTAACCTTAAAGTAGGCATATGTGAGTAAAGTTTCTTAAGAAACATGTCTACACCATCATCATCATCTTCATCCTCATCATCCTCGTCGTCATCTTTGGCCTCAGATTCTCATATTCAAAGCCTCCCAGAGGAAGGGGATATTGTTGTTGCGAGTGTTAGAGATATCAAGGGTCATGGAGCGTATGTTACGCTAGATGAATACGAGGGTCTTACAGGTTTTCTCTCTATAAGAGAGGTTGCTACTGGATATGTACGTAACATCCAGCGTTTTGTAAAACCAAAGCAAAAGGTTGTTTTAAAAGTAATAAAGGTTAACAGGAGCAGAAAAGAAGTAGATACATCGCTCAAACAGATCTCTGGTGAAGAGAGAAAATCAAAGCTCATTGAGGTAAAAAGAAATGAAAAGGCCACAGGATTCCTGGATTCAATTAAGGCGAAAGTTAATCTAAGCGATATTCAGCTAAAAGAAATTCAGGACAGCATTCTTCAAAATTATGATGATGTCTATACATTTTTTGAATCTGTAGCAACAAAGGGCAGAGGAGATGCACTCAACAAACTTAGCCTTAGTGAAGAGGTCATGAAGGCAATAGAGGAAGAAAGCAGCAAGATACGAATTCCGCAAAATGAGATCAGAGGAATCATGGAAATTTCCTCCAAGAAACCTGATGGGATTGAGATTATCAAAAATGTGCTTATTGACGCAACGGAGGGAACCAAGACTAATCCCAGTACTATAAATATCGCATATATCGGTGCTCCGAGATATAGAATTGCAGTCAAAGCAGAAAATTTCAAAATGGCTGAAAAGGCAATGTCTCGTGCTATTGAAAAAATACAGAAAGGAATTGAAAAAAATCAAGGCAACTTTAATTTTACAAGAGAAAAATCAAAAAAGAACCTCACCTAAGCTGCCCATTCTACAGTTGCTCACTAGGTGAAAGGCAAATTGCCTAATTGATCAAGAAAATGCAACTCTCTAGAGTTCTTATGTGTGACGCCCTGACGAGGCTAAAAGTTGCCAATCTGCATCCAAGGTTGCTAAATGACTATGTTCTATCGAGATCTTTCCTATCCAAAGTTAGCCTATACTAATATTATTGCCCTACGCCATCTTTATTAGCATAGACAAAGGTTTATTACTCAAGTTAACTTAATAATTCTGCATCGCTAATGGTTATTACGGTTAAAGTTATCGTTATCGTGGCTGTTGCAGCTGCGGTTTTATCTACTGCATTTGCTGTTGCCGGTCAATCTTTTGTTGATCTACGCGCAACTGCACAGGATGCTGAACTAAAAAAGAATACTATTGGGGGACATGCGGCAGGCTATGGCTTATATGAGACCAGCGGGGACGTTCTGGATCCTGTAAACAGTTACGGTAATGTCAGTGGACCGGCTGTTATAGACCCCGACAAATATCTTAGATCATTTGACTATGGACGCGTTTCCAAACTTGCCAACGGCTCCACCGTAAGGGAGTTCACACTCGTTGCAGACGATAGGCAGGTAATGGAAATAGCGCCAGGTGTATTCTACAACGTGTGGACTTTTAATGGCACCATACCTGGCCCAACTCTAAGGGCCACCGAAGGGGATCTCATAAGGATAAATTTCATCAATAATGGCTCAAAGCCTCATTCGATACATACACATGGTATCCACAAATCCGAGATGGATGGAGTGTTTGAAACCATTAACCCTCAAGGAAAATTTGTATATGAGTTTTATGCCGAGGCTTTTGGGGTATATCCCTATCACTGCCACGTCACCCCGCTTGAAGAGCATATTTCGCATGGGCTGTATGGCGTATACATAGTTGATCCCAAGACTCCTAGACCTCAAGCCGATGAAATGGTTATGATAATGAACGGCTTTGATACGGACTTTGATACTGAAAATAACTTCTATGCGGTGAATACTATTCCTTATTACTACATGCACCATCCTATAGAGATAGAAAAAGACAAGCTTGTCAGAGTATACCTTGTTAACATGCTGGAATTTGACCAGATAAACAATTTCCATTTGCATGGTAACCTCTACCAGCTATATAGAAGTGGTACGAATACAACGCCTGATGAATACACTGATATGGTGACTATGAGCCAAGGTGAGCGGGCCATTCTCGAGTTTAACTTCAAGTATCCTGGTCAGTATATGTTTCACGCACACAAGACCGAGTTTGCAGAGAAAGGGTGGGTCGGACTTTTCTTGGTTAAGGATCCTAGCCAAATACAATCCGCCAGCGGAGGAGGCAGCAGCAGCGGCGGATACAACGGCAGCATAAGTAGTTACCCGCTGACCACAACAACAATATCGGGAGATGTTGGTACCTAACAATGGAAAAGGACGAAATCCGTAGATCCTCTTCCGCATCATCATCGTCGTTACAAAAACGTTCGTTTGCAACTGCAAAAATTATAGCTATTGCGCTTGTTCCTTTAGTAGTTTTAGCAGGAATGGTTGCTTTCATCTTTGGTCCTGGTCATCAATTTCTTGGTGTAGGTACGCCTCTTCCTGAGATTAGCATAGAGCGGATTGAGTTTCAGGAAGGTGGAAAAATAATTGCATTCATACGCAACACGGGTCCAATCGATGTTACAGTAGCCCAAGCAGATGTTAATGACCGAATCCAGCAAGCTGCAATAGAGCCTGGCAAAGATTTGTCAAGGTTTGGGGAAGCGAAAGTGATAATTCCATTTCCTTGGAATGAGGGAGAGCCCTATGAGGTGGGTGTGACTAGTTCTGATGGCACAAGATTCAGCAAGGCTGTTGAGGCAGCTGCACCTGCTGCAAGTCCTGATATCGAACAGGCAGCTTTCTTTGGGCTTATCGGAACCTATGTAGGTATCATACCGGTATTGGCGGGACTCTTGTGGCTTCCGTTTATCAGGAGTCTCAGTCTTGGAAAGTATAGATTCTTTCTCTCCCTAACTGGTGGTTTGCTGGTTTTCTTAGGAATTGATGCGCTAGTTGAGGGCAATGAGATCGCTGCAGAGAGCGTAGCAGGTGTCTTCAACGGCCAGATTTTGATTGCCTTGGTAACAATACTATCATTTCTTGCATTGATGTATGCTTCTTCAAAAATGGGTGAACGCAGTAAAGTCAACAGAAGAGACGACGAAGCCTCTGAATTATCCTCATATAGCTCGACAAATCCAAGTCACGCGAAAACTCTGGATCATCAGCAGCATCTGCATCACCTGGTTGACAAGCCTTTGACAATAGCGTTAATGATATCAATTGGAATTGGGCTTCACAACTTTGGAGAAGGGTTAGCCATAGGGGCTTCTGTTGTACTTGGGAAAATTGCATTAAGTACATTTCTCATAGTAGGGTTTATGGTTCACAACACTACAGAAGGTTTTGCAATAGTCTCACCACTTGCA
>DATFCN010000105.1:0-9480 GCA_035253045.1 Nitrososphaera sp.
CCATACTTTAATTCCTTGATAGGTACCAGCCACTTGTCTTTTTTCTTTGAATTTGGCATCAATTGGACCTTCTGCTTTGCTATAGCTCGTTCCTGTGCCTGTGAGTGAAATCGTGGTTGGGCCTGCAGCACCTCCACCACCTGCTGGTGCAGAAGCTACGGTTGTTGGAATAGTGGCTACCTGAGAGGCAACTTCAGCAGTTGCACCTACAGGCTTGGGACCAGATGACTTATCTGTTGAGGCTGCAAGAGCGGTTGCACTTCGAGCTTTAGGATTCCTAGCCAACGGCGTCATTTCTTCCAGTCTCTGGATGGCCGATTCAAGTGACAACTTTTCTGCTTTCTGCAAATGCGAGATGTACTTGTCACCTATCTTGGTATTGCGAATAATTGTGTCAATGACCATCTTGGCATTATGATCTGCTTTCTGTCGATAATTTTTAATCCAATATGGGTCTCCAAAGTACTCTAGCTGCCTTATCTGGTAAATAAGATCCACGACCTCTCCTGTAACGATTTCCACGGTGATATTAAGGTCTGCAGAGAGCTCTTTTTCGTTTGCTGGATCAACGCCTTTCTCTGTCCATTTGTAGGTCACGTATATCCTGTCGGCATGAGTATCCATCTTGAATCCAGCACTCTTGAGATCGTTGAGAATACTTTGTATTTCTGACGTCTGAGTAATTTCAAGTGGTATGCGGTATATACCTAATTTATTGCCATGGAGCGGGTAAACGCCTCTCTTTGCTACTTCGGATAGCATTGTCCAGACCCTATCCTTCAGTAAGACAGACATATGTCTGTATTTCCTAAAATTTATTTCTCCTAAAAGTATTTCGATCTATTGTTCATCGTCTGGACAGGTCAATTCCCTTATTGCCTTGTACCGGGCTTCCAATTCTTCTCCACATTTTATGACATGCTCTATACTGTATTTTGACTTTGGGAAATACCATCTGATCCCAACTTTATGTCCTTTACCTTCGAAGTCATAGATTATCCCCTCGTCTGATTCCACTCCAAACATTTCATCAAGGACATTCTTTCGCACTTCCAGGCCCCGCTTTGTCTTGTCTTCAAGCACGAGTGTGGGGCCTTGGTCATAAATGAAGTAGAACTGGCCTTTCTTGATCAAGTTTCTTTCTTGCTGCTGCATCATGGATACAAAGGAGAAAATGACTTATTTCTCTATCGGATTTCCAATCATGTTGCCCCATTCTGTCCAGGAGCCGTCATAGTTACGAACGGATGGATATCCAAGCAAGTATTTGAGTACGAACCAGCTGTGTGAGGAGCGTTCTCCAATTCTACAGTAACAGATGACATGCTTATCTGGGGTTACACCCTTCCCTTCATAGATTGCCTCGAGTTCTTCGCGACTCTTGAAGGTTCCGTCTGTTTCCCGGACTGCTTGGGCCCAAGGGATATTTTTCGCGCCAGGTATATGGCCGCCTCGCTGAGCTTGCTCCGTTGGATATTCAGGTGGGGCAGTGATTTCACCAGAGAACTCCTTTGGCGAGCGCACATCTACTAGCACCGTCTGTTCCGCTCTTTCAATCGCTCTTCTAATATCAGGCATGTAGGCTCTCAGGCCTTCTTCTGGAGGTTTAGCAATATAGTTTGTCGCAGCAGTTAATGGATCATCCTTAGAATATTTGCGTCCTTCAAGCTCCCACTTTTTCCGGCCCCCGTTCATTATTTTGATTTTTTTGTGTCCGTAGTATTGAAAGACCCAGAACGCAAAAGCAGCAAACCAATTATTAAAATCACCATATAAAATGAGCTCAGTCTCATCTGTTGCACCAATCTTGCTCATAAGTTGCTGGAATTGCTGCTTGTCAATGATGTCCCGCCTGACGGGATCGTTGATGTCCCGCTTCCACCATACAAGGTGCGCCCCGGGGACGTGTCCCTCCCTGTACGCATTTTCGGGATCATAGTCGACCTCCAAAATCCTGATATTTGGATTATTCAGATTATCCGCCACCCACTGAGTCTCGCATAATACCTCAGGATATGCATACTTACTCGTCATCATACTTATCGCTACTTCATCGGGTACTTATACTCTTTCTTGGAGGTAAAGGCATTTAATAACTCGTCTGCAGCTATAGCAGTGCTGTGAGATGACACCGAACATCCACAACGTAGCGATAATTACGAAGATTGGAAGCAGTGAGGCAGACAATGCAGCTATCAAGGTCGCAACTTTACTCAACAAAAAGAGTGTCAAAGTACACTCTGTGCTTCCATTCATCATTGAAGACACAACTCCAATCGGGTCGGCTGAATTGAAGGATATCAAGCTTGACCTTGTATTCGCTATAGGAGGAGATGGAACTACCTTGAGAGCATTTCGTATGACGCCTGGAAGTGTGCCCCTCTTTAGCATAAATAGCGGAGGTCATCGTGGAATCCTGTCTGAGATAAACACAGAACTAATAGAAGACGCGGTCAAGACAATACTTTCTGGCAGGTGCTTTTATGACTATAGGATAAGAATTCAGGCTTCTGTCAATGGTAAGCTTCTGCCGCCCGTCTTAAATGACATACTCATCATAAGAGTGAATCTTACAAGAACTCCTCTACTATCGATTATGCTAATGGGTGACGAAATAAAGCAGCGAATGGATGGCATAGTAGTGTCTACACCCACAGGATCTACAGGTCATTCATTCTCTATTGGCGGTCCGGTCCTACACGAAGGCATGAGTTGCTTAAGTTTGACTCCGATTGCTTCAGTTAACAGATTGCCGCAGTTGGTCATCCCACCGGAGGAAATCCTCATAAGGAGTACACATGAGTCTCATTTGATACTCGACGGCCAAGAAACATTTGCGATTCATGCAGATGAGCCCATCAAAATCATGCGTTGCTCAGAGGATGCAATATTCCTACGGCTCAAGAAAAAAGGAATGAGGCAGCTTACAAGACTTGGGTTCTCAAGATTCGGCTATTAGTTGTGCTGTCGACGCAGGTGCGTTTTACAGTGGCTTTGTATTTCAGTCATCTGCAAACCAATATTGCACTACAGAGGAAGTTTTTGATGAAGTAAAGCATATCAAAAGGTCGCACGGCGCTATAGAGGCGTTGTTAGAATCCAACATCTTGCACATACTTAATCCAGATAGGAAAAGCATCGAAAAAGCGACCTCTGCAGCAATCAGAAGCGGAGACCTCCCCAAACTTTCGGGATCAGATATTTCGATAATAGCTCTTGCACTTCAGCTAGGAATTACCTTGGTAACTAATGACTATGCAGTTGCAAATGTTGCAATGTTTATGAATATCCCGGTCAATTCGTTGGTGGGCAAAGGCATCTTACGTACAAGAAAATGGATAACATACTGCAGCGCATGCGGCAGAGCATTCCAAGCCAACGTAAAAGAGTGCAGGTTATGTGGTAACAAGTTGAGGCGCAAATACAAACTTGTCAAATGAATTTGTGTGCTCAGCTCGCCATCCACTTAGATTACCCAGACACTTGGCATAGCTTTCTGGCAAGCAGATAAAGAAATACGTTGCGTCCCTGCAAGTTGATAGGAGCACAGCACGTGTCGTTCTAAGCGGGAGATTATATGTCAGCTTTCTTTATAGTAAACAAACTTACAAGGTTTGCATAGGAGCAGCTTGTGTGCGTCTCCTCGTGCTGGCCGATCGTATCCTTTTCTCATTTTGTCTTCCCATGATCACTTTTTCACGGCATTGAGACAACTGTCAGGGTCTAAGTCAAACGGGAGATGTCTAGTCCTGGTTTTATGATAACACACAAATTCACCACCAGGATCTAAAACAATTTACTGCAACTTCATCTTTCATTTATTACTCTGAATCTGCAGTTGGAATTTCTTATTTGTCTTGATCGTCAAAAAGAGTCCTCTGCATTAATTGTTTGACATTGTTGGACGTATCAAGGACCTTCCGTATCCGCTCAGCCCGTGTGAGACCAAAGCCTGGTAAGATGGAGAGCTCAGCTGCTGAGGCATTGAGTGCCCTAATAGGTGTATGGAATTTCTTGAGCATCCTAGCAGCAAGTTTCTCTCCTACTCCAGGCAAAGATGCAAGGACGTAAAGCTGTTGTATGTAAAGCGGGTTTTCTTTCTTAATTTTTTTTAATAGCGGTCCTGTAGCCTTGCCTTCTCGTAAGCCCCTGTTAACTAGTGTCACCAGGAGGTGCGCGGTCTGTTCTGCAGAAGGAGTGTGTATAGTTGGGATTCTGAACTCCATCGCTACTGTTATCAGTGCATCGTATGCAAGTGACATCCTCTCTGTATGGAGCCTATTATCAACATTTTCTACATCTTCGGAAGGCTCAGCGAGCTCGGCCATATTGCCTTGTATGACGAGTAGTGGTTTTTGGTAGTGATTCACTAGATCAGAGCACTGTACAAACAACCGGCCGTCGTAGATGGAGCTTATTAAGTCCCGAACAGTTTTGCGCTCTACAGCTGTTTCAGTTGAAACAATATAATCACCTACTTTTAACTGTGTAAAGTCAACAACAGCTCCTGCGTTAACCAGTAGCTCAGGTATCTTACTGCTCCTCTCCCTCTCGTCGACTACAATTCTAACAGGCACCTCGCATATTGTATTTTGGACCTCTATAACTATCTATAATTTTTAATAATCAGCTAGCATTATTTGACAACACCTCAAACGCGCATTTCCGTGGTCTCACCCAACACTTCTAAAGGTTTTTGTTAATTCTAAAATGGTTTTTGTACCAAAGACTTAGAAGTTAAGAAAGTAATCTGTCGAACATCTTATATCTCAACTTGCATAATCCCCGTTATATGATTACAATGGTCTCGGGCCGGTGCCGCCTGATGATCCAGCTGAAGGAGAGCCACCAGCTTGCATGCCGCGAATCATTTCGTTTATCTTATTTTCAACTTCCTTTAGATTTTCTTTCACCCTTGTCTCTTGCTTGCCAAGAACCATGGCGCGTGTATTTGATAACTCCTTTTTCTCCTCTAGCTCCTTGAATACGTCTTCTTTTTTAGCCTTGATGAGCACAGAGCCCGCGCTTTTGTATATTGTATCGTCAGGGTTCGCCTTTTTCAACTCCTGAAGAGCTCTATCTGTCTCTGCCGTTTCAACCTCAAGCTGCTGTTTTTGCATCATGATGGCCTGCAGGTTCTGTTGAAGCTGCTGTAACCTAGACACTTGTTCTCTCACCCATGGCGGAAGTTCTTGTTCACTCATAAGCTGCAGAGCTATTCAGATCAGGAGTATATAAAATCATACCGTTAGGCACTTGTGCGATGTATCTACCAACCTTAAGTAAGAATTGATACTTGCACGCAAAGTTGCAATATCGCTAGTCTCGATTTTGAAGACAAACTCAGCGTCTCTTAGAGAGAGATCTGCTATTTCATGACCTGATGGCATCACGCCAATGTCTGGAACTAGCGCGTGATAAATGCTAGCTGATACATGCCTAGATCCTGTCGAAACTCTGATTCTAGCTTTGTAGCTTTTCAAGTTGAATATCAAATGCACCTGAGGCTATCTTGCAGTTACACTTAGGGCAGTGCCATATTCCAGCTGCCAAGCGCCCGAACCTCATTGAACCACAGGACGGACATCTGCGCTTCTTATGTAGAGTGCGATGAACTTTACCATAACGTTTACGTACTGTGGCCCCAAACTTGACTCCAAGTCCGCTTAGGGCTGTTGAGGTTTTTTTCCTTTTAGCCATTGTTTCCGACCAACCCCTTTAATCTTGCCCGTACGTCCTTTCCTTTATTTGTTGCTGCTTCGGCCGCTTTCTTAATCTGCTCGGGGGTGAATGAACCAGTGTGACCCTTTTGAGTTGCACAAAAGCCTTCGTCTGTAGTAGTTATGGTAATTCTCGAGTCCATGCAGGCTTCTTCTTCAGCGCTGGGATCTATGAGTACATAATCGCCAATCCTTGCGGCTGTAATAGAAACTGGAAGGCTCCTTATAGGCATAGGCTGCGTCTTGCCAGTATCTACCGCTTTTTGATCCTGCATTTCAAATATTGGCAGATTAGATGTAAGTAACGCCGAGACGGTGGCATAGGATGTTGCGTCAAATAGGTTGCCATCTGCGTTGAGGATGCTGCAATCTACAAATATTGTATATACTGTTCTGCCGGGTACCAGCACAAGTTTTTCGAGATCAATCATCTCGGATTCTCGGACTCCTCTGTCAACAACCCTCGCAAGTTCAACTACCTCCTCGTCTGGAGGACCAGGCTCAACGTATGGTGATGCAGTAGGCAGCACTTCTGCTGAAACGATTAACGCACCCTTGTTCTCAAGGCCTTCAAAAGGCTCGCCTGTCTCTACTTTGACGCCTGCAATAACTTCAGTGTCTCCAAGCTTGACTCTTGCAGAGCCGTTTGCCTTCTTTATAACATCTGTTTCAATTACAAGTGGCCTAGTTTCGCTAAAGTCTCGACCATCGAGTCTCTTTCCCCTCGATAAGGCATCCCACATCTGCTGCTTGCGAAGATGTTCAACAATTATAGTTGATCTCTTTGATGAGCTCATTGTACTTCCTCCTTAAGTTCCGTTTCATTACCAAAGTATTTTTGCATCAATGCTTGTTTTTGGATCTCATAGACGGCCTTGCAGCCGCCAATAGCCTTGTCAAGGCATTCATCAAATTGTTCAGGGGCAAGTCTGCCATCCAGCTGTAAAAGTGTTACCTGTTCCAACCGGGGCATGTATGCAACTGGCATATCTGCCTGACCTTCCTTATCTTCTTCGTCGTTAATATCTAGTACGATCTTGTCATCGACCTTACCCGCAGCGCAAGACGCGACGAGGTCATGCATACTAATACCAGCATCTGCCAATGCGACAGAAGCAGCTGTGATCCCTGCACACCTAGAGCCACCATCTGATTGAAGCACCTCCACAAAGACATCGATTGCTGCCCTCGGATAATCCTGAAGCATGAGCGCTGGCTCTAAAGCCTCTCGCATTACCTTAGAAATCTCGACTTCCCTTCTAGAGGGAGCTGGATTCTTGCGGGTGTCTGTGGAGAACGGTGACATATGATAACGGCAGCGGAGTACGCATCTGTCAGGAAGTGCCATGTGCTTAGGATGCACTTCTCGAGGGCCATATACCGCAGCTAGTATCTTGTTCTTCCCAAATTCAATGAAGGCAGAACCGTCAGCATTTTTTACCGAACCTACAGTTATTTTTACAACGCGTAACTCATCAGCACCTCTTCCGTCTGTCCTCTTGCCGTTTTCGCCTATCAAATTTCTGGTCTGAGTCATTTTTCACCTTCAACCTCCAATTCTTCTTCCACCTCATCAATCGCAGATTCAATTTCTCCGGCTTTGGGAGCACTGGCATTCAGTGGGCCTCTCTCCTGAGAGGGAGTCGGTGTATCTGGCACATTCAAAAGTCCTTTAATACGCTGCGTTAAGTTTGCTGTGTGGGCTTCTTCTTCTACCATCCTAATCGCCCGCACTGCCAAGCTTACCCCTTCTGGAGACCTGCCCGTCACGACCACAATTCCATTCTGACCAATTAGAACTCGTGTCTGGGTAGCTTGCTCTATAGTTTGGATCATAGAGCCACGTTTGCCTATAAGTCGCGGAACTCGTGTAGCCGATATCCTGAGCAGTTCTCCTCGTGGGATCTTCCCCAGGTCTCGATCCTGAACAGTAAGCATCGGGTCACGTGTCCGGTCAAAAGCAATAATCCTTGCGGTTATCATGTCGCCGATTGCAAAATGCTTAGTCATGTCATCCCGCGCTGGGGAAAAATCTCTTCCAAATACGTCTTGAGCAGGTAGATGGGCAGAAAAACATGAATTAATGTCTACTTCCCATGAGAGGGAGGAATGATCTATGATTTTGCCTATAACGAGGTCATTCACTCGTGGGATGTATACACCAGATAGCGGAATAACCTTGACGCCATCGCGCCCTGCCTCTGCAATCCCAATTCTTGTAGCAACAAGAGTATTTCCCGATCTGATTACGTTCATAAGTGGCCTAAAATTTCCCTCAGCAATCTTGTCCCCGGGGATGACATATCTTCTCTTCACTTCATGCATGGCTCAAAATCTCACCACTAGGGCAAAAAACCCTTCCGCAAACGTGTGCTCATTTTCCATTGTTTCTTTTCTCTCCGTTTTGGGGTAGGTTATACCGCACTTATATTTTTAAGTGTGTGAGTCATTTCCCTAGTCTCCCTTTACTTGGGCAGACCCCTTTGTTACTGCCCCAAGACGATCAAGGAACTGTCCCCTAATACTTGCATTGATTTCAAGCATTGCCTTGAGTGATCCATCCGCAAGCCACTCCTCAGACCGAAGGTCCCCTGTGGACTTTAGTACGCTATAGGACTGGGCTGCAAATTGCGGGGGAACAGTTACTGTCAGCTTGACAGTCTCTGACTTTAACGGCAGTATCTTGCGGAGTGCATCTACTACAGTCTTAGCTTGGTCGTCTATCTTTCTGAATGGATCTATAGGCACCCTCGCTTGTTCCATAGCGGCCTCTATTCTCATTGGGGGGTGTGGTAGGTGTGTCTTTGGGTCGACAAAGCTCCTGTTTATGTGCTGTATTATCTGTCTCTTTTTCTCCTCAACCATTCTCCTACGTTGGTCCGTAGTGAGGTTTAGCTCCCCTCTTGCGAGGATCTGCTTGGCGATATCTGCAGAATCAGTAGTCTTGAAGTGTTTCAACATCTTCTCACTTGATGCCCTCGAACCCTTATTGGCGTCAGAGTAAATTTCATCTGACACAAGTGCGCTTGAGATATCTGACCTTTTTCCCATCTTGTATTCCAGTGCCGGATCCGGCTTGACCAACAGTTCAAATTTGTCGCCGTCCAAAATGAGGCGAGCGACCGTGAATTTGTCTGTCATTTAATGAGATCATCCATTTCTGGAATATATATGCCTGCCAAGACGTACAAATATTGCAACTTTCGGTAGATTTTTAAGTTTGTTTTGGATATCTTTCGGAAGTATTGGTTTCTGGATCTGTTGAGGTTATTGAAAAGACAAATGAGAGGATTGTAGTTAAATTTACTAATATTCCAAGAGACTATGTAAATTCTCTGAGGAGACTAGCTATAAGTGAAGTTTCTACGCTTGCAATAGATGACGTCGTGATTCTTGAAAATTCGTCAGTTATGCATGATGAAGCAGTCGCACACAGGCTCGGACTGATTCCGCTTCGTACCGATCCTGGTAGATTTGTACTGCCCCATGAGTGCGATTGCAAGAGCACGCTTGGGTGCAGCAAGTGTAGGGTTCTTTTAGTACTTGACGCGGAGGCAAATGAAAAGTCTGCAGCCGTAGCTTCAGGTGAGCTAGTATCAGAAGATGAGACGGTTAAACCCGTCAGTAAAGATATTCCGATCGTCGTTTTGGCGCCCAATCAGAAATTGAAGTTTGAAGCCTATGCTAGGCTGGGCACTGGCAAAGACCATGCAAAATGGCAGCCGACATCTGCTGCTGTAGTAAAGGATGGCGAGAACGA
>DATFCN010000106.1:0-3962 GCA_035253045.1 Nitrososphaera sp.
CAAGATAAACCTAAGCAATTCTTCAGATACAGAATCACAAAATGCAGAGATAGTAGCAGCTGCTGGAGGTAACGTATTTGTTTCATGGTGGGAAACAAGTCCTGAGACTGGGTCAAGTGAATCAGTACTTAGAGTATCAACAGATGGAGGACAGACCTTTGGTCCTTTGATAATGCTTGGCGTGAATGGAACAATAAGTACTGCAACGGGCAATACTACAACAACAACTGCTACAGAAGGAGGAGTGGGAGGAGAACAACAGCAATGTCAGTTAGAGATGACGACAGATGAGGAAACCTTCGAGGTTGGAGAACCGGTCACAATTAATGTCACAAATGGTGGTGACGAAACTTTAGAGTTTCCTAACAATGTACTAGGCCTAGAAATAGAAAATCGTGCTACTGGCGAAACCTATCCGTTATTTTCAGTGCAAGTAATAACTACATTAGAGCCAGGGGAACTGAGAACCTTTGAATTCACGTATGAGGAACTAGTAAGTGAAATCGGCACGGGTACAATTGAGGCTACCATCAGGGGTGAGGGATGCTCGGCTAGTACTACTTTTACATTGGCTTAAAGTGTAGGCAGTACTACTAGATTAACCAGATAGACAGAAAAAGTCCTTGGCATAATGTCGCAGGAAGGCAAGGAGCTATAGTGGACCAGGGTTGCGATTTGAACCCACGACCGCAGCTCTCTACAGTCTTCTAAAATGGTAGATGATGAACGAGAATTCAACTGCTGGTCAAATCCCGCCCAGTCCACTCTTTTTCTTTTTATTCGTGCTCTGTACCTCTGTCCCATTTAGCGAGACTTCGTCACTACCAAACACAGTCATCATTATAATATCGCAGCGATCCCAATCCTGCCACTGATGAGCTTAAAGGTACAATAAATACTCCCGCTAGAACTGCAGTGGGAGTTTTCGATCAAACTGAAACTTATAATTTTTCCTGTTTACCGTGAATTCGAATTTTTATTAGTGGACGGGCGTAGCTCAACAGCATTGATAAGATTAGATGAACTAAATAGATCGCCTCAAATTTTGAGGAAATTGTAAATATATATCCTTAAAAAGGTTCCCTCATTATACATAGTAGTGTATGTTCCTGCTTTTATCAATAAAATAATGTCCATAGTCTTCATTGGAAGTATACTGATTATTTTTGGATATTCGCATGCGTATGGTCAAACAATGACTAGTACCGTTGGCGGTAGCAGTAGCGGTGTCGGTGATGGTAAAAGTAATACTACAAATTTAGATATAATCAATTGCCTTGTTGATACTTGTATAAACCCTGATTTCCAACTTCCATCAAATACCAGTGTAATAGCTATGGCTTTCGTAAATTTAACATTAAAAGACATACAAAATTATAAGGAGGTTCTAAAATCCGAGGTAAGTGACCATATCAACGACACACTAGACAATCTAGCAACTGGACGAGGATTTAATTTTTCAATCTGTTCTACTTCAGAGTACCGATTTGAGTTGCCTTGCCCGCTAATTAACGGAATTATCATTCCACCACAGAATCTTACTACAGCTAAATGACTCGATTTAGAAAGGTCGGAAAGCTAAACTTCTCATATTTTTCCTGCAAACTATCAATGCACAGGGGTTTGGTAGTCAGACAAACGGGAGGATACAACATTGGCATTGCTAGGCTTTTTGTAGGACAGATACTCAACCAACCTCAAAATGACACCGTAGTCTACTAGACTGAAAATAATGGACAGGGTGGGGGATTAGTTGAACCCGCGACCTGAGCTAGTGCATTAATGAGAAGAAGAGTTCTGCCTTGAAGCAGATTGTACGTTATTATTATTGATTGTTCAGGGAACAAAGAGAATACACCCAAAATTCCTAGTACATACAAACCCATTCCCTATTGGGGCACCGCACTCTTCAGGTTATTTGTTCCTCTGTCCTAGGCTCTTTTATCTCCAAAATAATACTCTATGGGATAAAAGACAGGAGCCATCACATCCTAGGTTGCCCAGGACTCTCTCTATATTTCTCGAAGCTGTACACGCTAGACACAGTAGAAAGTAACCATATGACTCTGGTTTAGCGATGGTTAAAAGATAGGGTTGCAGGATGGTTAGTCTAAAGATTTTGACTCTAGAATTCAAGAATGTTGGAGGCGGTATAAAGAATCATGGTGAAGAAGAACACATTCACCAGCGCCACCCCTCTCATAGCTTTCCGTGCTAAGACCAGGCATGGCTCATTTATTCGAGACTCATTAAGAACCAACAGTATAAGATATAAGGCATATCATCTTTCATTAAAATTCAATATTGAAAGTTCCAGAACTTTAGCATTCTGTAACAGATATTATTACATTAACTGGGCTGCGCCCTTTGACATCATTACTCCAGATGAAATTGACAAGGACTTGATGATTTTGTCTCAGAGAAAAGATAGACCGCTTTGCATCAAGTGCGTAAAGGGTATAGTAGAGAGGAAGCTGCTCGAAGAGGAGGAAGAGGGTGAGATTGTGCCGCTCCCATGATTATTGATAATAATAATAATAATATAATAATATGAACAGCACAGATGCCTAAAGAGATCTCTTGTTATTGTCTTCATGGTGCTCCTAGGCTGCGGAGTTTGTCCGACAATTGCTAAATCAATCGCAAGCTAATACTATCTTTTACCACATTGAAAAAAATGGACAGGGTGGTGGGATGAGTTGAAGCCACGACCTCCATCAGTACCTAATGCTGATGATTACCCTATAGGGTGTAGTCTATGACTAAAAAGTAAAAAAGGAGTTAACTTACGCTGACGGTTCCAACCATGTTTGGATGTAGCATACAGAAATATGGATAATCGCCTGCTTGTGTAAATGTGAAGCTAAATGTCTGTCCTGGATTTAGCAAGGGACTAAAGTTTGGTGAGGAATTGAACTTGTTATCTGGTTGTCCGTTGCTGCCTGATGTTACGGTATGTGGTTGTGAGTCGTCGTTTGTCCATGTTACTGTATTGCCAACGCTAACTTGAATCGGATTTGGTTGAAATGCAGTATCAGTCAAGCTTGAAGAACCGGAGACAACGGAAACGCTGGTTCCTGGATTAGCACCACTAGCGCCAGTGGCATTAGTTGCATTCCCTGCTCCCGTCATAGTGGCATTAGTTGCATAACCGCCACCTTGTCCTGTAACTCCTTGTGCGCTTGCATAATGTGGTATACTTAGACCTATCGATGACGCCACGCTCAAGGAAAGCAGCATAAGCGCCAAGGCTGCAAATACAACTTTATTGTTTTCGTCATTTTTTGATAGCATAAGTAATCGAACAAGAATTGTGGCTTTTAATAGTTGTAGTCTTTAGTTAAGCTATGCATATATAGTAAGGAATCTCTAAGTTGTGAAAATAAATCCTTGTAAAATCCAATGTGATTTATTGGCATTTCCTGACGACTCTTTTCTATATTTCACTATCCCGCACCAACAATGATTTGCCAATATAGTTACCCTATAAGGGAGTTGCGTGCAATTCTGTGAAAAAATTTTGCTTCTGGTTTGTCCGACAACTATCAAAAAGTAACTAAATCTAATATCGTAGTTAACAGATTGATAAAATGGACAGGGTGGTGGGATGCGTCGTCATTTATCCATGTTACCGTAGCACCAATACTGATTTGAACTGGTTAGGTTGGAACGTATTATTGGTCAAGCTTGAAGATGTGCCAAGTACTATCGAGACTCTTTGACTCTGTTGCAGTCCTCGATCCTGTTGTTGTTGCAATCGTGGTTTGGTTATTGTGATGAGGGTAGTGCAGGTACAGGTAGTTGTTCCTCTTCTATTGACGGTATAGACGTATTATTGTTCACAGAGATAGTAGCGTTTCCATCCTGTAGTTTAGCTTGCTGCAAAGCCGTCAGAGCCTGACGAAGTACGTCTACTGTCTGCTGCAAAGCAACTATTTCTTGTTGAAGATTCTGAATCGTAG
>DATFCN010000107.1:0-3741 GCA_035253045.1 Nitrososphaera sp.
GGCAAGGATAAAGTTGATTTCTGCATGGATAGTTCCCCTAGCCTTTGTGCTACCATCTATTCTTCTTACTTTGTCGCTATGGCGGCAAATAAGCAGATATAGGCGATACAAGGGGCCACAGTACTATGATCACGACACCATACGAAAGATGGTGTGAAAGCAGAAGAAGCTCCAAAAATAACCACCTCTATCTAATTTTTTGAGGATTGGAGAATTCATCGAATATCAACAAGGCTAGGATTCTGACCTGAGATCTGATAAGCGCAAGGAGGATTTTTTCTTATGGAAGTCATTGCGAGGCTTCAGAATTTTCTTCAACTTTGCACTGCCAGAAGTGAGATTTTTGACATCCTAACGCTAAGCGGGAACTGAAATCGCCGAGGAACCTACTTAGTCGGGTCTGAGGAATCGACTTGATATTTTTTTGTCAAAGAAGAAAGGTTGAACTTATTGATCAATCCTGAATTAGCTCGATATATAGGATGAAACACATATACAGGTTATATGGCGGCGAACCAAGACAACCTCGAAGAGAAAGCGGTTAAGGAAATTAGAGAGAAAGTGAAGGCAGGCAAGAGTTCTTCAGAGATAGAAAAGGAATTGAATACACAGGATGTTGCCTACAAAATAAAAAATGATACGGCTACGTAGCGACATATCGTCGATCTATAGGAAATGATTAGCGAGATAATTGGCTCACCCTTCTTCACAATCACGACCGCAGTTATGCTTGCGGCAGCTAAATTATCAATAATAGCGCTATGTACCCTCTGACATTCCTGTTATAATCTCGATATACAACGGGTCAAACCAAAAGAAGAGAAAGAGGCTGTTATTCAAAAAGCAATTTGTGGTAATGTTTGCTGATATCTAAATATCCTCAGATAATGTTTTGTTCCTGTGTAAGGATTGTACGGCATACTATGGAATTTCTAGGTCGAGCTACTAAAATCTCTTGAGTCTAAATCCAAAATCCACAGCACGCCTTATGTAAATTTATTGAGTTTATACTCTGGGAAATTCTAAGATTAAGTAGTCTAGCGGGGCTAGGTTACAAGCGACTGTCTATAGAGTCCTATCTATGTAGCTTTTTAATTGATCTATTGTTACTGACCTATGATGTGCTTCATTTGTCGTGAACATAAGAAGTAGATGATTCGAGCGCTCGATCCAATTAAAGCACACCAATCTCACGACTTGTGGAAATAAGGTGGTAAGGCTCCCTCATGCAATTGTACTTTAGTTGTAGTTGATTAGTATAGGGAAATATAGATTACAATGATTGATACTAAGCCAACCAATACAAAGCCTATGCCTGCTAACAGAAACAATTTCCTTTTTTGTTTGTGATGCACGCCTACCACATTTTCTCTTGCATATAATGCTGACTCTGTTATACATAGTTATTATCAACCTGATTTAATCTATGATAGTTAGAATAAGACATCGATGGGATGTTGTGGAGTTTGTTATCCTTCCAGCATGTAATCGATTCAGTGGGCGAGCGGAAACAGCTCAAGAGATCATCAAAGGGCATTGCTACAGCAGCGGGAAATATAAGCCTGCAATGCAGAATCGCTGCAGACTCTCATTGAAAACTGCAGACAGGCTCTTTTTCATATATACAGCAAAAGAAAAAGAATGGCAACAAATGGAGAGGGAGGATTGGACGTATGTCTCTGCAATGACGCGTTTTTTTAAATGGTGGATGCAACGATATTTCGACATTTCAATCCCAGTAGACGCAGACATTTTGCCTATTGTCCCTGGAAAGTTATTCGACAGGGTGTCAGTGGCATACCTAATAAGGGATCACTCTGAAAGGGGGCGAGATACCTTTCATTTTTATCTCGCATTTTTTAAGCCTATATTTACTGATTGTAATACGGAAGGCTACACTGCGCCATCCATAGGAATTGCATGGTGGCAAAGGCCTTCATCGACTATGTCTGAAATTCAGCGCCATCGCTTCTATGCAGAAAATAACTGTCCACGAGTCTCACATGTACTTAGCCACGAACTCCTCAGGATGAAAGGTAAGACTAAAAAGGACTTCTTTGGCAGTGTGCATGAGTTGTGGGACAAACATGTTTACAAGATGGAGCCTTTCCTATATTTTGACAGCCAGTTTAAACGGGTAAGCGAAGGTGATTCGTACCGATTTGTAACGATAAATCCTGACCTGTTATAGGTAGAAAGACAAAGAGACAGAAAACAAATATCAACTATCTTGAGCAAACATCAACGGTAAGCACGATTATGTTATTGATAATTTTAGCAAAGTCAGGCGCAATAGTATCTTTAGCAGGTGTCGCGCTCATGGTCATATTTGTAACCACGCTGCTAGCATTTCCTGTGATAAAAATTTGTGTCACAGAAGACGAATGCTCTTACCGCTCAACCGCGCCGGGAGTCCTTCAGTCAGTCGTTCAACCCAGCTTTCTTGCAATTTCTCTCATCAGTATTTCTGCAGGAATTCTAATGATTAGATTAAGTAGCTGGTTAGAGAGCAAGAAAGCAGACAACGATATAAAGCGTTGAGAGAGCAATTTTTGTTTACGTTATGAAGCTATAACCTTTTATCTATAAGTCCTTTCGCAGCTCATAGTTTTGAAGACTTTGGCAGGATTGGAAACTCCAAAACAGAAGATCCAATCTCAGGGCTCAGCAATATATGCTTCAACCTTGTTATCCTAGCAACAGTACCATAAACCCAGAGCAGCAAAAAAGCAGACAGGCGTATAAATACAAGTTACACCCTATTTTCTCATTGACAAAAGTATCTTTTAGTGAATCAGAGAAAGATTTTTTGAGCAAAAATGAGGCCTGCAGGATAGCTACGTGTCATGAAGGAATCCCACACGTCGTACCTGTATCGTACATTTTTGAGAATGACTCGTTTTTTGTCGCAACAGATTATGAAACAAGAAAATATAAAAACATCAAACGTAGTAAGGCGGCAGCTATTGTAGTGGATCTATACAGCTCCGTCGACAACGCTGCAATCTGTGTTCAAGGAACAGCAGAAATCATAGAAAGTGGGCAAGAGTTTGAAAGGCTCTATAACATATTTCAGAATCGCTTTGAATGGGTCCGGCGTGATCCATGGAAGGAAGGCGAAGCGCCATTCGTCAAAGTCAGTCCAACAAATAAAGTAAGCTGGGGCTTAGAATGAGCCTCACAATCAAAAAGAAACTAGAGGATGGGGCTGGAAGGTTATGCAAAGTACTGCTTCCGATCAAAGAAGAATACCATCTTGGATCAGGACGAGCAGTCGCAATATGCACACTTGCGAGTTTCGATTTGCTAGAGACAATCTCTAGATCATCTCTCATGGATAAGGTGCTGATAGCAGGCAGACTTCTTTCGGAAAATAAGGGTATAGATTTAATGATTAAATTCACGCTCAATCATCCAGAACTTAAGCGTATAATACTTAGTGGTAAAGAGGTTAAAGGTCACAGAGCAGGACAGGCACTCTTAGCACTTTCTCACAATGGTGTAGACTTAGCAGGCAGGATAATTGGAGCCATTGGTCCTGATCCTCGGCTTACCCTCTGTGGGCGGGAAGTCGAAATCTTTAGGCGCCAGGTACAAATCATAGACTTGAGGGAGACAGTCGATATCAAAAAAATTGCGCAAGCGTTAATAGCCTGATGCCTGTCTGTCGCGATTGACCTTGTTTTTCTTTTTGTATTCATTTAACACATCCGCAGGAGTCATCTCAAGCTCAATTGATGC
>DATFCN010000108.1:0-8142 GCA_035253045.1 Nitrososphaera sp.
GGCAAGAGAGATGAAGAGATCTTGATCAATAGGTACGCTGAAAGGCTCCTTGAAGGCTATGACTGCTCCATCCTAGAGAGGATTTAGGAGCTGGCCGACCCCAACGGGAATTCAGGATTCTAAGGGCAATCTAAATGAGAATGTTGCACCTCTGCTATCTTTATTGTTTTCAGCCCAAATTGCACCATTATGCGCTTCCAGAATGCTTTTAGAAATGAATAATCCGAGGCCCGTACCTGTGTGGGATTTGCTCGTGAACTTTGTGAAAAGTCTTGACCTAATTTGTGGGTCAATGCCGGAGCCGGTATCTCTAACGGATACAACGACTTGTCCATCCATGATCTCTGTGGAAATGTACACTATCCCATGTTTGGTAAACTTCGCAGCATTAGTTAGCAGGTTTGAAATTACCTGAGTAATTCTCATTTTGTCTGCCTTCATCGATATCTCTTTTGGCGTATACTCGAAATTGATTTTGCTGCCATCTACTCTTGTCTTGATATCCTCAATAGAAGAAGCAATCACTTCAGAGAGATCAAATTTTTCCTTGTTAAGATCAAGCCTGTGTCCTTCTATTCTTGTGACATCAAGGATGTCACGAGTAATTCGTTCAAGACGCTCTGCATTCTTAGCTATCGCCCTAATTGAGTCTTCTCTGCTTTCAGGTTTTAGGTAAAAGAGGTCCGAATATCCCAAGATAGCCTGAGTGGGGGTTTTTAATTCATGGGCTGCTATATTTATGAATTCAGTTTGCATCTTGCCATGAACCTTAAGCTGTTCGATGGCTTCTTGCAGGGACTTGTTTGCCTGCTCAAGCTCCACCGTCTTTGATTTGACCATTTCAGTCAATCTTCTATTCCAAATCAAAACAAGATAGGCAACACCAATTGCAACGGCTCCTATTGATCCTATTACAACCAGATTGAAATTCCTCTGTTGGTTGACTAGCCGGCCTACAATTTCTTGGATGTTATGAGGACTTACGATATAAACAACAGCAAAATTGTCTCCACTGAAAGAAATTGGTTGGTACGCAATCGTGCTCGTGTTGCCTTGAAATGTAATCTCACCTGACCCTGAAGCCCCTCTAAGCGAGTTTTGGAGAAAAGAATTGAAGCTATCTCTTGTTTCGAGTGGAATGACAGATTGAAATTCAGTCCCGAAAACATCGTCGCCAATGTATGTAGGATTGGTAGAGTATAAGATCACGCCATTTCTATCAACCATTCCAAGAGTACTTCCATACTTGGCAGATAACTGTGCTTGAAGTAGCCGGCCAAATTCGTCAAGGTCAATAGCTGATACTAGGACTCCATTGAAGAATAAGCCACTGTTATCGTTATCAGCTGAGCCCAGGTCAAGAAATATAGGATGCGCGATAAACAACCTTGGCACCCCGTCGATAGACTCTATTAGACTGCTAAAGTATGGTTTTAGCGTACGTCTGGGCTCGTAAAAATAGGGTCTAAAACTCCTATCCTCTCCTGCATACAGGTTGTATATTGTCTGATTTTCGAAAGAATTAGCCCAATAGCTTTCCGTCTTTGTCAATCCAGAAGTAGCTCGATGTGATATTTATTGTATTTTCTTGTGCATCAGAAAAGAGCTTTTTCGAACCCTCGAGATCTTGGTTTCGTATGGCAGGAATGCTCGATAGAAATGCTAAGTTGCTGTGAACAGCTTCTATATTATTCCTTATGTTATTTGCAACATCATGAGCTTGTATTTCGCTATTAGATCTTATGTCCTGTACACCAATTTCTCGTATTTCCTCTGAAGTAAAATCAGAGTAGCGGTTGCAGCGATCAGTACGAGAATGCTGACGCTGGTTCTCTTGTAGAGCCTCCGAGACACAACGAAGAAAAGGGGACAGCAGTGCTAGATAAACGAATTCTTTTATACCTTCTATAACAATATGCAAAAAATAGCTTTTGACTGCCTTAACATAATTCTGCAAGATACCTTTTTACTAGCAACCAAGACATCCTGAAGGCAGGATGTCTGGTCGCAAGACGGTAATGATATGCGATGATGAGGCCGACCTACTTTACCTTTTCAGGTCGGCTTTAGAGCCAACCTATGATGTACTTGCTGTTGAATCAGGAAAAAGTTGCATAGATAAATTTATCGAAGAGCGGAAGAAAGGAAATAAGGTTGATGTTCTTCTCCTGGATTACAAACTTGGTGACATGCAGGGAGATGTTGTGGCCTGCAAGATACATGAGCTGAATGGCGTAAAGACCTTTCTTATTAGCGCCTATGAATTGGAACAGTCGCTAGTGAACCACCTGATGGAAAGCAGATGCATAATAGGCATTATGAGGAAGCCAATACGCATCTCCGCGCTGATTAGGGAATTGGAAAAGGCGCTCACATTACGCTAGTGTCTAATGTGAATTTCGCTTCTGATTTGTTTACCCCCGCCTATAAGCCCACTTTAGTAGTCTTTCATGTTTCAGGAGTTTAAGAATACGCGATTCTCATACGTGGCATTGAGAGATACTACAGTACTGTCTTTCTATTAACTGCAAAGTATGGTCGAACGCTCCACATCTGAGCTAATATCGCGATAACAATCAGCAAATGGCAAACGACTTAGCTAATTGAAGTTCAAGTCACCTTGATCTCTGTGTTCTGTGAGAAATTATACTGGCTGCCCGGACTCTTCAATGGTTGCCAAGACAATACCACTCATTTAAATCTGAGATAATGATGTTATGGAATTTTGGCAGTAGTTGTACTATGGCTTTTCACAAATATAATGAGAAGAGCGGAAAACCAGCATCTTGACTTTAGATCTAAAGCCTGCACAGAGTAATATAGTGTCGTCCTTTTATACTTTAGACCCTTCTAGTATACAGAAATGGCGAGTATTTCTGATGCAGCTGACAAAGCAACATCGCTGCTAATGATAGCTGGGAGATCCATGGTAGCAACCTTTGGCTTGGGTATATTGTTACTTTACCTATCAACAGGTTTTATTCCTCTTTGGACTCTTGCCCCGCCTGCATTTGGTCAACCCTCGTCTTCTTTACAGGAGACGCCTTTGAATCAAGCAGAAGAGGCGGGCAATCAGTTCGCAGAACTTGAAGCTGCACGACAAGCGTATCTTTCAGCTTGGAACACCACAGATTTCATGTCACAATTTGATGTGTTCGTGGCAGAAGGGACTGACGGAGGCTACGGAATCTACAGAGAGCATTTACCTGCAAATGTATTCCGACCAGGGGAAACAATAGTACTGTATCTTGAGCCGGTAGGATTTGGTTATCAACCATTTGCAGACACCAATAGAGAGGGAGCCAGCAGTGAGGAACCTTCTAGGATACTTTACCTGATAAACATGACCGTAGACATAATCATATCTGATCCGAGGGGATCCGAATTGCAGGCTCTTGAGGATTTGCCGGGGGCTAGCTTCATTTCTCACAGACAAAACACAGAATTTCCCTTAATAGTGACGCTAACGCAGAGCCAACCATTTCCCGTCGGCGATTATGTCCTATCATATGTAATACACGATCAAGTAACAGGACAGAGCTTCCAGATGGACAGGAACATAACAGTAGATGAAAATGCTGTTACTGGGGCCGCGCCGCTACCAGGAGGAATCCCAATAACCTAAAGCAGCCAGTCCCGCCACAACAGCAACTGGAAGAGCTACGCCAGTCTATAGAACCTTAGGCCCCCTCCAAGTTCTCACTAAATTTGATCCTCTGTTATTGATAGTCACCCGAATACTATAATGACAGGTGTTAGAGTCATTGAAGCAACTTCAAAAAGATTGATAGAGGTAAAAGAGTGGTGGACGGTGTCCTCGCCAGCTACCGATCAGGACACTAGGAACTCCAGATTTGTTTGAATCCTTATTAGCAAGAATATGAAGAAAACAGTCGTTCCAACGTTTCTATCCTTTCTCTAAGCCTCACTTCTTGATCTCTTCACCTCTTTGGTGAATCACCTTGTTTTTCTATTTCTTCTCAAACTAAGCAGCCGATAATAATCCTGCCAGAAAAGTTCACCTTGTCATTCTTGCATTCCTATTATTTCTGCAGTGACCCCCAAGTCACTCTCCAATGAAGGAATATACTTCATCTGGGCGTCCTAGAAGTCCATTATGCGAGCCGTTTTACTCTCAGGCGTTAATGCCGACGATTGTCATATCCATAATCTTAGCTATACTCTTCAAGTTCGTCAAGGTCGGCTGCCCAGATAAAACAAGCTGTGTCATGTGGCAATAATGTTCAGATAATTGAGATATTATCCTGTTTTAAGAATCCATGTTGTATTGGCGAATTGAAGTGATAGGTCCTTGAAAATTAAACGGCGCAATGATAGTAATTATTGAGAAGTCCGTGTAATGCTCAAAACAGCTTCTGAGCGGAGAAAAGGATAAATCATCTCGAGTATTGCGTTACAAATTGAAATGAGCCTAATAGCCATTGAATACTATAACAGGAAATTCGGAGATGATAGGGCAGCAGCTTTTGTTCACTTGGTAAGGGAAATTGGTGAAATAGCTTTTGCTTTGGAAAAGAACAACCCAGAGCACGCCAAGGTAGAACTCACGGAATCAACAGCATTACTTTACTATCTTGCCTCAAAATATGGACTAGACCTGGAGGCAAATATCAAGTCACTTTATACCAAGAAACTTGAAATGTTAGACACATCTGCAAAGAGTCACTAAGCAACGGCTACTGATCCTCTTTTCCGCAACGTACCGCGCAACTTAGGAAATTTCCTTATGGAGGCCGAATTTGGCAGGTAAGATGTAACGTCAATGGATAGCCACTAGTGATTGAATCTTCCAGCCTATACCCAGGTATTTTTCAGATAATGAAAAAATCGGAAATACTATCCTAGCTTATGCGGTTATTGGTATATCCACTGGAAGCCCGAAAGCTTGACTCATTGTGAGATTGTTGTCGCCATCGATGACGCAGCAGTTAGAAAAACCTAATACTTATTTGCTTATCAAGCTTCTGGCTTACTTCGCCTGCCCAATGCAAACTGGACTGCCTTTGAACTGATACTCTGTCCCTTCCCCTTAGATACAGACTGTGCCAATACTGCAAATAAGATTCCAAGTCCTGTAGCAGAGGATGTTAACCATGTGATATAATTGTCAGTTCCCCAGATCTGGCCTGTCCATATTTCTGTAACAACACGTATTGCAATAGTAAATAGTCCTTGTCCTGTCCCCACAATTACTAGGAACTTTCCAATGTTAACCCTGTTTGCTGCAAAAAATCCAGCACCAAACAATACAGTGATTCCTCCAAGTTGAGCTAATAATGCAAGAACCCCTATGGGTGCGATTAGATATTGCAAGAAGTCCCTTAGCCCATCAATGGCTACAATCTGATTTGTTATTAGATAATAAATTTCAATATTGGCCTTGTAACCGGAAGATATGAATAATATTCCGGACACAAATGCAATAGCGGCTGCTGCTCTGTTCCTTGTTAATCCATAGCGAAAGGTTTGGACCCTGTCGTAGAGTGGGTGAGGCTTGAAATCGAGTTGCGGTACATTTTCAAGTGCTGTAAGCAAATCCCTCATTTTGGCATAGGTATACTTTGTCATAACCTCATTGGAATCAACCTTCAAGCGGATTCTCCTTTTTTTATCGAGAGATTGTGCTAACGACTTTGGTATAAAGTAGTTGTTTAAGGTGATAAGGCCTTTCTTGACTAACATATAATCTGCGACTAGCTTTCTTACAAAGCCAATTTTCTTGCCGTCTTTGGAATAAACTGGTCTGTGAACAAGTTTAGACCAATCAGAAAAGGGGTCGTGCTCGTTGCGAAAGGACTCTGCATGGTAAGGGTTGCTATAGTAATTATCATCCGTCATTGGCGCTTTCTATCTATAAATAATATCTGCACCTTTGCCCTATTATCGGTTATGTGTTAATCTCTCAATAAGCCGTCTTTGCTTAGGATAAAGCAATTGCTGATCGCTACTCCTTGAATACATGGAAAGAGCATTCAGAAAGCCGGATTAATGCTAGAAACGAGATTCACCGATTTAGATATAGAGCAGTCCAACTCGGTTCTCAATTAATATTCGACAATCGTTGTCTCGAACACATGAAAATTTTGAATTGTGACGCTTACAAGACGAGAGATGTGATATGAAGAAATGAATCTCCTCGCCGATGTTGAGGAGGAAGTGGAGACACATCTCTGGCAGTTCACTAGCAAGTATCCCAGTCTCTTGAGCATCAGCGAATCTGAAATGACTTTTGATTACAAATACAGCTCTGATCCTTTTTCTCACAAATAGGGCTGCTTTCCTGTTATTAGTGGCAGGGTAGTAATTTTTTCTAAGCGTTTTACAGGGTTTGTTCTTTCCTTACTGGACTTGTCCGGAAAACGGTCAAACATTCGAATTGCAGTGTGCTAAAATATGCAGCCGATCCCCCCATCATGTTATCCACTGTTGACTCTCCAAAGGGATCAATGGATGATGATTCTAGGCTTTAATTCTTGGAATTCATAGTATCTCATGTCGTATCTTTCTTTGTCAAAGACACTTCCACGTGAGTTTGTAAACTAATACTTCATCTTGATCTGGAGTTCCATAACTTTTGCCCGTAAAACCTCGTCTCTTTGAGATCTCTTCTATGAAGCATTCTGTATTTTTCAGAGGTCCTTGTCTGCATTTAGCTACAGTCTTCGTATTTCTATATCATCTTGTCCTCTTTGATCAGGGGAATCCAAGCACCTGCTAACCCAAGCATCATCAGTCTTGTTTAAGACTTAGTAGATTCATGCATCCAAGCTCTCGCCATTGCTGTTATTGATTGCCCAATGAACATATTGATAGCATTCTGTACACATTTTTCTTTCATTTGTATGATCACAAGAATAACAAATATCGCTATAAGCTCCACATCTATAGCAGATTACCAATGATATCATCCCTTGTGGTCGAGGCAGGTAAATATATTATGAGATTTCAAAATAGCTTTGAATGTAGGAAATGCTATAAGATTCCATCACAAAACAATATCACATGTACAACGGAAATGATTCAACTGAATTAGCTGAGACCAGTGATAAGATTTCACCTTTTGACAGTACCGCTAAAACCTTCTTTGAATTGGGAAGCGGGCAGCGAATAGCAATTTTATACAAAATCGCAGAAGCAAGTTGCAATCTTGCTAGACTTTCAAAGGATCTAGACTGTACTATGCCAGAGATTCGTAGAAACGTGATAAGGCTTACCAATAGCGGAATGATCGATCGTGAGTCAAATGGCACCTTCACTCTAACCACTTTTGGCAAGACCATCTTAGAGCAAATTCCTACACTGGATTTTCTTTCCCGTAACAAAGATTATTTTTCAGATCATACGTTTTCGCCCCTGCCTTTGAAGTTCATAAGAAGGATAGGCTCTTTGAACAACTCTAAACTGGTTTCAGGTTTGGTGACAATCGAGGAAAAATTGAATGACATTTACAACAGGTCACAAGAGTATGTCTACGCTATGATTCCAGAAGTCCCAATTGATCTCATTGTGTCTATTGTTGCAAGATTGAAGAAGATAGAAGATAAAAATTTCAGCTTTAGTTATATATTGCCCACCCATGCCACGGTTCCAAAAAGGAGAAAGAATATGCTAGATGAATTGGGATTTGATAAGCTTTTGAAGAAAGGGACTGTGGACAGAAAGATGGTCAACAGTATCTCCATCGGTGTTGTACTTAACGATGTACAGGCATGTGTAATGTTTCCGCGGGCCCAAAGGAACAATAAGATAGATCTAGATATGAATTCGATGTTTTATGGAGAGGACCCTGACTTCCATGAGTGGTGTCTTGACTACTATCGGTATATTTGGCATAACGCGAGATCCTTTGATGAAAGGGGGCTGGTGGAAATCTAGTGGTTACTAACTGAATCTACCATGACAGCAGTCAAGCTATACAAAATTTGTTAAGATACTTGTAAATTTCCTGTTTATCAACAATTACCAAATTGTGAATGTTAGGCTTTTCAGTAATTTGCAGAATACCACAGGATATATTTTAAATCCATTTGGCTACGAAAAAAAGATTTTCAAGTTCCAATCTAACTTTTGAAGGTCCGTGCTTAGGAATAAACGCTCCGGAGTTATAGTTCACGTGCTGAC
>DATFCN010000109.1:0-6284 GCA_035253045.1 Nitrososphaera sp.
ACAATTTCGATGAGTTCGTTTTCAGTATACTTGTCAGCAGGTTTGTTCTCCACTCCTGCTCTGGTAATAATCTCTTTTGCCTTTTCGCTTGACATCTTTTGAAATGAAGTCGACAAGATTCCTTGAAGCGTGGTCTTTTGATTCATAAAATTCATTATGGCCTTCTTGAGCGTCTGTAGGTCCATGTCTGCCGGGTGGGGGAGAACTTCTTTGGCGGGCTGTGGCATAACTTCAGTCCTTCTTTCAAACTTTACCTTGCCCTCATCAGTTTCATATTCAATAATAGCATAAGGGTTAACAATACTAGTCTGGCTGATGTATTCATTAATCTTGTTCTTTATGTTATTTCTTGTAATTGGAGAAAGTTTTGCATGGAGCACTGCCTCAACCTTGAAGCCAGAGTCTCCACCTATCTCGCTCTCTTCACTCTTAACTACTTTTTTTGAAAGTACTATTGGCTTATTTGTGCTGATGTCAGTCCTAAGCGCGAAATGATATTCCATACCTTCTTCAATCGATTTTGACCAGACCTTGAGCGGATGAATAGTATCTTTGGTGGAAAACGCAGCTATCATTTTGAGGCCCACACCAAATAGGCCACGCTGCTGCTTTTCGACGTATTTGCCCGATGTTAGAAACGAGCATACTGCAATTGGTACCTTGTCCGATGGTATTCCAATGCCGTTGTCATGACATATGATCATCCAGAGATCATTTGACGGGTCGAGTAGCTTGAGCGACAGCGATATCCTGGGCAGGATATGACCTGTCTCGCATGAGTCAAGGGAGTTTTCGATGAGTTCTCTTACAGCCATGTATAAAATACGCTCCGTGGTAAAGCCTGCCAAAGCCGAATTGTCGACAAAGAACTCGGACTCGGCTTTTTTGTCATACCTCACCCTTCCTTTTAGGACTGAAGGCTTTGACTGTGCAGCTGCAACCTCTACAGTAGCCTTTTGCTTCAAAGTCATTCAGACTATTCGCTAACTTAATTTAACTTTTTATGAAAAATTTCTTGAGTTAATAGATAGTAAAGGTTAATCTAGTTGAGATCTTTTGAAATTCTTTCTCAATAATAGCTTTAAAGATACAGTAAAAGCCGGAACGTTGCTACTTAAATTTAAGCATACATCAGATAACCTCATAGCCCTAGAGGTTGTCGTCGTTACCATGTGTGAACTGGTAGGGGTTGTTTCTCTGATTCTGGTTCACAACTGCGATAGTATTTCTCAGAAGATGATACATACTGTCGTGGCATGGACATGTACACATCTTGGTCATAGTGGAGGAGTTAATAATCTCTTTTGTGATTCCACTGCACAATCCATGGTCATTTTTGATGCAATCATTTGATTTGGCCACAACTATTTTTTCAATGTATAGTATTTATAGTGAATAGAAATGGTTAAATCAATTTTGTTCCCTTTTCTTGCATGAAGATTTATTCTGAAAGAAGGCCGTGGGGTAAATTTGAGAAATTCCACGAGAACAAATCTTGTACAGTCAAATTGATCTATGTCAATGCAAATTCTCGTCTCAGTCTACAGTATCACAAGAAGCGGTCGGAATTCTGGAAGGTGATCAAGGGCACTGCAATGGTCGAGATTGATGAAAAGACAAGTACCCTTGAAGAGGGGGAGACGATCACGATCCCAAGGCAAGCGAAACACAGAGTACTTGCGCTTGAGAGAGAGTGCATAATACTTGAAATTTCATACGGCAGGTTTGACGAAAACGATATTGTCAGATTAGAGGACGACTACCATAGGGTCACCATTCCAAAGACCAGAGTAGCAGCTGCCTAGAAGGAAATGTACATAAATAGTGACATGACCTTAGGCCACAGCAGAGCTCAATGTAATGAAGCCAAAGAGAGCAAAGGCTGCCTGCATAGTCCTGGGAAAAATGAACACAGAGATGGTTCCAAAGATGGCGTACTGATGTTCGAGATAGGGGAAGCAGTACTGGTCGTAAACGATAAGTTTGAAGTTAAAAAAGGCAGGTCGTAATTGAGGCTTGTAAATACCTTCAAGGTGAGCCTGGATCCATATGTGTTCAGGCTTTACCGCAGATATCTTTATTCAAGATACACAGCAACCGATGAGCTTGCACAGGCAGAAGTAGTGCACGAGAAGGCAAAAGAAAGCCTGCTCAAGATGACAGATAAGTTTAGGCAAAATACGACATATTTTGATCCCGGTGACCAGCTGGCAATTAAAATTGAAAACCACAGATTGAAAAGCCCAATTGGGATCGCCGCTGGCTTTGATAAGAACTGCGACGTGCTTACGCCAACGTCTTATGTCTTCGGCTTTCTGAATCCTGGCAGCGTGCTGAAAAATCCCAATACTGGTAACCCCCAGCGACCGAAGAGCGAAGGAACCGTCAGGATTGTAGTTGACGACGAAAGAAAAGCAATAGTTAACGCACAAGGATATCCACACAGAGGCCTCGATTTTTCAATTTCAAATTTAAGAAAATTCACTGAAAGTTCAAGAGGCGATGCGAAGATCTTGCTCAACTTTTCAGGCATTACTGATACCCATACTGAAGACGCGGTACTCGATTCGTGCAAAGAAATTCTAGTTAGATCTGCACCCTATGTCGACTTTGGGTTTGAAGAAAATAGGACTTCGCCAAACACCATTTTTAATAAAGTGCTCCAGACGCCGGATTTCACAAGAAAGATAATCGATCTGATGAACACACATGTTCCTGGCAAGGTCAAGGCATCCAAGATATCTCCATACAGCACTTTGCCGCCGTCAGAGGAAGAAAAGAAATCTAAGCTCGAATCGATCAAGGTATTTTATGAAAATGGTGGGCACATAGTCACGCTAGGCAACACAAGGGCAGTAAATACCAGATCCACTAAACTTTGTCGAAACTTTGCAAGAGAAGTTGCGGGGGAGAGTGGTAAGCCGCTTTTTCCATATATGTTGAAGCTGGTAGAGGATGTGCACAGAGCGTTTCCGGATATCATTATAATAGCCTGCGGAGGTATCTTTTCAGGAGAAGATGCCTGGAATGCATATCAAAAGGGCGCCACTTTGCTCTCACTCTATACTGTTCTTACGTTCTATGGCTTTAGTGTTGTAAGGGACATACAAGATGTCTTGAAAAGTAAGCTAGGAAGTGAATCCTTACGGGATTTCATAGAAAAGCGGGACGGCCTCATGCGATAAATACTAATACAAACCATTGCAAAGTATTGGAAACCTTTTAATGCACCTGTAATCACTTTCCTCTGAAAGGAATAGGGATTTGGAGCGTTGGGAAAGTATCCTAAAGTGGTTCTTGCTGCCGATCGCACATTGATGTCTCCTTACAGAGGGATCTCGCTTGCATCATTCTTTGGGTGTGCACCTGCACTTGACTTTAACAGAGATCACAATTCGTTTTGGTACTATGTGATGCGTAATCAGGTCACCCCAAGAGTCCTTTTTGATTTTATTTGCAATCCTATTGACCATACAAATGGCATCGCCAATTATGCTCCTTACGGCCTAAGAAAGGTGGAGGCTGCCCTCCTGAGGGATGGCTACAAGAAGGAAGATGTCGTCGTTTCTCACCCAGATCACATAGAGAAATTCATTGGACCCGAAACCGAAATAGTTGGAACATATGAGATGGATCCGCTTGGGATGGGGCCAGTGACCATGACATTCACCTACGGGCGCAAACAAATGTCCTATGATGAATTTTACAACCGCGAGCTTCACATGAGAATCAATGCAGCCAAGGCAAGGACAGGGAGCAAGGCAAAAGTGATTGCTGGTGCTTCTGGCACTTGGCAGTATAACTACGATCCAGCCAAGATAGAGGAGTATGGCCTATATGGCATTGTCGAAGGCGAGCTGGGAGGCATCGGCCCCGAAATTGATGGAGCAGGAGGTAAATTCTTTGATGCGATTATTGCAGGGGAGTGTGACACTGCCAATCCCTTCAAGAAGAGCCAGTTCAAAGTTGAGATTAAAGAATTTGTTAGAAACGACAGAACGTTCCACGGCAGGTTCATACACTACTGGAATGAGCCATCGGTCAGTGAGATTCCAACGATCGTCAACCCTAGCATGCATGGCATGATCGAAGTTATGCGTGGATGTGGACGGGGTTGCAAGTTCTGTGATGTAACACTAAGACCACTAAGATATTACCCAGTTGAAAAAGTGCAAAAGGAAATAGAGATAAACATGAAATACGGGGGATTAAAGAATGCATGGGTCCATAGCGACGACATTTTCGTCTATGGTCTTAACCCAAGGACAACAAAGAACATGCAGCCAAATAGAGAAGCCTTGGAAGAGTTGTTCAAAGGCATCATGGCAACTGGCATAGAGCATACAAATCCAACCCATGGGACGCTTGCGGGAGCAATCGCAGACGAGAGACTCATCCCGAATATATCTAGGATAATTAGAGCTAGCCCCAGTAACCACATCGGCATTCAATGCGGTTTCGAAACGGGCAGCATAAGGCTCATTGGCAAGTATGCAGATCGTAAGCTCGCCCCATATAGGCCGGAAGAGTGGCATTGGGTGGTCAAAACTGCCATTAAGACACTCAACGAGAACTACTGGGTTCCTGCCTTCACTCTCATCATGGGTCTTGACAACAATGAGACGCAGGAGGACAGCTGGGAGACGATCCAGCTTATACACGAGATCGAGATGGAGCAGCCAGACAGCAAGTTCACTACGACACCGCTCACCTTTGTGCCTATTGGGCTTCTTGAGAAATCAGATTTTTTTGATATTGGCAATACAATGGATCCGGGGAAGCTGGGTGTCATGTACAAGACTTGGCAGCACAACTTCAAGTACGGTATACAAAAATTCATGGGCAAGGTAGGGCGCAACAACCCGATAAAGGATTGGTTCTTCACACAGATGGCTTCAACTCTTGGAGGTGTACCGCTCGCTGCAATGGAGAAATTTGCAAGGAAAAAGGGCGTGGAACATGAGCACGCTATTGAAAAAATAAAGGCAAAATACTGGTAGAAAGCCTCAACGTTATTAGAATATACCTTGTTATCAAGCCGACGATCTGCCCCAAACAGTCCCAACCGGGTCATTTTTATATTCAGGTTAGTTACGGCATTGAATTGAGCTTGGTTTTAACAATTATCCCGCAATAACCCTATGGCATAGATGGTTATCGCTGATTTACCGCTACCTGAATTACTATGTGATTATTATGAGTAGCGTTGAAACTAGTTGTAAACCAAACCCTCTGATAGAGGCTACAATAAAACCATTCAGATACGATTGGCTTGCTTATCCTTAAGAATAAAGAAGGAAAAATAAGGACAACTAGTCTCTTTGTTCTTCGTTATCCGCGATTCTGATTTTGCTATTTGTTCTTACTTTTTTCTCGTCTTTTCTGTGGAGCCGATAGTATTCTCTGAATTGGCACCCGTTCGTGTTCTTGAAGAGCTACTGCTTTCACCACTTAAAAGTCGCTGTATCTTTGGTGGCATAACTTGTAATAGATGTCTCTGTAGTTGCTCTTTCTAGTTCTTGCTCATGGACTTGAACTGTTTCTTTAGTGGTCTGCACAAATGTCCTAGCTGTACTTGAAATAATATCTGCCGCTCCCTTTGCAATCTGTCTCCCGTACTTCGTGAGAATAGTGGCAATCTCCATTACAATAGACACCAAGTTAGCAGCCAATCGAGTGGATGCCACATATGTCTCAGTAGTGGCTCCAATACTTCTAGCATAAAGAGTCATCAGTGTATTGTGGAGAGAGTATCATGATACCTGTTCTCCAATAACCTCCTATCCTTTGTGATATTGGAGCCCATGTTGTTTGCATTGAATTGATGACCTTTTTGGGGATTCAAGGAAATTGTCGACAATATCTCTTGTTGCATCGGCTGTTTGTTTGTTTTGAAAATCTGTAATAGTCTGCAAATGCCTTAGTTTGTTAAGGATAACAGTTCTATCGTGTAACACGAGAAAGAGAGGTATTATATCTGATGCGATAAAAGGTCAATAATTCAAATTTTAAGCATAATCGATTGATTTGTTGATCGCATCATGAGGCTGTCGTTGCAAGAATTCTGTCCTTTCACGTTCCTCTCGTTTAGAGATGCCGACAGGAAGAGGACGATCAAACATATAAACCGATAGTCACAGTTCCTTTATCAGGAACGCGCCTCTATACCCAAAACATGGAAAAATCACTCTAAAAGCTTAAGGTTAGGAAGCCCTTTCTAAAAAGAATACGTGAGCTTCAGAGCTCACGGACTCACGTTTGATCGCATCCTTGCCAGCTGATCT
>DATFCN010000110.1:0-2864 GCA_035253045.1 Nitrososphaera sp.
AGCGATTGCGCCTAGAATTATAGAACCTGAAGAAAATGCAATTAAATATGCAATCTTGCTTTCCTTTAAAATTATTGTTGTCCTATAGAACAGACGAACTATTCTAAAAAGAGGAATAAGTCCTATACCTCTCAATGCTGCACCTATTACTGTATGTGTTTCTAATACAGAAAATACAATAACAGGTATCATTGCGGGAATTTCATACCAATGTTTCAGTATGAACTGTCGATATCCTAGCCCTGAAGCGTGTAGCCTCCTATAGAAATCAGCTATAAGGACCGCAACAATTGCAAGGTCAAAGATATAAACGAAGTATTCTTGTTCGCTAGAAAGTTCATAGACATAATCTATTACGATTAGGATAACGGACACTGCAACTAAGATTGTTATTGTCGTCTCTATTTTAGAAGTCATCTGCAGAATCAAAAAGGATCCAATGCAAAAAGTCTTTCCCAAGTGAAACTTGGTGCTAGATATATAGAGTGATACTAATTGGAGGGCTAAGATTCGCTCAATGCGAAAAGCCAATAAGAGGATAGTATAACAATTGTGGTGGTTATTATTACAATATCTCTGGTCACTTTATCCTGTGCAGCTTATCACGCGTTACTTGCAGTGGAGCAGATGGTCGTCAGTGCAGAGTGTCCGTACAGGCAGTACAGGAAATAAAAGCAAGCTGTGGGGGAGTCTGGAGATGTCAAATAACATATCATCAAGAATATCCATCAGACTTATCCAAGGCATTGCTGTTGAATTTGTTCAACAACTGCTTAGAACTAGCTCCAATTGATGCCGCAGTTTCCCACAGTAAGAAATGGACTTAGTCGGGATGGTTTGAACCCACGACCTATGATATTTAGCATGCTCGTGACCGCGGATTTTTTACAAAATCTTCCTCTCTCCTGTTCCTCGGTGAAGGTGATTGTCGTCTTTGTCGTTACCCTCTTTATCCTTCTTTCGTGAGTATGGTTCTACTTAAAAGGTAAAACAAATTGGACCATCAGAGAGATTGTTTTAGTCAGCACTAACAGTGTTATTGATTAAATAATAATAACAATAACGCTTATGATAGTTAGCTACTATGGGATACAGTGTCGCTGCTGTAGTGGCGTCGTTGTCGCTGTCATGTTGTTGCGGTCTAGGCTGCAACGATATCTGCGGCGGCAATGATATCAGTGCAGCAACAACACAACTGCCTGGCACTTTACTACAGAGGTTCGAAGCCCTGTAACGAGTGCCTTGCAGTTCTTCATCTATTCCTGTGATTTATGGTTGTCCTGCAGTTCAATTTGTCAAAATGAACGTGAATATGCCATAGTTTACCAGAATGATAAAAATGGACGAGGTGGTATTGGAGTTGAACTCGGGACCGCAGCTACTTTATGGCATCTTAATAATCTCCCTAATCACTATCTAGAGAGCAGAGATAGTAATCCAACCAAAAATCTATTATAATAACTGCATGAATACATAATCTATGCATCACGAAATGCAATCACGAAATCTTGACAAAAATCCTGACGATGTAAGAAAATTTACAAATGGTAAGATAGAACTTGCTAACCTTGGAGATACAACAGTTGGAAGGATAACTCTTGAGCCAGGTTGGAAGTGGTCCAAAGACATCAAGCCCATAGCCAATACAAATAGTTGCCAAATGGCACATACACAATATGCAATATCCGGAAGGATAAGAGTTAGGATGGATGATGGAACTGAACAGGAATTTGGTCCAGGTGAAGCAATATATGTTCCACCGGGTCATGACGCCTGGGTCGTTGGAAATGAGCCAGTTGTTGCAATAGATTTTACAGGTATGAAAGATTACGCCGCTACTACTTCAGAGAAATAAGATCAATCTAATGCCGTAGTTTATTAGATTGATAAAGGGGACCGAGTTGGGGAGTTGAACCCCCGACCGTAGCCCAAACAACTATTGATAAAGTCGGGCTGCTGTGAGAAGTGAAGATAGTAATGACGAATTTCCTTTTCAGGGCCCCATTCGCGGATTGTTTGACGAGCGCAGCTGAGGTAGTAACGAACAGATTTGCGGGGTTTGAGGAGAAAGGAAGAACAGGGTAGGAATTATAATCAAATAGTTAAGCGAGAGGGATAGTTCGTAAAAAGAAGAAAGAGAAGTAGAGCATAAAGTATGAGAGGAATAAGAAAAAGATAACGCCCATATTTTATTACGCTTTTCATAGCAAGCCGCAAGCAACTGACAAATTACATATCACATATCATAGTACGTAGTTATAACAGAAATTCTAGAGGACCTGTTAACCAACAACCGGATCCAAGCCTCGAGGATTAGGGCTTATAGCAGAAAGTGATGCGGTCTTAAAGCAGTTCTGCTCAAACCGGATAGAGATGCTCATTTTAGATGGAGTTCTTGAACTATTTTAATGAAGTCACATGCAGTAACATAAGGTCTTTCGCCTGAAAGAGGAATTCTGCACTGACGATCCCTTTAAATGGAACATATGCTATGCTAGTTTATGAAAAGTACCAATATAACAGAGGCGAAGTCGCCTACATGGGTAAGGGCTCTTCAAATCGGTATAGGCGCTATTGCCATCGGTCTATCCTTATCCGCTGTCATTTTTCCCATTTTTGCAGTTGTGGCAACCTTCACTGCAGCGGCGCTAATCTTGCTTTTGTTTGGTATTGAGCAAGTAGTTGCAGGAATATTTCTCTACAAGCGTTCTCGATTCGCTCATATCGGTCTTGGAATACTAGTCATAATCCTTTCTACCATTGTAATGGCATATCCTCTTGCTTCAGCAGCATTTGTTGTATTGTTAGCTGCTGTCAGCTTACTGTTTAGTGGAATTGCTAGCATAATTGCAGGTTTGAGTGGA
>DATFCN010000111.1:0-33962 GCA_035253045.1 Nitrososphaera sp.
GAAGACGAGGCTAAATACAACGCAGTTTCTGCACCCTTTTTAGGGCTGACCAAGAAAGGGCTTATTACAAGCCAAAGTAGTCTATAATGCCAAGGACTGCTTTGTACAAGATTTGTTCTCACCCCTCCAGGATGGAAGCAGTTTGCGATAACGCCACCTCCATTTGATCTTCTCGCAAGTTCCTTTGTAAACAATATATTCGCTAGTTTCGATTGCCTATAAGCCTGCACACCGTTGTAGCCTCCTCTTTCAAATTGTAAATTATCGAAATTAAGGGCTGCGCCTTTATGAGCCACCGAGCTTGTGGTTATTATTCTGGAAGGTCTGCTTGCTTTTATTCTCCCAAAGAGAAGTTTAGTTAAGAGAAATGGTGCCAAGTGGTTTACAGCAAATGTGCATTCAATGCCGTCAACAGTAGTTAAACGTCTAGATAGAAATACACCGGCATTATTGAGAAGAATGTCGAGACTTTGATAACTTTCCAAAAATGTCTTGGCTAGTTGGCGTATAGAGTCCTGCGACGACAGGTCGGCTAGAAGATAAGAGACTCGATTCTTATTGTTGTCAACGGACGCGGCCTTACAAACTTCTTCCATTGTTGCTTGACATTTAGCCTTATTGCGGCCGACTAAGACGACATTTGCTTTCATTTTGGCAAGCCCGATTGCAATTTCTTTTCCTATGCCAGAAGTGCTTCCAGTTATAAGACAAGTTTTCCCTTCTATCATCTCTGATATCTGATACTATCAGGTTTTAGTAGAACTTTGCCAATGAACTTTTGCCAATAGTGTCTTTGCATCCTGAGACTACACGATGGTTTGAGATATTAGAGTTTATTCCTCTTTTGAGACATGACTCCTGCAATAACCATGAAGCTGGTGTCATAGACATCGACAAAAGAGACATACATGGAAGGTGCTAAAAATTTCTATTTCAACTTTAATATCTCTGCCCGATATTGTAATTGGCATATCTCGATCTCCACCTCTCATCATATTATTCATTACCCTTCCACGGTCCATCAACAGATGTATAAAATATTCTCAACAAGAGGCTCTTCGGATGAAATCTGTAAAATATGCTATTTTTTGAATAAGTTATTTAATAAATTCTCCACAAAGTTTAATTAAACGAAGTCTCCGATTGAAATCAGACGATTTCAGATTGTATACCACTTATTGGGAGGGAAGATAAAGTGGAAGCGTCCGGTTCTTTAGATGGCTCCAACAATAGAGCTCGAAATAGAATTTTAATTGTAGATGACGAGCCTGATGTCACCTTCACAATTAAGGTAATCCTCACATCGAATGGATACCAAGTTGATGCTTTTGAAGATGCTGAAGAGGCTCTAGCTAAGTTCCGAAAGGAAGCATATTTCCTGGCGTTTCTAGATATCAAAATGCCAAAGATGAATGGGTTTGATCTATACAAGAAATTGCTAGAAGTAGACGCGGGGATTAAGGTATGCTTTCTGACAGCTCTCGGCGAGTTCGACGACTATTATAGGCATTACAAAAAGGAAGATGTAGCCCCAGTCTGGGGGGTAAGACATATTGTTAGAAAACCAATAGACAACTCCAAATTGCTAGAAGAAGTATCGATCATGAACACCACAGCAGGATAGCAGAGAGAGGGGATATGATGGTAAAATTAATCTTGATGGGAATATTCTGATGTTCCTTGCAGATAGATAATGATGAAAAAGGAAAAAGAGTAGATAGTTTTGCTACAAAAAAATCTACCCATTCACGAATGCGTTCTTTTGTTCATTCGGTGCATTTTAGATATATTATAATACCATCTGTAGTTCTTACGGTAGTTACATTTGTTTCTACTACTGATCCTAACCGCTGGGTCATATCAGATGCAGATCACTTTTATTTTGAAATATTTGCAGTGATACTTTCAACGATAGTAGCCTTCTATTGCATAACAAGAGCTTACACACTTAATGAAAAATTCAGTCTTTTCGTAGGAATAGGATTTTCTACCATTGCATTCATAGATCTTATGCATGCGGTATTTTCATATGGCTTTGCGGGCAATAACGAATTTCTACTGTATTTTATACCACAGACATGGTTTGCAGGACGAACCTTCCTGGGAGCTATGCTTGTTATTGCTGTTGCAAAATACGCTCCAAAAGTCGAAAAGCAAGATGAACTACAAGTAGAAGCAAGAAAAGATGAAGCGCAGGACAGTGATATTTACACCAACAATCCTGAGGTACAAAAATATCATGACCGCTCGGATATTAAGCAGATAAGTGAGAATAGCAGTAATAATGAGCCCAAGAACAATTATGATCACATTCCCCCCGATAGTATTTATGCCGAACAGGGCCATAAGAAATGGGACCGTACCCTTTTACTCTCTGTAATTGTGCTTGCAATTGTGGCAGTAAGTGTAGTAGCAATATCGTTCTTTGTAATGTTTCCAGGTATCGTGATTCCTTATTCACTAGCGAGGCCCTACGAAAATCCTTCGTTGATACTTTTCTCAATCGCACTATTTCTTTTTTATAAGAAGAGGCTTTACAATACAAATGATGCATTTTACAAGGGGATATTGGGTGCTCTTATAATAGATGTATTTGGCCAAATAGTAATGTCATACTCTAGCACTAACTTTCACACAGCCCACAACGTCGCACATATACTCAAAAATTCAGGCTATTTTATAATCATCTTGTCCCTTGCAGTATCTAGCATACAGTATAACAAAATCGCAAAGCAAAGAGAATCAACTATTCTGCTTCAATATAACAGACTAAAACAGATGGACAAGATGAAAGATGAATTCATCAATGTAGCAGCCCATGAATTGCGCACTCCTATTCAACCAATAATTGGTTTAAGTGAAGTCTTAAGGTCAAGGATAAGAAATAATGTTGACATGAATAATAGCGATAGCAGTGCAGAGAACCAGGAATTTATCGACGTCATTTTAAGGAACGGGCAAAGACTTGGGAAGTTGGTTGAAGATGTACTTGACGTCACGAAGATAGAGAGCCAATCGTTAGAATTGCGCAAAGAGCATTTTGACCTAAATGATCTAGTTATTAGCATAATCGATGACATATTAGCTGCAGAGGCAGAATCGAGAGTCTATGGCATGCCATCCAGACGTAAAGAGAAAACTAACGTAAAGGTGACTTATGAGCCTAAGCACGTGCCAGTTTATGCAGATAGAAATAGGGTTGCCCAAGTTATTTCCAATTTGCTAAATAATGCTCTAAAGTTTACTCGTGAGGGCTATGTTAAGATAACAATAGACAAGAAGCGAGACAAAGCTTCCAGTGATCGTAATGTCGCCATTATTAGCGTCTGCGATAGTGGCTCAGGTGTCGACCCTGAAATAATGCCTAGACTCTTTAGTAAGTTTTCATCTAAATCTTTTTCAGGCACAGGTTTGGGTCTGTATATTTGTAAAAATATTATTGAAGCACATGGAGGAAGGATATGGGCTGAAAACAACAATGATGCAAAAGGAGCAACATTTTCATTCACGCTGCCAGTTTGATCGATACTGGCACAGAACCCAAGTCCTAAATGATCATAGCCAAGTGGAATTGCAAGATTGGTACCTTTTAGTTTGACGCAGCAGAAAAGATTAGAGACTCATGTAAGAGAGGGAGAGACCATAAATACATGTTTGGTTTTAATATACCTGCAAACAGCTGTCTCTATATCTCCAAACAAAGGTTTGTGAAGTTTAGACGAGGTGTAGTTGAAAGCTATGACAACTGCAACAACCATTATATCAAGTCGAGGTCCAATAACAAATGCGGATAAGAGTTCAAAGCAAGTTCATTTTGCCACATATCGCCACTGCTTTTGGTGCGAATCACTTCTAGGTCGAGAGGCAGGTAAAATGTGCCAATCTTGCGAGTACAAAACTATTAGTTCAATACCATTAGCAAGGACTTATGTATGTAGTAACTAGCATATTTGCAGAAGAGACATCTAGAAGTACATGGTTCAGGAACTATTTCGACGCGGCTGGTAGGACAGCAACATTGCCAACACTGTTTTTTATGTGTGTTTATAAGACTTATGCCATCTTTTCATAAAACATTTTTTGTAGAAGGGTATATGCCCAAAAATAAGCTCAAGGTCAATCAAGGTAAACTCTAGGATTAAGCGTATAATAATTATTTGGATGACAGAAAAAACGCAGTTAAGAAAGCGAGAATTAAACCTACAATCGTAGATATCTAAGCGCTAGTTGGGCTGTAATGGTTTTTATAAGCATTAAATCATCACTGACAAGTGTAGAAGAGATGCTCATTCCAGTAAGATGCTTTTCATGCGGAGGACTTATCGCAGACAAACACACAGAGTATTCAAACCGTGTCAAGACTGGTGAGGATCCAGCAAAAGTTATGGACTCACTTGGAGTCAAACGCTACTGTTGCAGAAGGATGTTCATTTCAAATGTTGACACTATTTACCAGATTATTCCCTATTATGAAGCACTAAGAAGGCGTATGTTCGAGATCCAATCTGACATAGAATAATCTAAAACATATATCAATAAATTATGTCATTATTGAAAAATCCTTATGCCTTCTATATCCTCAATTCATGGCAGAATAGTTTTCAACAGTAGGGGAAGTAAGACTATTGAAATTGACGTTGTAACTGATGGCAAATTCATCGGAAGAGCTTGCGCACCCTCTGGTGCATCGGTAGGAAAGTTCGAGGCACAGAGTTTTCCAGAAAACAAGCCAGAAGAGGCCCTTTCTGTCTTAAATGCCAACATAAACAGGTTCCTAGGCCTGCAGGCTGACGACATTCCGGGAGTATACAACGCTCTAAGGTCAATAGACAAAACGGATAACTATAGCAAAATTGGAGGATCGGTGGCTTACGCACTCAGCATCGCAGCGGTTGACTCTGCAGCGAAATCCCTTGGCATTCCGCTTTTCAAATTGTTAAAACCAACCAAGCCATACAAATTCCCATTTCCTCTGGGCAACATCTTAGGCGGCGGTGCACATGCTGGTCCAGGTACTCCCGATCTACAGGAAATCCTTGTTTGCCCAATTGGTGCACAGAATATCATTGATGCCCTTGAAATGAACTTCAAGATTCACGGTGAAACACGCAAAGTAATAGAATCTATAGACAAGCGCTTTACATATGGCAAGGGAGATGAAGGAGCTTGGGCTCCAAATGTGAATAATGACCAGGCGCTTGAAATCGTAGAAAAGGCTGTAAAAGACTCTGGTTACAGTATGGGCGTGGACACGGCAATAGGTATCGATTTTGCCAGTTCGTCGTTCTGGAACGAAGAGGAGCAGTTCTATGACTATGCAAGGCAAGGTATCAGACGAGATACCGGCGAGCAGATCGAGTTTGCGAATAGGCTTATTCGTGACTATAAGCTAGTTTATGCGGAGGATCCAGTTCATGAGGGCGATTTCGAAAGTATGGCAATCTTGAACAGAGAGAACCCCAGGACGCTGATTACAGGAGACGACTTGCTTGTAACAAACGCTGGCAAGATAAGAGAAGCAGTAAAATTTGGAGCGTGCAGCGGAGCGATACTAAAAGTCAACCAGGCAGGTAGTCTGTACGAAGCACTAGAATTTGCTAAGGAATGTACCAAGAACAACATCAAGATAATAACATCACACAGATCAGGCGAATCAGTTGATTCGCACATTTCTCATATCGCAATTGCCACAAGCTCCAAGATGCTAAAATCCGGCGTACTTGGAGGCGAGCGGATTGCTAAGCTGAACGAGCTCCTGCGCCTGACAGAGGATGACTTAGTTGAGGGCATGAATAATACTTAGTATATGGCCTTTAGTAGACTGTATTTTTCAGGCAAAGTACGAGATAATTAGACAAGCCTTTTGAGGCTTGTCTAGCTTATTTTTGTCTATTTCCACTTCGTCAGTATTTTTTCCCTACGAAAAACCACCTCACTAATATAGAATAGAGCGACATCGATCGCCGCAAGACTTGCAGAGATGATGAGTAAATTGCTACTCTCAAGCGATAAGATGCTCGCTTCAGCTAATACATAGAGGCCTACAAATGGAAGGGCGACTATCCCACCGAGTTGCTGTGCAGCACGCACATCATTGACTCGAGAAGATATGATGATATCAAATTCAATAGAGAGTATAGCGCCAAGCGGCGCAAGAAGGAACATGATAACCCCCATGTTCCAGTTTGGGAAATAGAGATAGCCTAATGTACTATATGTAATGCTATCTATGAGAACCATAAATATCACAGCACCCGTATAAATAGCCCCAATAGGTGGCAAAAATGCAGCGATGCTTTTTCCCAACAGGATTTCCCGTTCTGTTGTTGGTGTTGCGAGAAGGGGCTCAATGCTCTTCTCGACTTTTTCACCAACTAAACTGTAAGAGGCTATGGCTGTTGGCAGAGTTACAGCACCAGTTATGAAGAACAAAGAATAAGCATTTAGCACTGTTGGGAGTGCCTCAGGCGGGATGCCTCCGCCTCTCGAGCCGATAAATTGAACGATCAGTGGGAGACTAATCGATACAAAGAGGGGGAAGAGAACAACTGAATATATAACGCTCTTTTTCTTTCTAAAGATAGCAAAATCCTTTTCCGCAATAATCCACGCCTTTGACAACCTCATTTCGAGTCCCCTGTAACCATTTTGATATATATGTCCTCTAGACCGGGTCTGAGCTCGGTAACATACTGGATCTGGCCTCCAGCGGATACGATTGCCTCTATAAATTTAGGATTTTCGCTTTCGCCATTGGCTACATCTATAGTCAGTCTGTTGCCATCAATCATGATATCTCTTGATGTCTGACTCTTGACAGCCTCCACGATAATGTCACTGACTTTATCGAGTTGAATTACGGTCTTGCTACTCCAAAACAGTTCTCTGAGTTGTTCAGGAGACCCAACCGTCAATAGTCTCGTTTTTAATATTCCGATTTTATCACAGATTCTTTGTGCTTCATCAAGATTATGCGTATTGAGGAATATGGTCTTCTTTTCTTTCTTGAGTTCTAAAATAAATTCTCGGACAGTTCTCGCAGCCTCGGGGTCAAGATTCACGGTAGGCTCATCCAAAAAAAGTATCTTGGGTTCATGTACCAGCGCGCGGGCTAGGGCAATCTTTTGTTTCAATCCTTTGGAGAGGGTTCCAACTGGCAAGTCCTTCTTCTCCCATAGGCCTAGCAGCCTAAGAAAACGCTCTATGCTTTCTTTTCTTTGTTGTTCCGTACGCTCATACAACTTGCCATAAAAATCAAGGTTCTTGTAAGCACTCAACTCCTCATAAAGTCCCACGTTATCTGGTAGGAATCCAATAATGCTCCTAATCTTAAGTGAGTCGAAGTCATTTCCTATTTTGTAACCGTCTACTCTTGCCTGTCCCGCAGTCTTTGAAATTAGACAACAGAATATCCTCACTGTTGTCGTTTTTCCTGCCCCGTTTGGTCCCAGGAAACCGAATACTTCACCTTCATTTACATGAAAAGTCACACTATCTACAGCAGTAATCCCGCCAAACTTCTTGGTGAGATTGTCCGCATCTATCAATGGTCATGTGAGTGAGGTATCAGATATAAGGTGTCCTGGTTCCTTAGATGCATATTTCCATATATGCTTGGGATTGAAACACGCTCGGTCATGTCGCATCGCTCGCTTTTAACTCCTGACCTACTTTTGCCCTATCGTACTTGCACTCTCAAGTTGACGCGGTGACTAAATACCATATACTATTTTTTGATAGCAACTTACACTTAGATATTTTTAAAGCTGCATAGCTGGTTGACATCCGCTTTATTGCTCAACAACACGTCAGCACCAGTACTCTTTCGAAGAGTTATAAGTGAACTAGGTTCATCAAAGTATAATATTTCGATCAAGAGTCTTGCTTTAGGATGGATTATGATGACTCTTCAGTATATTATTAAATCTGCAATTTTTGAATCAGCAGTATTTGCACTTGCTAGCATTATGGGTTATATCATTGTTTATAGGTGGTTTCAAACGTCAGAAGAGCAGCGCAAGATGTAGGTTTTCATTCTGATTAGCACAATCCCTCCACTGAAGAAGGCTATAGGCATTACAGACGCTGCTTCTACAGATAAAAAACAACATCGAGTATGCAAATCAACAGCAGAAGCTACAATATTCACAGTTAGGAAGTCCAAAACAAAAAGGAACTGATCGCAACCCGCACGCTGCTTCGTTTTTTGTCCCTGAAGCCGCCACAAGAAATACGGCAACCCTATTACATAGCATATCCGAATATCACATGGTCTAATTACCAATCTTCCAAGGCTTGTCGTTGAATTAATGAAGCCCTAAATCAAACCTTGGTTGTATACTCATCGTCTTTTTACCTATCATTTTAAAGTGAGTGAATTTCCATAGTGGGATAGCTACATACAAGAAATGATTCAGTTGCCAAAATGCAAGAATTATGATATATCGATGGTGCAAGGCTTTATAAGACTAGCAAATGGCAAAGATAGATCCTAGTTAAATGCAGAGCTGATACTGACTACTATTTCTTGGCAGCCATACCAATAATAGGTCCTGGATCAAATACTACTCTAATCGAACTTATTTTTCCGTTCGCTACCTGAAACCATCCAGATGCAAACAAGATTGCAGACCCTAAATTGAAATTAAAGATAGCGCAGACATCGTCACCGTCCACAAAGACCTTCTTAACTTCATACAAAACCTTCTTTATCCCATATATTGACCGTAGTCGCTCATTGCCCTCTAGATATGCGTCAGCGCCGTCGTGCGAAACAATAGGAGCGAAGAACGTCATATCATCCTTCAAATAGCTTCTGGCAGCTCTGAAATCTTGGTCATTCAAAGCTTTCAGATAGGAAATCACAACTTCCTTTGCATTACTTGGGTCCACAAGTACTCGCGACAACAATATGGCTGTTAAAGGTTGTTGTAGTCTTTTGCAATTTCTGCAATCTCTCTTACTCTACACCTTAAGGCAACTCCTAATCACCTGAGTTAACAGCCGCACAGCGATAGTAAAACGGGTTGAGGAAGGACCTGTGTGATCCTGTCACGAGACTTGCAACACTCGTCACACAAGGCGCGATAGTCAGTTTAGAATTGCCTTTCCACGCAGGTTTGCAACGGAACTTCTTTTTAACTGGCTTAGTCAAACCATGCTGCATTTATGATCAGTCGGTTTTCAAAACAGACGTTGTGATGAGTAATTTCTATAGTGCGATTGTCTACCTCTGTCGTATGATTTAATAGAAGGTATGGCAGAATTGTCCTCTGCATAGCCTATATGAGTACATCAGATGATCAGAACAACAACTCAGACATGAGCACACAGGAAGAAAGCGCTCCAATAGAAGAATCGCCAGAGGGTCAAGAAGCCATTGAGACTGATAATTTGGAAAAAATGATACTTTCCACAGGTATCCGTGTAGGCACACCAGTCAAGACAAAATTTATGGCACCATTCATAGTCAAGGCAAACCCAGAAGGTCTATACATTCTAGATATTAGTAAGACCTTGGCAAGGGTTGATGTTGCTGCAAAATTCATCGGCAGGTCAAATATTGCGAGGGTTGCGGTCACTTCTGCCAGGGAATACGGCAAGACTCCGGTCGAAAAGTTCTGCGAGGTTACCGGAGCAGCCCCCATACTGGGCCGCTTCATGCCTGGCACATTTACCAACCCATCGCTTCCTGACTACATGGAACCAGAAATCGTTGTTGTAACAGACCCTCAGGCAGATCAGCAAGCTGTACTTGAAGCCACCAGAGCAGGAGTACCTGTTATTGCCATTGCCAACAGCGATAACATCACGTCAAAGGTTGATTTAGTGATACCTGCAAACAACCGCGGACGCAAGGCCCTTGCAACAGTATATTGGCTTTTAGCCAGAGAGGTGCTTAAGAAGCAGGGAGCCATCAAGTCCGATAGCGAAATGCTAGAGAAAGCATCAATCGATGACTTCGAAACAAAGTTAGTCGAGGAACTAACCTAACCGCAGCCAAGGTTATCTCAGTGCAAGCGAACGAATAGTAGTACGATTGAATGCACAGTCAAAATCAAGTACTGTATTTCTGATATTAGCTGGGCAGTACTAACCCCTAAGTAAGGTGCTGGATTATACAACGTTCGCATTCAATACGCTATTGAACCTTTGAATAACTATAAGGTGTGTAATGGAGCATATACAGCCAATACAGGTCTAAGGTCGTAATAGTTTGGCATTTATTATGGTTCAGTCGGTTTGAGAGGTGTCAAAAATAGCTGCTCAATCTGTTTTCTGCACTATCTCGCTATACTACTAGCCCCGGAGGCACCCTCCCTGCGAAGCGTTGAATGCTTGACTCATCCTGCACCCTAAGGCTTCTGCTTTTTGTAGTAGCTCTACTAACCGCAGAATTGTTTTTCTGTGTGCCTGGCCCTGGTGATAAATTCCCGGCAAGAAAAAAACTAGCAAAATATTCTTAAGATACAACTCGAAAGCTAGATGGCTATCTAGATGTCTTCAGAAGGAATAGGAAGAAAAAATGAACCTGGTGGACCTGAATTTGGTATAGAGCAACTTATGGCTGCGGTATTAGAAGGATTTCTCGAGGTACAGGGAACATTAGAACAGACAGGGAACAAATTCATGTCAATTGCGGAGGAACACAAATACGACGAATTCAAGAAGGATGTAGCTGACGCAATCGTTGGAATAAATTTCACCGTATATCAGATGTTTGTGGACTTGCATGATGTATATCGTGCAACATTCTTCGATAAAGAGAGACTAAAATTGGCTTATGAAATTATAGAAATGCTGGTGCCCTATATAGCACATAATGACCAATCTCAAGAACAAGAAATACGTAAGAGGATAGAAGATAGATTTACAACCCTTGAGACTAGACTTGCACGGGTAAGAGACTATCCTAACAGGACATATAAAAGGTCTCCAAAATAATCAATGAATTCGTATGATGACAGTGCATTCCTGTTACTTAATCTTTTTTCCGTCTCCGACTTGTTTTTCCATGCTCTACATCCACAGCCGTTGTTGTAACTGGTTTGGTAGTGGGCCTCCCCACAATCGTCGTTCTTGCGTTTGTTTTTGTTCCTGTTGTAGTCTTATCATATCCTCCATCCTACCATAAATTTCAAGAAACCTTATACCCTTTTCTGTAGTCATAAATGTCCCATTGACATTGTCATGGCAAAGTAAATCCTTTTGAGTTAAGAACATCAAATGCTCTTTCATTTGCTTATAACTAAGAAGTGCTCTGTTCATTATTCTCGTCGCTGTTGCATTGTTGCCACCATTTGCGATTTGCAGAATCAGACTAAATATTTCAAATCGGTCTCTGTTTTTCATCTCAACTCCCTTTCTTCTTCATTGAAACGATGATGAGGTCTTAAAGGCTGTTGTAAAAACATCATTATGGGAAGGACAAGTTATTATGACAACGATAATGACAGTATCGCTGAAACTGACAGTAGCACAATATAGCGATTATCATTTCTCTCAGGGCTTTACTAGCTGCAAAATTGTATTTTCCCTGATTTTGCCCCTGGTGAGGACGAAACCTTTCCAAATAGATTCATTATAATATCTTCTAACGCCATAATATTATTCTTGAGAAGAATTGTGAGATTGAGCGCTTATACATCCTTTTCTAAGTGTTCATTTTAAATACATGAAATTAAATTATCGATTTCCTATCATAATAATAAAACTTGCAAATCCTGTGGATGCAGAGGCTATACTTGACCTACAGAAATCTGCTTTTGTCAGTGAGGCAAAAATCTACGATGATTACATTATTCCATCACTGACTCAAACATTGGACGAAATCAAGAATGATTTTAGAAAACAGACCTTTCTAAAGGCAACAGACGATGACAGTGATAATGATAACAGTAATAATAGTGTAAGAAAATAGTTTGGTTACGTTCGAGCGTATAGTAAGGATAGAATTGCCTTTATCGGAAGGCTGATGGTTGAACAAAAATTGCAAAATCGAGGCATCGGAGCTCTACTTGTGAGAGCTATTGAACAACAATTTATGACACCCGAAGTTACAAGGTATGAATTATACACAGGTCACAAAAGCATTCGCAATCTACATCTGTATTAGAAATTAGGATACAGAGAATTCAAAAGAATGCCTGTAAATGAGACAGTTACTATGGTATTTATGGAAAAACAAATCCTTACTTAATGCAATGCCTTTAGCGAGTGATAAGAATAGTAACAATAGAAATATTGATATTAAAAGAAAGAACCTCGAGGAGAACCGAATTATCCGAAAATTCTCCAACCTATATTCATCACCAGATCGAGCTGCAGAATTACAACGATCACTATTACCTTCAACACTACAACAATACTCCTCGAAATTGCTTTCTCCAGGGCGAAAAGAGAAGGAGAAAATGAAAGAACAACGCTCTCTGCTCATCTGCTATGCTACTGCGGGCTATCCTGATACTCAAACTACAAAAGAAATAGTATCTGCCATGGTTTATGCTGGCGCGGACATAATTGAAATAGGGATTCCCTTCTCTGACCCGCTTGCAGACGGACCATTAATCCAAGAAGCGACCTATATTGCCTTATCTAAAGGCATGACACCTAACAAAAGTTTACAAATTGTCAAAGATATTAGAAGTAGATTTTCTGAAGTCCCTATAATTTTGATGACCTATTCAAATGTACTTGTTAAAGCAGGCATTGGAGATTTCATAAAAAAAGCAAGACAGTCTGGCGCTGATGGATTTATACTTCCAGATATGCCAATTGAAGAATCTAGGGAATATATTAGTGAATCAGCCCAACAGAACTTGACAACAATATTTTTAGTATCTCCTAATACAAAGGAAGAAAGATTGCGCGATATTGCTTCAAAATCTAGTGGATTTCTTTATTTAATTTCAACATATGGAACAACAGGAATTCGTAGTTCATTTGATCCTTCCACTGCAAGCTACATCAGAAATACTAAGAGGATGGTAGCCTCTTTCTCTTCCTCCTCCTCTTCTTCTTCACTTCCAATAGCTGTTGGATTTGGTATTAGTAAACCTGAGCATGCTAAATCAATGATTGATGCTGGTGCGGATGCGATAATTGTGGCCAGTGCAATTACAAATATCATTAGACTTTACACATTGCGTAAAAAGGAGAATAAGAAGATGATGAGGAAAGAGATGCTAAAGGAGATATATGATTTTGTTTCTGCCATGAAGAGCGCATGTATGTGACGTATTCATTATAGTAAACCGGACAGCAAAGAAGCATAAGAAGTGAAAGAATCTGGTTTCATTTTATTGTTGTAACAGGGAGTGGCGCCTTATACTGCAAGCATGTTCATCTTCCTCATCTTCCTCATCCTCGTTTCTTCCGACTATTACACCTCTTTCTCTCAAGCCTAACAAGCTGAAAAACAATTGTTATTATTACAATAAAGCATGCAGAAATCCATGAAGCTTATTGAAAACCCCCTCCTCTTACACCATGAAAAGAATGAATGAATCCTCACCTAACCAACAGAGGTTCAATATTCTACTCCATTGCAAAGATTGGCCACACTCAATATAAGGACAATTTAACGATTGCAAGCGCAATTAGTATGATATCAATTGTGTAATTCCTCAAATAAGAAAGCAGGAATTCTTAATGCCTTCATTAATCATTATTTATTATACGGATGGCTCGCTCTCTCCTCTTGAATATTTGTGGCGGCGTTGGTTATAGCGGATTTTTTGGTTAGCTTAATTGGAATTGGAGCTGCTGCATTTGTTGCCACAAACATCGACGATATTGTTGTTTTGATGGTTTTCTTCTCAAGCTCCTCCCGTGATGCTCGCAATATTGTGATTGGACAGTATCTTGGAATTGGCTCACTTACCACAATCAGCGCATTGGGCTCACTTCTCGCCTTGGTGGTTCCTTCCTACATTATCGGGCTAATGGGTTTAGTGCCGGTAGCGATAGGTATCAAGGAGCTCTATAAGATGCGGAGCAGTAAAGATAGGATTAGGAAAGAAGAGGGGGAGGAAGAACTTTCAAAAAAGAAGAAATTATTGCAACAACAGGAAAAGAAAATAGGAATCCGACATCATCCACATCTTTCATTCCTTACAGTCGCAGCTGTAACTATTTCAAATGGAGGCGATAACATTGGTATCTACACACCCCTATTTGCCAGCTATAACACTTCTTTAGAAGTAATCACACTTGTCTCTGTATTCATGGCAATGACGGCTGTATGGTGTGCTATAGGATATTATCTTGTCAGACATCCACTTTTAGAAAAGAAGATCCAGCGCTTTGGACATGGGGTATTGCCCTTTGTTCTCATAGGGCTTGGACTATACATAATGACAGAAGCTTTTCTCTTGTCCTAGTTAAGTAGAATTTTAGCGTGTGTTGAAGTGATGATTGGAGTTAAACTTTAATTTGTGTTTATAAGATTTGTCAATTCGGCTGTGGCATTAGTCTCGGCTTCCGTGCGATAGTAGTGAGCCTAAACCGCCCTTTCTTCATTGAAGGTGCTGATAATGCCTACCAGAATAGTGAAAAGCAAAAGATGGTGGGCATGTGATGAAAAAATGAAAGGTCTAATTATTGAGCTTATGCTAATCGCCATTGGAGCTGTAGCAGGTGCTTTTTTGAGATATAGGATTACATCTTCCCCTCTTCTGATACTTGATATTCTGTCTATCAACGTCTTAATCGTCAACGTGATAGGAAGCTTCATTCTAGGTGTATTCTCGGTGCTTGCAGTTGCATGGAACCTTGATTCAAAATACTCTCTGCTTGTCGCAGTAGGATTCTGCGGTTCTCTTACTACCATGTCCTCTTTTGCACTCGAAACTGCAAGATTCATAGATGAACGATTCTTTGGAAAAATGACAGTAAATTTGGTAGTAAACATTGGCTTCTCCATAGGTGCAATAATTGCAGGAAGACAGCTGGTGAATGCAATAATGATTTTCGAGGTGGAAGCAGTTTGTTATGATAAGGAGGATAACGAGAATATTTGCTGATAGGGAGAGAGGAGAGAAGGTGATCTGTTACTATTATGACAAAGGTCAAGATGTGGTGTCTGACAATTAGGATAAAGAAGAACGACCAGATACATGGCAAGCGTCTTTACAATGTGCTACTTGATTTTATGATGGATGCTGGCATCTGTGGCGCTACTGTGATAAATGGAGTGGATGGCTTTGGGAGGCGTGGAAAATCTACATTGTGTATTGAAGGAATTTCGATCAACTATCCGTTAGTAATAGAGGTGGTAGACGAGCAATCAAAGCTTGACCGACTCCTTCCACAAATAAAAAGAATGGTTGGAGACAATGGACTGGTCACGATACAGGAGGTCTATGCACTCTGATAACTCAATTCTCTCGGCATAAGGATTACCTTTTCTTGTTGCTAATCGTTTTTCTGTTTACTTTTTGGAAAAGTGAAATTCATTTGGCTATTAATTTTTTACTGCTTTTATCACTACGCTGGTAATCTTCCTTCTTTTGCCATCGACTTGATTATCTTCATCGGCCATGTATATCTGCTCACTTAAAACTTCGATATCTTGAAAGCCTGCATGTCTGATAGTCTCGATGTAATGTTCTTTTGTCAGCGCACCATCTATACAGCTGCTCCACATCTGGGCGTTAGCATCGGATGGTGCAATCTCTGTATCGGTTACCAAATCTGAAATTACCATCCTCGCGTTACCACCTGGTTTAAGAATTCTGTAAATCTCTTTGAATGCATCTACCTTGTTCACAGTCAAATTAATGACACAGTTGCTGATTATGACATCAGCTGAATTATCATCAACTGGGATTCTTTTTTCTATGTCTCCCTTTCTAAAGTCAACATTGGTAAAGCCATGCTCCTTTGCATTTCTTCTGGCTCTTTCTAGCATCTCGTCAGTCATATCTATTCCAATAACTTTACCCGTCTCGGTAACCTTTTTCGCTGACAAAAATACATCAATACCTGCCCCTGAGCCTAGGTCTACAACTGTTTCGCCTTTCTGAAGATTAGCAAAATTAACTGGAGCTCCACAGCCCACTCCAAGAATTGACGCTTGTGGTATAGATTCAAGCTCATTTGTGTCATAGCCTATTACTGAAGCAACCTGCCTTGGAGAATCTGTCCCCCCTCCTCCTGAGCAGCATCCAGGAGCGCAACAGGAGGAGGAAGAAGAGGAACCAGATTCGTTGCTACCCTGCTGCAGCGCTATCTTGCCGTATGTTTTGCGAATTGTTTTCTTGATGTCTTGTTGCTGATTGACATTTTCCATTGCTATGCTTTACAATGGAAACTATTTAAGTTGTCAAGGATAAAGAATGAAAGTAAGTGTAAAGATGGAAACTAAAAGGAGGAAGAGTAATTATAACAGGACTCATGGTACAGAGCGAGAACTTCCCATTTATACAGAAAGCTGCAACTTTGAAGGATACGATGCTTCTTCACTGATGGCTGAAACTGCTAAGCTTAGAAACTTGATTACAAAGAGAGGAACCCTTGAAATTCTAATACCGCTTTGCTGTTCTACTGAGCCAGTAAGATACAAGAAATTTCGAGAGACAATGAAGGGAATAAGCAGCAAGACTCTCGCTTATAGGCTGCAGGAGCTTGAGAAAGGTGGAATACTGGAGAGGCATTCGTATAATGAGATTCCACCCCGTGTAGAATATCTCCTCACCTCAAAAGGTCAAGAATTAGTTGAGTCAATAATAGACTTGCTTCAATGGATGAAAAAATGGTCCGCTATAGGTTCATCAAAACAACAATAACTCGCCATTACCCACCCTCTGGTGGGAGGACCTAGCTGCTTATACACTGCTCTGAAGGAGGAGAAGTAAACCACACCCGCCCACCTTGAGGATTTCGATTCAGCCTGCAAGGCTTCCTTATCTATGTCTCTGGTCATGGCCCCAAGTAGGATGGAGACCTGAGACAATCTACTGTCAAAGAGCTTGCAGATTGCTTATTTAGCAATCGCAGCATTACAGTTTAGCTGTTGCCTTTATGTCTAGGAAAACGGAAGAAAGTATTAATCCCGCCCTCAGTGCGTAGTTATCTGGAGAAGATCCCTTTTTGCAACCGCTCTTGATACATCTGTTTGGGATTGTATTAGCTGACGTATATATATGAGCCCCCTAACCTCAAGCCTGAGTAAACGGCCTACTCTGGGTAAAGATTTCAATTCTATCATAAAATAATTATACGAATTAAAACCAAACTTTCAAAATATTTTACGGGTCTATATAGGGATAGAATGCTTCTATACGCAACACCTTAATTACTTCGTTTGTTATCAATATAATCAGAGGTTAGAGTAATCCGACTTCATGTTTAACAAACGACATGATGAAGAAGTGTCGAATGGAGCTGGCTCTTCTGATATTTTTGGAAAAAGGCGAAAAGCTTCGGACAATATGCTAGCAACCATCGTTAGAAACAACAGTGTAGAGGAAGGGATAAGTGCGTTTACGCTTTGGCTAGGAGAAAATGAGAACTCGGCATGCATGCCTATCACAATGAAACAATTTACACACGCTGTCAACAAATTAGTGGTATCATTGCACGATAATAACTTGCAAAAACATATCGTCGTAGATATTGTAGATGGGGTTCCATTTTGCAATGAATGTAAATCACCCGATTGCGCACATGTTGGATTTGCAGTGTGTGCTGAACAATTGAATTCTCGGTCAAAACTAGAGTGACGTGCACTAAATGAGCCCAGCGCTATCTTCTGAATTCTGAATGACTACACAGAGGTCTAAGGGTCATTGTAAAATATCCTTATGCCAAATTAGACAAGAGTGAGTATACGCATTACAAACAGGCAATATCCTCTCTACATGAGATTGTAGTGGAGACTCGGTGCCTGGTCGGCGCTAAGCAATCTAAGCATGAAAAGAGGCGGCGTTCCTACTATCTAATATATTAGATGGATGTAACCAAAAACATCTCCTGCCTTATTGCTCCTAATTATTATTAGTACAGCGACAAACACTATGGCGTTTCCCGTGTGTATGTGAACGTGACTCGCTTAGGTGCAATAGATTATAGGGTATGGACAGGATACATTAGAATAGTTAGCTTATTAGTCCCGACCTGTCTGTGCTCAAATAGGGTTGATCAGACATCGAAGACATAAAACGACAGATTCAGTCATTAGTGGATTATGAGACTGTGGGATGGAATACAAAGAATGTGGATTTGTTTCTATCTATAATTCATCCAGATATGGTTTGGCCTTGGCCACCACATCCAGACGCCCATGACCCTGTAGATTGGATTTTTGAATTCGGACATTTTGACAAAAATCGCTGGCGCAAGAACTGGCAAAGTCTCTTTGATAATTATGACTTGATTCGCAATAATCGCAAAACGGTTAAGATCGAAGTCAGTAAAGAAGGCGACGCATCCTTTGCGGTAGTTGATATTGACACTCATTGGAGGCACAACACAACTGGCGAAGATTTTATTTGGAAAGGACGTGTTTGCAAGATTTATACAAAAATGTCAAATGGGGAATGGAAGATTATTTTCCAGACAGGAGCATTGAATTATCCTCCACGCTCTCTTCAAGAAAAGTAGAGTAGATTATTCTTCCTCTTTCTACTTTTTTCTTTGGGTAGCTTCTAGTCTAATTATACTATTGCAAACGCCACAGTGCTCAAGCGACAGGCGTGTCTCTCTCCCAATCTCTCCTCTAGATATCATCCCTCATAGTTTGGAGGAATACTAGCCTCAGAGTTGGTTTCAATCACTGCATTGCCTCATGTATCAAAGTCTAATTCTCCATAAGTTGTGTCACTGCCTAGACCGCCAACGATGAAGTCATCACCCTTTAAGTTGAAAGAGAGGGTAATCATCCTCTCCTGCATCTATTCTGTCATTTTCATCGTCACTGCAGATGCGGTCGCTTCCATTTAATCCAAGTATCTTATCGTTACTCCTAAAAGATGCAGTAAACATTCTGATTGGGAATCCCCGCTACGTTGTCTTGCAAGACATATCCGTGATGGTAGCAGTTTCTCCTTCACTGTTAGCAGGTGGAGGGGATGTTACAATATCAAGACAACCAACTAACTATCGTGTAGGGTCCAGAAATACCTTCGAGACTGTCAACCCTACGCTTACAACATATAGCACCGGCGTGGATAGCAGTATCAACGTAATTACTGGTGTTGCCGGTACTGTTGTTAATCTAGACAAGGAATCACATTCTACTTAGATTTATTTTTATAATGCAGATTCATTAATAGCTACACTAACTAGAAGCTACAACCGTTAAAAGTCATGATTTTTCCATAGTTTCTTATGGTATCAAGGGACAAAAATAAGGCTGTACTTGCAACCTTGGCGCTTATGCTGCTTTCATTAAGCGTAGCATCATCGATAGCTATAAGCGCAGCATATTATGCAAACGCTCAAGGATTGCTTGAAGGACTTGAAAGAGAGCAAAGCGGCGAATCAGTACCAGGAACTCAACCATCAGACACAGGTGGCCCTGCTCCTCTTAATGCCACCACTACAGTGGAAGGCGGCAGTAATGCAACTAATGCTACTGCAGCAGGAGCCGGTAATGCAACTAATGCTACTGCAGCAGGCGATGTAGGAACAACTGACGACAATCAATCTGTCGGTGGCCCTCTTGCCCTATATGGTGGTGGAGGCTGAGGCGGCGAATAGAGAACTGCAACATTTGAGTACACCTCAGAGAGACAGGCAAGTCTCGCTACTTCTGCATGCTACTCCAAACATGGTCAGATTAGTCAGCGTGATATGATTTCTAAATTTCAATTTTTCTTTTTTTCTTGAACAAGAAAACTTTAGATTTCCGATAACCATCTAATGGACCCCCCACCCTCCCCCCAAGGTGCTAGCTGCCATATAACAATCCATCTGAATCTTGGCTTCACCATATATGATAACAAATCTACAACAGATAATCGACGAAAGAATATCTTTCCTAAAAGAGCAGATTAACCCTGCCAACAAGCCAGAAGCGAACAAGATACTCCAGACACAAGTAGACTCTATTACGTCGTCTGCTGCTGACGATATTGAGAAAGTTGAATCCATCATTGAGAAAAAGAAAGCTCCTCTGAAGAATAGCAAGGATGTGCATGATTCCGATAGGTTATTCGCAGAGCTTGATGGCTTGGAATGGCTGCAGCGGCAAATAGTAGTAGTAAATTCTCTTGTTGACCGCACAATGAAGGAGGATGTTAAACAAAGATATGATGCGTGCTAATACCGATTTACGCTTCAGCAAATTATCTTATTATTATTTGTGCTACAAATGCGCTAAAACGCCTGTTGACTGTCACATATTGACTAGAAGTAATCCTAATTCGCTGACTGCGATGATTACCCTTTGTGAAGATTACTATCATCAACAACCAGAGCAGCAGCACCTTGTGCAAAGCTTCAGAAGGTGGAATGACAGAACATGATATTATCACCAGCATCCACGAAATGGCAAGGTGCATACTATGCTTGTCGCATATGCAAAAACGGTGCTGATTTCATATGTCCTAGAGGCCTTATCCCAATCTGCGCAGCCTGTAAAGCCCGCTACGTTGGAATCTATGGCTATGAAGCATTTGAAATCATGAGGGAAAAGAGAAAGAAAAAATAGAGAGAAACGAAAGAAGAAGAAAAAAGTGTCCTGTGTTTATGTCATAGAGCAGACTATATCATTACTACCGATACTCTGCTACTTCTGCTTGCTCCGCCCGCTGCTTCTTCGACAGTTTCTCCTCCCCTCTCTTCTGTATTGCCAATAGTTCCATTAGCAGCAAGTCTCAATATAGAGCAAAATTCTGACCTTCGTTATTGCTTATCCTAGCTACTAGAGTATCACTTGTTTGATTCGTATCCCACCAGGTAACAACTACAAATCGCCTTCTCCTGCCATCTCTATTCTCCCAGAGTCAGAATCAGTTGTGCTGCTTTCATGCTATTTGAAGTTGCATCAATTCTTAAGCCTCGAGTTCCGCCAATAACCCATCTATATCTCCTTTACGTCTTCACTGTCTTCAATGAGTCCTTCTTTTGCAGTATATTACGGATCCCACTTTTCAATCTCTTTAGCAACAGTAGACGACCTAATAGCGTCTACTTGTATCTGAGTTGTTAAACTTGTGTATTGGTTTTTTCGTGTGCAGAGATGGAATAAGAGATAGCAGAGAAAATTAATTAAGAAAGATCACTTTATAATATTGGAACCTTTTATAAGTGATATCAACTCTGGAGAATAGACTATGGTAACTATTCGAACAACTGCTTTGATAATAATGGCGATGTCAGTCGTTGGAGCAGTGGCTCCAGGCGCATTTGCTCAAAATACAAATATAGTGATAGATGACAACCTCAATTCCCAGGAAAACACAATCGAGCAGACACAGGTCACGATTAATTCTGCGGTTGCTGGAAATGTAAGTGAGGGCCATAACAATTTAGTTGCTGGCAATAGTGTTACCACACTATCATTCCAGAACCAATCTGCAATTGCAGATAACAACGTTGACGACAACGACGACTTTAACACAGTACAAGTAGATGTCTGTGCGATACTTACTAGCGTTGGAATCGGTTGCTAAGAAGTGATCTCTACTGCAACTTGTGTCTGATCTAAGAGAATAAGACCTCTAATTTTTTGTTCTTCTCTCGAGAGCAATAGAATCTATTTCTTAGTGTCATAGAAAGAAAAGATAAAAGAAGTTTGACGACGGTGAACCAAATAATGACAACTTAGATGGAGGGGAAGGTTCTAACATTTCCTAGAGTGAACCAGACCCTGAAGTCAGTGATCTCAGCTGAGCAACTGAAGAGAGCGATAACATACATAATAAAGAGGCTGGGGCAGCTGCCGCTGTAAAAAACTACATCCTTTCTTGCTTATCACCTAGGGACACAAACAATACACACTATGGGGTCTTACAACTCTTATTAGTACTGGCGGCCATTACATTTCTATGTATACAACTATGGCGCGGCATTCTTCAGTGGCCGCAGCTTCTTTCCTCTTTTCTGCTCTCTTCTCGAACTTGCATATGCGCAGGGCACAGACTACGAGATGCAGGAAATCAAGCCCGGCGTATACGTGGTGTCAGCAGGCGGGTCTAACTCTATGTTCTTGGTGACCCAGGAGGGAGTCATTGTAGTCGACGCGCCGCCAGCGATAGGTGACAAGATATTTGCAGCAGTGTCAGAGATCACTGATAGGCCTGTCACTCACTTGATATACAGTCATGCCCACAAAGACCATATAGGCGCTGCCCGCCTATTCGAAAACGTCACAATAATCGGTCATAACGAAACCGCCAGAATCTTAAATGAAAGAAACGACCCGGATAGGCCGGTGCCAGACATGAATTTCACTGGCGAGATGAACTTACAGCTAGGCGACCAAATTCTCCAGCTCCTGTACCCGGGGCCATACCACCAACAGGGGAACACCTTTGTTTATCTCCCTGAGCAAAAGGTTCTGATGGCAGTAGACCATGCTGTGCCAGGCGGCGTCCCATGGAAACTCCTCTCCGTCACTCCTGACGTGCCCGCCTTTATCAAGTCGATTGACCAGGCACTTGCTTTGGACTTTGACGTTTTCGTGGGAGGACACGGCCAAACAGGGACAAAGCAAGACATCTTAGTACAACAAGAATACGTAGATGACCTGCGCGAAAATGCCATGGCCGCCTTAAATGAAGTCAATTTCACAGAGGCCACCCAAGGCGTAAACGGGACCAACGCGAGGACCGAGGCATACTTTAACGCCCTTACAAAATCGTGCGCCGACAAGATAGATTCAAAATGGCAGGATATTCTGGAAGGAATAGGTGTGTGGACAGATGAGCACTGCGAAAGGATGCTAATTAGCGTAAGAGTAGATTAACTTCCTCTTCTTTTTTCTTGTTCTTCTTCTTTTCAGCTGCTGCAAATTCGGCGGCTCGCTCATCATCTCACTCTAACAATGACTTAGCATAAGAATACTTTGAGTCACTAAGTGTGGCTTGAATCATATTTTCTTTTCTTGTCCTCGCTTCTTCAATGTCTTGATTTAAGGCTGTCACTCTTTAGATCTAGTTCTAATAGCTTATGTATTCTCTACCTGGCTTGTTATTACTTTTCCTTCTTTATTCTCCGAACATTGCCAGTCTTAGCATGAACATATCTCCATGACTCATATTCATCAATTGCGGCAGAGTATATTTTTTCTGTGGTTTTGACCCTGATAAGCGAAAATTAGAAGAAAAAGGCGAAGAAAGAGTAGTGGGCCGGGTTGGAGCACAAAATAAGCTCTCAATGTCGCCTCTAGAAGGAAAATAATAGACGTCTAAGGTTTTAGCATTACAAGCAACAACAGATAGTGGCTGGCTATCTACTTGGCTATTGCCCCTCTTGCATGTCCCTCAAAATAGGATTGTGCTAAGTCGTTCACAACACGCCATAACTGCTCTGTGTCTTGGGCCAAGTTTGCTATTGCATCAGCGACGTTTCTTTTATTTTCAGTGTCCGCACCGCCATCATCACCGCGTTCGTAATCATCATCATCAGACAGGCCCAATGTCATAGGCCTAAACTCATGTTGTATACTCTTGAGAATTTCTATTCTTTTGTTTGCTATATCTTTTACACCACTTAACCTTTCGATAAATGCGGTATGTTCATCTTCAGGATTTTTTATTTCCGGGCCACTCATTATAACTGCAAATAGAGAACTATCTATTAGATTAACCTATTGAGAGTGATTAGTCGTAGATCGCAGGCTACACAAAAGCTATCTGTACTTAGCCAGATGACCATCACGTATGAACTCTATTAGGCTTTTCCATTCATGGCTGTTTGTTAATATTTCGCAAAGCTCCATTATCCGTTAAGAACGTTGAGTATGTTGCCATCAGGGTCTTTGAACCACGCGACTTTCATGTTGCCGGAGACGTGAATATCGCCCTCTCGAGTCACGTCAGGCATGTCGTAGTGCTCGAAAGTGACGCCCTTGGCCTTGAGTTCTCGCACGACACTCTCTATATCCTTGCCAACAACCCAAGTTAAGGCTGTGGCTTGATTGGTTCCGGCATATTGCGACTTGTAAACGTAAATCGTGGAATTTCCACTCCGGAAGACGATTACTGCCTGGCCTTCGGCCCCGACTTGAGTCAGGCCAAGCGTCTCTTCATAGAATTTCTTGGCTGTTTCCAAATTCTTGACTGCGATATTTGCGACTGCTTCTTTATCGCCTAACAGAATGATTTTCTTTCACCTTTCTACATGTCGGGGGCTACTTTACTTGAACCTTCTCCAAACGATGAATAGAAGAAAATAAGAGAAGAAAAAGAAGTGTCACAAAAAATGGTCTACTAAGGTCGCCAGGTACTGAGAGGCTTTATGGTCAGGATAATGACCAACCATCTAGGTGGTGGCTCAGGGAGTAAGGACAATGGTGACGGAGGTTCAGGCTTTGATAGGTGTATCAGGTCGAGAGTGTAACTAACTATCAGGTATGAGCAAGAAGTAAGTGAGGCCATGGCCTGAGTCATTTTTTTCTTCGTTTCTTCATTTCTTCTTTTAGTCCTCCTTATTTCTCTTCTTCCTCACTATGTAGTTCAGGATCTCGTTCCCCCAATAACCTTAATGTCATTTTGGAGGATTTGTAGTAGTAGTGGTGGTGGCATTAGCGTTATCTGATACCAAGTTTTCAATGTGGCTAGCGACTCTATCTTCATCTAGAATAGCCCTTCGCTCAAGGACAAATCCGACTAGTATCTCATACGAGGGTATCGGTATCAGCGTCATTTTACACCTTTCATAGGTGGTGGTTACAGCTTTTGTTTCTCCAGCAACTTCTCTTACTTCGTTTGCTATACCAAGAGCTGCAATAGCCAAGGTTCCACCATATTTCCGACCCTCTTGGAGCACTCCAAATGTTTTCTCAAAAGACTCAGTAGATTTAGTGGCTAGGAAATTTTCTCCCCCTCCCTTAGCATCTATGATTGATATAGAGATTATCTTCCCATTATAACTAGAGAAAATTTCGTCCGCTATTCTTTGTGCGGTAGTAGAGTTGATGAGTGCCATGATGGTGACAGAGTAAGCAGACTTCATAAGCGTATATTTAGAAATTTGCTATTACCATTCACCAATAAAATCATTAACTACATAAAATAAGAGCTTGTTGTCTTAAGCAATCTATGTAGAGACTTCACCGTATCGGGTGAAGTCTCTACATACAAGGCACAATATGGAGACAGGCAAAGAGGAAAAGCCTTATTTACTGCAGATACGCGCCTACGGTTCCGGGAGAAAGGATATTGATTGTAAGCAGTAGTGGTAATAGCGTCCGAGGAGGGCTTAAAGTTGTCAAAAAATCCTGCTGACGATAATAAAGACAAATCGCCAGCCAAACTGCTTATTGTAGACGACGACGCTGATATAGGTCAAGTTCTCATGATGGGTTTGCTAAAAAATGGATTCTCAGTAGATGTATTTACCGATCCCGAAGAAGCACTCCAAAGCTTCAAATCCAATGCGGAGAGCTATTGTTTAGTGCTGTCTGATATCAGAATGCCTGCAGTATCTGGAATACAACTAGCAAAAAAAGTCAAAGAAGTTAATCCAAAAGTCAAGGTTGTTCTCATGACTGCTTTTGAGATAAATGACCGTGAGTTTTCTACACTGTTTCCTTCTTCGCAAGTTGATGGCTTTATTCAAAAGCCCATTGGCATTAGAGATTTAATTAGTAAGATTTGGAGCCTTATAGGTGAAACCAAGAGGAGGAGAAACTAGCACATGGAGTGGATGATACAAGATAATAATCATCATCACCCAAATTGTCCTATTGACTCCAACAAAATAGTACATGGGAACTGCACCGAGCTACCCCGTATGATGGCAGAGACTAAAATGCTTGAGCCAGGTAGCCACAATCTGGTAATCTATAAGGACTTGAAAACATTTCGTGAAATCTATAGTCAATGCTCAAGGGCGTTGCTACCGAAAGATGAAATTGTCGTTATAGGAACGCAGTATGATAGTCCAGACAAGGTCAAGGACACTCTACGTTTAGTCGGCGTTGATGTTGAGAGGCATCTAAATAAAGGTACGCTCTTTATCGTTGATGCTCAACAGGGATACCAAGGCTGCGACCCCCGAGGTATTTGGAAGCTTGCCATGAGCCTACTATCACGTACAAAAAAGGAAGGTAGACGAGGAGTGACATGGGTTGGTGACGCTGGTTCTTTTTTCAGTTTTGAGAAAATCGAAGAGCTAATGCAGTATGAATTATCACTTCCACAGAAATATGAAGACACGATAAAAACTATGTGTTCTTATCATCTAAAGGATTTTGAGACATTAACTGAAGGTCAGCAGCATACACTCATTCACCACCACTTTAAATCAATATTGGTGGAGTAAGGCATTTACATACATACCCTGCTAACTCGCTCTGAGTCTATTTTCCCTCTTTTCTGACATCGTATACTTTTTTGCCTGTATAGTGTCTCTGCCTGCATTTATCGTACTGGTAAGTATATATGCTGCTATGGAAAACAAAATTGAATCCTATAGAGGAATAGAGCAGAAGGTGGAAATTTTTCGGGACTCAACTCCATCCGAGCGCCCAAAAGGAATCATATGCCATGACAAAGATTGGCCAGCAACTTGCGCAATGGTTCAGAAAAAATGGGGTGAGACCTGAGATTTATTATCTAAGCGGTATAACTACCACTGAACAAAATTAGGGAGCTGCTCCTGAGGGCTTGGAAAGTATCACAAAGTCGCTTTCTGTAGGTGAAGGCGAGGAACTTTGGGTCCTACCGCATTTCTATAGAGACCAAGCTCATGCAATTGATGTCTATTCAAAGTTGATGCAAGACGAAAGTATTGGTCATCTTGCAAAGAAGTTTGATGGTCTACTCACCTGAGGGTCACGCCTAATTATGGGAGGATTTAGCCACGCTGCGGTTTAGCAAAAGTCAGTGGCGTGGTAGCAGAAGCAGGCTTGATAATAAATATGGATACTATGCTAAATACCAAAACTGCTAGGTGTTCCTCCGCTCCCACCAACTATGCCAGTTCTTCGCTTATCCTCGTTGCTAAATACTCAATTGAAATAGGTTTTCTATAAGGCAGCCTACATCTAGTTTGGGAAAATCTTTCTTTAATGCTTCATAATACAGTTCACATTTTACGGAAATTTAGAAGGAGCAAAGAAGTAGAAAAGACCCCTTTTTTTAGGAAGAAGAAATTAGTCATTTAGCAGCAGCTGCTTGAAACAAGTGCATGTTTACTTTGTTAATCAAAGATTCCATGCTCAAGGGCTTTACTGCGAATTCATCTGCACCATAATCCATAATCCTTACCTTATCCTCTGATAGACCCCTGTCTGCCAAGACAAAAACCTTCACATTCCTGTTAATCCTCTTTGCATTTAGGATAAGCATAGCGCTTCTATCAGATGCTATCTTTCCATCGACTGTAATTACATCAATCATATCGCCTAGTTCTCCTAATTGGTCGATACATTCTTGTGCAGATAATGCTTGATGGGTTTCATAGCCATCTAACTTGAAGTGGTTACGAATGAATGAATTGAGTTCAGCATCATCATCGCAAACTATAACATGAGGTATTTTACTTTCCATTTTCCACTACGATTACTTAAGAAAGAGACCTTATTAGGTTCTTCTATTGTACAAAACGGATACAATAGGACTGTTGTGGTCGCTTTCTTGCCGTTTCAGCCCTTTTCAACTTTAAATTGTTAATCAACAGCCATTTAATCAATATCTAGCATTCTCTCGACAACTTCCTTGAATGATTTGGGTTTACGATATGCAATGGTGCCGGAGATTTCCCTGATTGGTCTGTCTAGTGTTTTTATCCTCAGTAGCACGGACCCTTATGCTAGTTGATATGCGAAAATGAGGGACGACTCGATTATTATTTCTGTCGAGTATCATACCTAACACAATATGCTGTTTGGTGCGTAGCAGACTCGCTGACAGTAGGTAAAACCAATTGAGGTCATTCCTAGAATCATCTAAGAAAACGACATACCTCTCCTTAATGACGTGAGTCAGTTGTCGATAATTTTTATAGAATAATCGCTCTAAGGTCTTATCTGCTTTGGAGCCTGTTTGATATGCTTGGCTCCATGAAAAAACCCTTACCACTATTGACTTCCCCAACTATTTCTAGAACAGTTACAACAGCAATAATCGCTGCGATCCTTGTGGCCACGAATTTTACTGCGATTGATGCACAGTCAACGTCAGTAACAATGACAACACCTGGTAGTCAACAGGCACCAACTCAGAATGCAATAACAACATCACCATCAACTGCAGCCGCTGCATCAACATTCTTTCAAAGTATAAACGATAGCTTTAGCATACGGATACCGCAGGGCTGGCAAATTCAGGATCTGAACAATTCAGGTTCTACCTTCTCAGAAGAGTCAATAGGAGGATATGGAATACTAGCTCGACTCTGCCCCGAGGAGCAAGTGCAACAACGACCCCCATTAACGCTTACCAATGCCAATAGCACAGCTGGCTGCTCAGGAGCTCAACAAGAAGTAATACACATTGTAAGATATCCCAATTTGGACAGTAAAATCCAGACAGCTAATAATGCAACCTCTGCTGCTATTGGCGCTAGTTTCAACTCCAATAACAATCAGACAACGACTGTAGGCGCCACAACAGCCGCAACAACTACTATTGACAATATCCTAGCGTATCATCTACAGAAGCTTCAGGAAGTTGGTTACAACAGTATTCAGCTTGTAAACAATCAAGATACAAGAGTTAATCTTACAATGGCACAGGCAAATCAAACAGTAACAACACTGCCAGCCAAGTATGGAGAGATCGTATACACCACTGCTTCTGCTCCCGGCGAGATAAAAAGAGCACATTTTATTTTAGCTGCAACAAATGCTACGGCGCCGAGCCTAGGGATAACGAAAGGATATACTCTATTTTATGAAGGTCATGCGCTTGCACCAACAGCGACATCCAGTGGTTTATCTTCACTGCCACCAACAATAGCTCAAGCATTCAATTCATTTGAGTTAATAGTTGCACCTGAGTTGGAACAAGCACTAACACCGCAACCTACAACAGTGGGTCAACCTGCAGCAGGCGAGAATAATCCATGCGATCCTTCCTACCCGAATAACTGCATACCACCTCCCCCTCCTCAGTTAAACTGCGATAGTCCAAGTGTCCCTACGAACTTTCGTGTGGCGGGTTCAGATCCACACGGATTTGATGCGGATAATGATGGTATAGGTTGTGAGACAGCCGCCTCCTCTACTGGAAGCGGTACTTCTGTGGATTCTGGAGGGGAGGTAGGAGAGGATGATGAAGGAGATGATTCATGTCATCCCTCATATCCAGACCTATGTATACCACCTCCACCCCCCGACTTTGCGATGATATTGATGATACCAACTTTGAGGTCGTGGGTTCAGATCCCCACAGATTTGATGCGGATAATGATGGTATAGGTTGTGAGAGTGGTGACGGCGGTATACCAGATGATGACGACGACGATGATGATGATGGAGGAGGAGATCCAGACCCAGATCCAGGAAACGGTGATGGTGGCGGCGATGGAGGCGGAAACGGTGATGGTGGCGCAGGAGAGGGGAGCGAAACAACTTAGAAGTCATAACACAAATGTGGTTTTGACTCCAGAATTTGTATTGTAGGTGGTTACAGGGAGGTTACATTAAAAGGAGGTCCTGACCTCTGAACCTCCTGCATGCCGGCTACTTAGATTTGAGAGAAGCCATATCAATGGAGAAGCGGTATTTTACATCGGACTTGAGCATTCTCTGATAAGCCTCATTGACTTTCTGGATTGGGATGACCTCTACGTCTGATGTTATGTTATGTTTGCCACAAAAGTCAAGCATTTCCTGTGTTTCAGCAATGCCTCCAATAAGCGAACCTGAAAGGCTACGACGCTTGAAAACTAGACCAAAGCCAGCGACGGCAAGAGGCTTCGGCGGCGCGCCGACCAGTGTAATATTACCGTCTCGGCGGAGCAGTTGGATGTATGCGTCAATGTCATGTTCGGCCGAGACTGCATCTAGGATGAAGTCGAAAATGCCAGAGTGCTTTTTCATTTGCTCAGTATCTCGCGAAACGACCACGTCGTCCGCTCCCAAGCGGAGAGCATCTTCTTTCTTGTTAGGTGAGGTAGTAAAGACCACAACGTAAGCTCCAAGCGCATGAGCGAACTTAACCGCCATGTGGCCTAGTCCTCCGAGGCCGACCACTCCAACCTTTTTGCCTTTGGTGACACCCCAATGTCGAAGAGGTGAGTATGTTGTGATTCCAGCGCAGAGGAGAGGTGCAGCTCCAGCAGGATCGAGATTGGAAGGGACGTGGAGAACAAAGCGTTCTTTGACGACTATGCTCTCGGAGTAGCCGCCGTAGGTGACGCCTCCTAGGTGCTTGTCAGAGGAGTTGTAGGTGGCTATCATATTCGGGCAGTACTGCTCAAGGCCAGCTTGGCACTCAGGGCAGTTGTCGTCAGAATCGACCATGCAGCCGACCGCAGCGAGGTCGCCGGGCTTAAACTTGCTGACTACAGACCCGACCCGGGTCACACGACCCACGATCTCATGTCCGGGGACGCATGGATAGACAGCGTCACCCCACTCGTTACGTACTGTATGGAGGTCTGAGTGGCAGATACCGCAGAAGAGGATTTCAATCTGAACGTCGTCTTCGCTTGGATCGCGCCGAGGGATCGTAGTAGGAGCAAGTGGCGATGTTGCACTTGCAGCAGAGTAAGCCTTCGCATTATACCGACCATGTGATTTAGAGATAAATTGTGTTGTTGTTGTTTTCGACATGACAGCCTGCGTGGGTATGATACAATTCATGCATTTGGAGGTACTCTTGACCTCTTTCACTTCAGTTATTTGTTATGATTCCCGGAGTTTTCCGACAACTCCTTTATCACACGGGACTTTTAACATAACACCATCTTCATTGAATTAGCTGCTAAGTTTAATCAGACTTCCTTTTCCTTTTCCTTCTATTTCTTCCTCTGAGCCGCTATTGTCGTCTCTGCCAGTATTCCTTTTCATTTTCATCTGAAATACCAAACAGTTCCTTTAATCCTCCTTTGGACTGTATATCCATAAAGGTCTGGAAGCATTCCGTGTTACTACAGATAAATGTCATTGGTTCAGCCCTTCTTTCTTTACAAATGACGCAGATTGCATTTGGCCATGAGTCAATGGGCATATTTTTCAGGAACCCGACGGCTAGTCGTTAATTGTAGTAGTAGTTAAACCTATGGGGCTAAAAAAAGGAACAACTATGCTTCTGTTCCCGCATCCCTAAAAAGCCTTTGTTAAACTTTAGTGGAGGTCGGTTGTTTTGATGCGGTCAGGGTTTTGGCTTAGGCTTCAACCAAATGTGGAGACAATCCAAATAGCGATGAGCACCGCTGCTAACAATAATGATGCAAAAACTAATACTGGTAGTAGTAAAAGCGACAACACCACCACCAACAAGAATAACAGTTTGTTACATGAAGCCGACGAGCTAGCAGAGAACAGGGAATGGACTAGAGACTTTGCACTATACATATGATATTTTGCAGAACAATAGCGGATGGAGATAAGCTAAGAGATGTATAATCTGTTAGTGCGAGATGTTATGGACACATTAGCAAAAGATGAGTATTATAGTGATAACTTGTCAAAATGATGGCATAAAGTCGTCATAGCTTCCCGACTAACTTAATGCCTCCAGATATTATTTGTGAGCGGATATGTGTATGCGTATGTGTTCCTTGACGCTTCACAAAATAAGAAGAGGACATGAAATATAGAAGCAATATCGAAGTAATTGGTAAGATGCTACAAGTTGCAAATAGCGGCCACGCTACAAAGACTGAGATAATGTATCAGGCCTTTCTTGGCTATCACCAGATGAAAAAACATTTGGACCTGTTGACTAAGAGGCACTTACTCCACTACGACGAAGGTACGCAAACATTTAAGACCACCGATAGGGGCAGAAGGTTTCTTCAAATCTACAAACAGATGGATGGTATGATAAAGATATCGCAAAAAGAGCAGCAACACCAACAATACCCATAATCCTGGATATAGGAAGGAGTAACACTGATGGAGTACACTCTTTCAAGATAACTAGATTCACTCCTTAGAAGATTGTCGGTGGTGCTTTGTCCATGTTGTCCATAAGCTCTGATACTGGCGTTACAGGATTTATCTTCAAATCATTCCATGCCATGAGACCTGCTTCCATTGCAAAATCTCTGACAGCTTCGATGCTATCTGCTTCAAACATTGCTATGATGAGGTGTCCAGGGTCGAAATGGTCAAATGATAACACACTTAGGCCATACTTTTGAGCTAATGAGGGAATTTGTTTCCATCCTGCCACTGCAGCTTCACGGGATGCCTTGTTTGCTAATGGACAGACATTTGGTGGATGTGTCATTGTAAGTCCATATCTTTTTCTTGTCGCTGTTGTTGCTGTTGATGATGAAGATGACGACATATTATATATCTCTGAATGGCCTAATTGGCCTACGCTGATAAAGATTGTGTTGAGACTTTCAGGTTATTCTTACTGAAGATAATAATGATAATAATAGGTATAGCAGTTAAGTGGTCTATTGGCCGTTCACCGTGGCGCATAAAATATTACAAGAGCACCAATAGCGGCAACTATTGAGCCTATAATCTCATATCTATCTGGTTGTTTCTTGTCTACTATTCTACCCCAGATGAGTGCTGACAGTATGAATATGCCACCATACGCTGCATACACTCTTCCAAACTCGGCTGGCTGTACTGTCGGAACTATACCATATACGAAGAGGATTATGCCGCCCAACGCACCAAGCGCAAGGGTCTTCTTTTCTCGAAGCCATAACCACACTAAATAGCCGCCACTTATCTCTGCAATTGCAGCTGCGAAGAATAAAGCTAGTGTAACAGGAGGTGCTTGTGTCATCTCTTCGACCAGATGGATTTTTCCTCTCCTTTCTCTCCCTTTCGTGGCATGTAAAAAATAATTGCTACTCCTGCCAGTGCAATTGCAGCGCCTACAATGTCGAATCTGTCAGGTGTAATGCCTTCAATAGTCCACCCCCAAAATATAGCCATAACAATAAAGAGTCCTCCATATGCAGCATAAATTCTATGAAAGTGTGATGGCTGAAATGTTGGCACTACTCCATAAAGAAACAGTACAAACCCTCCAAGAGCACCCAAAATCCAGCTCATGCTGTCCCGCAACCAAAGCCATATCAGATAGCCTCCACCAATTTCGCATAAACCTGCGACAAAGAAAAGAAGCAGAGTTACAGCAATTTTGTTTGCTTGCGTCCTCTCCGTTGTCATGCCGTGATAGACGTATGGGTTCTATATGTTCGCGTGTGTTGTAGGTGCAGTCTTTTCATGATTTTAGTATGCTATTTTTTTGGGTCACCAATTTTTCTGGCGCTGTAATGATCATCACCTCGTCAGCCTGATCAACATTGGAATTAGTATTACTTCCAAAGAAGAACTGTCCTCAACAAATAATAGGGTATAGCCTAAGATATTAAACATAACTGCGCATGAATGACCATCAACCTCTGCGACTTCATTAGGACAGCGTCATGATATAGTAATGATCTTATTGCAATCCTGGAGAACAGAAAAGAAAAAGATTTGACTGTGAACGCATTTAAGAGAATTTTGTAGATAATCTCTTAAATAGGAAACTGTCAGGGATATAGCGTGTCTTTCCTAGCCGACCTCGCAACGCACAAAAAGATGTTGATTGCAGCTACGGCTGCAGTAGTTCTATTGACGGCATATGTGATGCCTTTCGATTTAATATTTGATACCGCATCAGCAGCCAAAGGAGGAACCACTGACAATGATAATCGGTTCA
>DATFCN010000112.1:0-10857 GCA_035253045.1 Nitrososphaera sp.
TTTACCTTGAGAGTGATTATACACACCTACTACATTCCAAATCAACCTAAACCGAGTTTTTGCCTAAGTTCCTTTGATCTGTTTCTCACTGTAACTTCAGTTGTTCCCGCTGCCTTTGCAATTTCAGCCTGTGTCTTCTGATGTCCTTCCGCTACATTTACGAGATAGAGTATAGATGTTGCCATACTCACAGGGTCCTTTCCTACAAAGATATTCTTTTTCTGGGCCTGTACCATGAGCTCAAGTGCTTTACGCTTTATCTTTTCATTAAAGCCTAGCTTGTTGGCTACCTTCATTATGTATTTTGATGGGTCTATGATAGGTGCTTTGATATCAAGTTGTGTTAGAATACGCCTATACGACCTAGCTGCGTGCTTGGGCTTGACGTTGCTGATTTCCGAGATTTCGTCCAGCGTTCTTGGCACCCCTGACTGTCTAAGAGCAACATAAATGGAAGCTGCTAATACCGAATCTATGGTGTCTCCTCTAACAAGACCCCGTTCCTGAGCCTTTCTATATGTATATGCGGCCCTTTCTGTCACATGGTTTGGAAGTCCCAGCCTATCTTTTAACCTAGAAAGGATGAAAAAAGCTTTCTGCAAGCTCCTCTCTGTTGAAGAGTGAATTTGACTTCTATTATCCCAGGTTCGAAGTCTACTCATTCTCAATCGAGTACCCGTGTCAATAACGTTGCCAGATGCATCAGTTACTTCCTTGCCAATCACTGTGGAAAGTCCCATATCGTGGAATGCAAGCGAAGTAGGGGTTCCTGCTCGTGCTGGATTTGTTCCTTCCATAGTATCAAAAGAGCGCCATTCTTTCTCTTGAGAGAGCATATTATCAGAAACAACCTCACCAGTGTCTTTGCGGATTAGCTCACCAGTCTCTGGGTCAACAACCACTACCAAGTCAGCCAAGGCTGCTGAATTTGGTCTTAACGTTTTGTTTGCCATAATTCAATATCGGGACCGCTCTATTTAACCTCAGTAGCAATTTACTACTTAGTAGGTTCGAAAGATCTACCTAGGTAAGTCGAAACTGACCTGCTAATGCGTCTTTGTAGCTATTCTAGAGAGGCAATACATGCTAAAGCTGGGTCTACAAATACAGGATGAGGAGTTAAGATCAGATTAGAAAGACGGCAATACTATGTAAGGACATGACTTGAATACTCCACTAGCAAATGTCACTCAACGAATAACTGTCCTGAAATATTAGTCCAATGTTTTCTAGTGTCTGCCATAGCCTTTCTTTGAGGTGGCGATGTGATTGTTTGATGTGTCTTCGCGATAGAAGAGCATTAAATCAGTTCAGCGTACACCTCATAAGACCAATATTGGATTTTAGATGTCCCAAGATTATTTTTACGTTTAGTGAAAACAACCAGCCCAATCTAGGTCCGACAAATTTTATTATTATGTTTTAATGATCTTCAGTGTTCGTTGGGCGTCAAATGAAGTACAGGATAATACGGAGACTCGGTTCAGGGGGTTTTGGCAACGTTTATGAAGTCCAGGCTAGCGACGGGAAGATTTATGCAATGAAGCTGCTAAGAGACTTTAGCACAGTCAACAAACAAAGATTTGAAACCGAGATAAAGATACTTGCTCAGCTAAATCACCTCAATATCGTCAAGATTTTTGAATGGAACCTTGGCGGCGATCCGCCTGATTACAGTCCATGGTACACTATGGAATACCTCCCCGGTGGTTCTCTAAGGACCCATATGGATGACAAATTCAAAGGGGCGTATGTGTTTCATAGAAACTGGGCACTAAATACAATAATTCTACCCGCGTGCCATGCACTTGCTCAGGCTCACAGTGCAGGAATATACCATCGAGACTTGAAGCCTGATAATATCATGTACACAAGTAACGATAGAGTGCAGATAAAAATAACCGATTGGGGCCTTGGCAGAGACATAGGAAGAAAATCTATTGCTCTTACGGCCTCAATTGGGCAGGTTGGAGGTACTCCTATTTACTGTGCTCCTGAGCAGTGGTTTGCGTTGGACACGATAGACGGACGAGCAGATATTTACTCTCTAGGAGTTATATTCTATGAAATGATGACAGGGAGGACACCGCCGACTTATGATCAAAAACATAACAGCTTGAAAAGACCAAGACGGGTAGATGTTCCTTCAAAGTACCACCCTACTATCACTAGAGAACTAGACGCCTGTATGTTGAAGATGCTTGAGCTTGATCCTGAAAAAAGGTATCAATCTGTATGGCAACTAATTTCAGAAATAGAGTCGTTACCCGATGCCAGATACTTTTACTAGCTCTCTCATCTGCTGAATAATGAATTTTCTTCTTCTGATATGTGTATCATTTCCTGACGTGCTATAGTATTGAGTGAGCGTTCAAGAAACTAGTTTAATATTGCTACTTGTTTTATGCTTAGGGAAATTTTTCCCAACAACACAGCTCCTTTTCCTCGTCATTTGTTTACCGCTGAACGATCGATGGTCAGCAGCTATGTGATTGTGGTGGTGGTGGTGGTGGCGCCTAGCATACTTATACTTCGTACTCATATGCGCTGCCACTCTTACAGAAAAAGTATAATCTAGGCACACTGTTTATACAAAGGTTTATGGCCCTTGCAATACACGATCTTAAATGCGTATGATAGGACAATGCGAGCAGTGTGGCTTAACCAATGTAGAAGTAAAACAGACAAAAACTGAAAATAATAAAACAAGAACTTTATGCAATCAATGCAGGCCAGCAGACGGAGCATATGCTTATTGAAATTGGACTAAATAATATCTTCAAGTTGTATTTCTAGATCGTTTAATAAACAAACAAAATATACATCTGGTTTTACTCAAAATCAAAAACCGGCCTTTTTTAATTTAGAACCGCAATTTGGACATGCGGCCTGGTTATGTTTGGTTCCGCAGTTTATGCAGTAATAATTTACACCTTGTTTCCCAGCTCCTGAGGCCGACCCAAAGAAGCTCCATGCATTGAGGCCCATTTTTCTCATCTGCCTCTGTCGAATAAAATAGTTAATGCCAAGAAAGACCGCTATTATGGCAATAATATCAAACGGAAACGGTAGAAGAAAAGCAAGCGCAAGGCTGATAGCTATGGAAATCCCGACCCACATTAATTGAACTGTAAGGAATCTTTTGGTATTAGGATCCAATGAGTATTGTTGGCCGAACACCCCTAAAATGTTTTTGCAAATTTCCTGTTAAATACCGCCCCTCTTCTATCTCTAGTAAAGCAAATCGCCCTCTCAGTCATTACCTTATCTGCGATGGTTTGATGTTTGTGATCCTATCACAACAAGAATGTACAACTGGATAGTTTGAAACATCACATCACTAGCTCATCTTTACATTTATCTTCGCTACCTATCTCTATATATGCTCTTGACGGCTGAAACCCACCAAGAGAGAATTATGAGTTAACTATAGGAATGAATGATCGATATGCAGAAGGGTTCCTAACAACGTAAGTTTTTTCTGGCTTATTTTTTATCCGCTTACCAAATCCATTCAAATGGAATGGGAAATGCCATTATACGTGTTTGTCATCGAAGAAATTGAGCTGCCTTTCATGTTCTACACTAGGACGACTTACTAAAAATCATTAAATAATTAACAAAAATTAGGATGATCTTTTGCCAATCCTTCTTATGCTCCCAAGCTAATTTTTTGTGGCTTTTATCAGAAACTCGCCAAGGCTCAAAGCAGCACCGCAACTAGTGCAACGGTTGCTCGATTGACCCAAGATCTCTTTTACAGAGCGAAGAGCTTTCATCTTGTACACTATGGAACTGCATTTGTCGCATACCACGCTTACAATCATGCATTCATGATTCGTTCATAAGTTAATATGATTCCTCTGAAGGAATCTTTACAAAGTGTACAGCTACTGTTGGCCATCTTCATGAGACACTTCGCAATAAAGCCTAATACTTTTGACCTCCTAAGTTTAGTAGCCGCACGCCCGTTAAGAGAAATTCTTTGTCCCAAGCCTAGCACAGACTGAGTTGCAGATCTTTAGTCTCCTTTAGAAGGCTAAGAATAAGATAAGATATTATGATGCATTTATTCACAGCCCAAGACCTAGGTTCTATCTGTAAATGTTGTGGGAAAAGACATGGGCAAATGAAGAAATGAGGAAGCAATGTCTTTCAGATGACAGTAAAGACAGAGGAGTCTGTCATCTAGATCATCATGACACCCTGAAGAATTTATTCTGTTATATTTCCAAGCGCACCTTAATTGTTGCTACTAGCCCCTTAGGCAGCCCAAGATAAAGCCTGCGGCAAAACTCCCAGTAAGCGGCACTCCAAAGTTCATCATGGTTGGTACTACTTGGCTATCCATGACTGAAGAGGCATAACTTGCGCCGCCCACAGAAAGATCTGAAATTGCCTTGTTGGATACGGATGCGATCCTCTCCCAGTCAACAGTTACCAGCCCCTTGTAATTTAGATACGCCAAACCTCCCAAAAAGAGTCCAGCTATGGTAAGTATGATCTTTATTCCCTTTTTCACAGCGTATCCGATCAAAAATCCCGCTATGCCGCCAGATGAAACAGATGTAAGCATGAAACCAATATCATATGCCAAGTCTATTCCCTTCCTTCTCTACTACTGAAAAGCTCGAGTGACAAATTGCCAAGACAACTGAGTCTATCATACATGACATATGGTATAATCAAAAACATCGCGCCACCGAGATTCGTGAAGCTCAAAAATAAGAAATAAGAAATTTATGGACTTTTATTTGCCCACGTTATAACAGTAAATGTGCTCAGTGCTGAACCTACTATACCTGCTAAAATTGCACCCAGTACAGCTTGATTGATTACGATTTCTGGCAATACATTGCCTAGCCACGACACTGCGTTTGGTACCATCACATATCCTGCTGAACCTATAGTGAAACCTAGTACCCAGAAGATAAGGATCGCTACAGCTCTAGACATTCACTTTCCCTCGGGGAGTTGAAGCCTGTGTCCGATTCATCAACCGTGCAATATGCATTATGTTAATAACTACGATTGTTAATTTTTCTCGAGCTATGATTATTCAAATGGTCTAATGCGAAAAACATTGCCTAGAATAATAGGCTATAAGAAGATTCTATATAATTCTAATATGAATGATAATTTAGACCTAGGTTAAATTTATGAAACATTGCAGTATAAGTTACATACATTATATTCCTACGTGGAAATGATTACACCGATAATTCATACCGCTTTGCTTGGAACTGAGCCTCACATTCTGGGCTCACTTGAGCCTCGATTATTCAATAGGAATATCCTGGATGCCAAAAGATGCATAGGACGGTGCCCATAATCATGGGAACTGAGGCCGCACTCCTTGCTAACGAAATAAATAATAATAATAATAATAAACCATCGTGTCCAGAATGCGACTCATCAATTATTTTTGATGTATATCATGGTGAATATATTTGTCAATCCTGTGGATATGTCGTTCTCGAGAAGATGGATTATTGTGGACATGAAACCCATTCAAACAACTCCGAGGATAGGCTCAAAAATATGCGTGGTAGCGGGCAAACAAGCTCCCTTTTGATGAACTACGGATTGCAAACAGAAATCAGCATATCGGATAAAGACTATAATGGAAAACCGATCAGCTTCGCTAACGCCGAGCGTATTGCTTGTGTACGTAAGCTGCACGCTAGACTAAAGGCATCCTCAGAGGAAAGGAGAATCGCTAGGGTGCTCTCTGTTATAGACAAAATATGTTCAAAGTTGATTCTCCCAAGGTCGCTGTCAGAGACCGCAGCCAAAATATACAGAACTTATACATCTAAAAATAACACGAAGGGCATGTCAGTTAGCGGCAATGCTATAGCTGCAGTTTATCTTGCCTGCAAGCAGTCTTCTATTGCTAGAGGGCTGGAAGAGATCGTTGAATCAACAGACTTTTGCAGTAACAAGCGGTCATCCCTTCGAATAGCATTCCGGTGTTACAAGAGAATGGCAATGTGCATGACGAGCGTCATAGAAACAGATGAGGTCAAGCAGCAGCCCAGCCCTATATTCGATCATGTCCTCCCTATAGACAAGTACATCTCAAAAATTTCGAACAAGGCTAGGATTGATTGGAGAATACAAAAGTTAGCATTGGAGATTGCCCGACAGACCGACGACAATATACTCCTGTCTGGTAAAGACCCTGTTGGAATCGCCTCAGCATACTTGTATATTTCTGCATGTCTTTGTGGCTACCATATGTACCTAGCAGACATTGCTAACCTTTCACAGGTCACCGAGATTACAATTAGGACCAGATGCAAGGAGATCCTGTCTAGCTTCAATTTGGAAGTTAGGATAAGATCGGCTGGTTGTAGTACTGTTGCCTGCTAGACAGATTCAATTTTTTTTAGAATCTGGGTTTTGTATTCCAATGCTTGGCATCTCCGATCCTCTTCGTTACTATACAATCGTGAAGGCAGAACTGCCAAGATAGGAGATTATTTTTATTATTGTAAAGCCAAATCTATGAAAGCAAAAGAGCAGCTGGATGATATATTGCAGAACTAAGCAAAATCGGTGTTGATTGAAACACGATCATGAATATTGCTATTGCTACCGAAGAAGACTTTGCAAATTCCTGCAGGTATTTCTTTAGTTCACTGTATCGATTCCTGATGGTCACTTCTGTCACACCAGCAGCAATCGAAAGCTCCTTCTGTGTTTTTATCTCATTTGCTTGTAGGCACGCAATGTAGAGTACTGTGGCCGCTATACCCATTGGACCTTTTCCTGCTGATACCTGCATGGCAATAACTTGACGCATAATGTTTACTGCTATCCTTTTTGTTTTTTCGCTGAGTCCCACCTTATTTGCAATACGGGTTATGCACCTGATGTGGTCTATCGTAGGGATCTTGGGATCAAAGGTATGTACAAGTAGCCTATAATCTCGTGAAATTTTCTTTCTGGCAACGTTACTGGCTGAGGATACTTCATTCAGTGTTCTTGGTGTCTCTAATTCTCTACATGCTAGGTATACTGAAGCAGCGAGGACAGAAGATACCGTCCTGCCTTTTATCAGATTAATCCTAGCTGCCTTTCTGTAGAAGTAAGCTGATTTCTCTATTATTGTATCTGGCAATGCCAAGCTTTCCTTCAAGTGCTCAAGAGCTGGCAACGCTTGCTTAAGGCTCCTATCATTTGCTGCTTGTATTCTATAGTCCCAAACTCTTATTCGGTCAAAATTTAGACCCTTTTCCTTGGAATCTCTGCTGCTCCCTATTGTTGTGAATAGACCCTTGTTATAGCGTGCAAGTGAAGTTGCACCACCCGTTCGGCTCTTACGATAAAAGTCATCGACGCTGAAGGCTCGCCATTCCTGTATGGCGGGAGTTTCTAATCTATCAACTACTACACCGCAACGGCTGCAAATAACTTCGCCACACTCATGATCTGTTACCACGACCTCGCACCTACATGCGGAGCACATAACCGGTCCTTGCATTAAGGTGGTTTCTTATAGCAAGCAGATACCTATAAACGCTTATCTCATGGCCGAAACCGATTTCAGTTAATGTGCATTTCATGTGAAGCATCCACTATGCTTGTTTGCGATCCTCTGTGGTTATGTCCCCGAGAATTCCTGAACTAGTTAAAAACAAATGCCTAGTTATTATTCGAATACATCATTTGGCATAGATATACATCATGACAGAGTCGATAACCTATCCATAAAAAGCAAGAAGAGGATTCTACACTATTCATTACAGTATGCTTTGTCGGGGTTGGCAGCTCGACTAGGGCTTACGGTTTGGTCGAGGCTCATATTTCCAGTGAAAAAATTTTCTAATAAACGGTCTGCTGATATTTTGCATTGTTCAAATTCCTTCATGATCGCTGGTATACTTCGCTGCTTAGCGTTGATTTGCCAGAACAATCCCGGCTATTTGGAAAGGTATAGACGGTTCCTGACAATGTCAGAAACATAATTTGTATATACTTTGGTCAAAAAATCTCTTCTCTCAACTTACGGGTTCTTGATATTACGAGCAAGCCCTAACAATATCCTAATTTATATTATACAGTTATCAAATATGAATATGACACTGAGCGATTCGGATGATAGCATTACAAAGGTATCGAAATTTAAAGACACAGAATTTGTGCAATTGAGATATACCGATATCATCGGAAAATTTTTGGCAAAGTATAGTGTCAGTGAAACAGGAGATCCTTTTGAGGATTTAAAGAAAGGCATAGCACTCGATGGCTCGTCTGTTAAGGGATTCTCAAAGATAAACGAATCCGACCTTTTGCTTATTCCTGACTGGTCTACACTCCGGCTCTTACCATTCTCGCAATATAAAGTCGCAACGGTAATTACAGATGTTTATGAAGGCTTTGGCAACGGCAGGTTAGTTAGAGACCCTCGATATGTTCCTCAAGTACTGGAGAAGGCTCTGAAAGGTCAGGGGCTTTTATGTCAAATCGGTCCCGAAGTCGAGTGTTTTGTTTTTGAGGATATCCTTTATGACAAGAATGGGACACCAGAGATCCAATCGTCCGAAAAATTTGGAAAGTATCGTATTCGAACAAAGCACGGCTATGATGCACCCCCATTTCAGGATTCCTTAGTGGAGTTAAGATTTGAAGTCGCTGCTGTGCTAAAGAAATACTACTCTGTTAAGGTCACCAACCTAAACCACGAAGTTGCAAGCAGCGGCCAGATGGAGATTAACTTTATGCACAGCACAATTACAGAAGCGGCGGACAATGTGCAGATATACAAAGATGCTGTACGAACGCTAGCCAAAAAGCATAGCAAGGTCGCAAATTTTATGCCAAAGCCCATCTTCGATGAGAAGAACCCGACGAGCAGCGAAAATGATAATGGTTCGGGGATGCATGTTAGCATGAGCCTCTGGTCAGGAGACAAGAATATGTTTTTTGATCCAGAAGATGATTACGCAGAGCTTAGCCAAACAGGACGATACTTCATTGGAGGAGTCCTAAATCACGCCTCATCTCTGGCCTCTTTTGTGGCTCCAACTGTCAACTCATATCACCGTCTGGTACCGGGTTACGAGGCCCCAGTTTATGCCGCCTGGTCCAGGGGAAATAGGTCGGCAGTTCTTAGGGTACCTGTAAACGAGAAGAACAGTGGGAAGTCAAAAAGAATCGAGTTCAGAGCTCCTGATCCATCTGCCAATCCTTACCTTGCTTTTTCTGCGACAGTTGCTGCTGGACTAGACGGCATCAACAAAAAGATTGACCCAGGCGATCCAGTAAATCAAAACATTTACAAAATACCTGATTCGTTGCGAAGGTCCCTCGGAATACAGACACTTCCTCGCAGTTTGAAAGACTCGATCAATGCTCTTCGCGATGATAACAGCTTCCTCAAACCATACTTTAGTTCTGAATTGATTGAGACTTATCTAGAACTCAAACAAGATGAGATAGCATTTGCAACAGACTCCAAAGAACGCCAGTTCTTGCTTTACTATGACGTCTAGCACAATATAGTCTTGTACAACCTGCTTGTATTTTTGAATAAAACGCTCCTTATACGACCTAATTATCTTGTGGGTCCATATATTTCTAATAATTCTGTTCGCCAGGTGATTGACGGAGTCTATAGAAAGCTCTCCGAGAACCATTTGTGATCCAAGTCCAGCCTTACCCAATCTAAACCCTTGGAGAGCAATCGATAAAGATAAGAGAATAGAGATCATTATTTGCTTAAATCACTCTGTGCAAGGATGAATGTGCAGATGAAAGGATTGACACAAAAGAGTCGAAATTTCTAGTTCTGACATGTTTCCGGTATTGCACTCATTCGAAAGGGTTATTGCCTTCAGATTACCGATTAAAACTGAATTGCACAATCCCGTCAACAATGTTATCTCATTCGCAGTCCTGATTTCAGTAGTTGGTGCTTCATTTTACTATGTAAATGCCACCGATGCAAAAGAGCCATGGCTTGGTATAGAAGGAAGCAATATCACACCTGCAATTGCACAAACAATTGGGATGCAAGAAACTGTCGGTTTTCTCATCTTTTCTGTTGAACAGGACAGTCCAGCGCAGATTTCTGGTTTAAGAGGCGGAGACAGAGTTGTAACGATCGAGGGAAGGCCTGTAGTGGTAGGGGGTGATGTGATAATTGCTGTTGACAACATTCAGGTTCAGGATGCACAAGACATTGAGGCTCAGCTGACACATAAGACGGTTGGAGATTTTGTGGAGTTTAGTGTAATTCGAGGAGGCTCTACTCTGGATTTTGAGGTTCAGTTGGGTGCAAGGTGATTTAAATAGTTGGGAAACGATAGGGCTACATTAAGAGGTATTCTTAGTTAAAAGAGATCATTTCTTCATCAAAGTCTGTTGTCTATCTTGAAAAACCAACCGGAGAGAGCTGTAATACGGCCTTGTGAGAAGTATAATGGATATCAAAAAGATGTATCTGTTGTGCCGAAGCAACAATAGCAAGGTGCAATATTACCGAGCGGATATGGCCGAGGAGGCAAAGGAGCGTCCGGGAAAGCTACTTAACATTATATGCAGCTTAACTAAGAGGTATTTGAAACTACAAAGTGCTAGTGGCTCGATTCTCTCCGCCCGCTGGTATGGCTCATCATCAGAAATGCTCTGATAAAAATAAAAATAATACGTTGTGTAGAGAAGCGCATAAAAATGGTATCCTTCTTTCTGCGTCACATAATTCAGGGGACAGCTTGGATTGCATCAGACGCGATCAGATTACTTTATTGTATTTGATCGAAGTTGCCTCTGCCTCTGCCTCTGAGTCTCGATCATTGCCATGTCAGATGCCTGTAACTCCTCTTCTGCCATCTGCCATCGCCTTACAAC
>DATFCN010000113.1:0-24584 GCA_035253045.1 Nitrososphaera sp.
CTCTTTATGACAAATGACTACGAGCTGTCAGCGTTCACAAAGGAGCACTTGATTTACACACCAGCCCAACTTGCAGTAAAGCCCAAGTATCAAGGCGATGTGGAGATTGTAATAGATGACAGGGGGGCAACACATGGCTGACCCGGTCTTTATCGCTGTTGCGGTCCTTACTGTTGGCACAGCAATTCTTGCACTGGAAGCACGTGAGTTGATCTATGGTGCAATTTCGCTTGCAATCTCTATGCTTGGTATTGCGGGCTTCTTCCTTCTTTTAGATGCACCATTTGTGGCAATGTTTCAGATTGCTGTGTATGTTGGCGCAGTTGCAGTACTTATCATATTTACAGTCATGTTGGTGAGAACCCAAGCACTCTTTACAACAAAAGAAGACAAAAAGAGAAAAGGTGCAGGTATTGCACTAATGTTGATAATAATGTCAAGCCTAGGGGCACTTCTGCTTGCATCGGGGCTCAAAGGCCAATTTGGTGACTTTAATGCCTCGCCTGCAATCAACTTTACTGAAATCGGCGAAATGATGTTAACTTACTATGCCCCCGCTCTAATCATATTAGGCCTGACACTGGCAGGATCTGTTATTGCAGCACTTGCACTTGCACGTAGGGAGAGCATGACTGAAGAGGAGGAAGAACAGGAGGAACAACAAAAACCATGAGCGAACTACTTGATTTCGTCATTGTTTCAATGGTGCTTGTTGCCATAGGAATCTACGGTCTCGTTGTCAAACGCAACGCCATCAGGATGCTTTTCTCAATCGAGATCATTGCCAACGCAGCAAACCTCTTGCTTGTGGCCTTTTCAAGAGGCCTGCCGAATGCACAGGGTCAGGTGGTTGCCCTGTTCTCAATAGCGATAGCCGCTGCAGAAGTGGCCGTGGGACTTGGTCTTATCATAGTAGCTTACAGATTATACAAAGAAATCGATGTTGCAGAATTAAGGAGTATGCGAGGGTAGGAGCAGATAGGAAATGGCGGAGTCATATTTCCTCCTGGCAGCAATCTTCATACCCCTTCTACTGGCACCCCTGGCTTATGTCATCGGCAGAAAACGAGGAGCCAGGTTGGCTACCTGGTTTTCCTTCGCCGCTCTAGCTGTCTCCACAGGGTTATTACTGATTCCAGCAATTGGCATCTATACCGGCCAGCAAACAGTCTATGTTGAGCAATATCCCTGGGGCCAATTTGGCGACTTTGGGTTGAGGCTCGACGGGCTGAGCCTGCCATTTGCTCTAATTATTTACATCCTCTGTACAGTAATTGCGGTATACTCAAGACCCTATATGGTTCACAAGGTGAGTGAGGAGCTCCCAGGTCATGGTAACGTAGAGGGAGGAGGAGTTGGTGGTGGAGGAATGGGTCATGGTAGCACCAATCCTTCAGGTCACAGCCCACATGCATTACCAGGCAAAAATGTCGAATCGAGCTCCCAAGCAACGGTATTTGATACTCAGCAATACGTTAATAGCCAAATAGGGCTCTATTTTGCTCTTTATCTAACCTTCTCTATGGGTATGCTAGGCACTGTTCTAGCGACCAATCTCATTCAGTTTTATGTATTCTTTGAACTGATGCTCGTACCGTCATTCTTCCTAGTAGCGTTCTATGGCTATGGTGCAAGAAGAAGGATAGCTCTGATGTTCTTCTTCTGGACTCATGTTGGAGCTGTCGTACTTCTGCTTGGCCTTTTGGCAATGGGTTTCTTTGCAGGAGGGTTCGATTTTGACACAATTAAGGCAAACGCAGGTAACATTCCTACGCAATGGCTGCCCCTCATTGTGTTTGCGCTTGTGATTGGGTTAGGCGTCAAACTTGCAGCGTTTTTACTCCACATTTGGCTTCCGTATGCACATGCGGAAGCTCCTACTCCCATCTCAGCACTCTTGTCTCCGGCGATGATAGGCATAGGAGCATATGGTCTCTTGCGACTCTGGATGGAGCTTCTGACAGGCAGCTACGAGCAATACAGTTTGTATATCAACATGTGGGGTCTTGCCACTATGATTTATGGAGGTGCGATGGCCTTAATGCAGGACGACATTAAGAAGGTCCTTGCATATTCAAGCATCAGCCAGATGGGTTACATACTATTTGGTCTCAGCTCTGAGAGCATACTTGGCATAACTGGAGGCACAATGATGTATGTTACTCACGGCTTGGGCAAGGCTATACTTTTCATGATGGCAGGTTCGATCATCCTTCAAACCGGTACAAGAAGTATGTCTAAACTCGGTGGACTGGCTGGAAAGATGCCTTATACTGCAGTGCTCGCAATGATAGGCGCACTTACTATTATCGGAATACCTCCTACAAGCGGCTTTATGGCAGAATGGATATTATTCAATGGGGTATTGCAGACTGCAACAGCAGCGATGGATCCTCTGAGGACAATAATGTTCGCGCTAGGCATACTTGCAACCGTGCTGTCGTCTGCCTATATCCTTTGGATGTATAAGCGTATTTTCTTTGGCAAGATACCTGAACATCTAGCTCACGTTAAGGATTCGAATCGGTACATCACAGTGACGATGGCAGTATTCGCCGCAATGACACTTATAATAGGCGTTTATCCTGATTTGTTTCTAAATCCGATCATGGATTATTACAACAATAACATGTTTCAAGGTCAAGAAGGCATACTCCTTGCACCGTCGCACGAATCAGGAACAGCGACAGAGTCAGGCATTGCGTCTGAAAATATGGATACAGGACAAAATACAGTCGGAGGAGAAGCCACTGCGTCCGAGGGGAGATAGGTTGGAAAAAAAGTGATAGGAGTTGTGAGATATAAATGACAACAATAGGATTTGAAGGCATTGCAATCAATGGTTGGCTGGTATGGTTGCTACCCTTTGTAGGTGCTGCAATAATTGCTGCAGTTGCAAGAGCAGGCCATCGTGCCCGAGATTATACTGCAGTAGGTTTTGCTTTGGCCAGCGCAATTTCAGCCGCCACTCTGATACCTATTGCGCTGCAGGGAGCGGAGGTTCATAGCCAGATACCATGGATCTCTTCTCTAAATCTTGAGGCGGGTGTGCTTGCAGATCCGTTGGCCATTATCATGGCAAACCTAGTCGCATGGATATCTTTCCTTATCATGGTATATTCGACAGGATACATGCATGGTGACAAGGATCTTACGCGCTACTGGTTTTTCATGCTCTTCTTTATAGGATCTATGCAGCTTATCGTGCTATCAGACAATTTGCTTATGGTGTTTTTTGGATGGGAGGGCGTAGGACTTGCATCATATGCCCTTATCGGCTTCTGGTACTATGATAGAAAGAAAGACTTTGTAGGTGTCCAAGGCCATCTTGCTGGCGGAATCCCGATGTGGGCGTCGCCTACACACGCAGGCATGAAAGCCTTCCTTATGACACGAGCTGGCGACACAATGATGCTTGCAGGTATGTTCCTCATATTCGCATATGCTGGAACCTTTGGTTTCAAGGAGCTAGTTGAAGACCCAGCATGGGCAATGGCAATGTCACAGCAAAACCTGCTTGTCCCTGCAGCCGTCCTACTCTTTGGCGGCGCCATCGGCAAATCTGCCCAATTCCCCCTCAACGAGTGGCTCCTTGAAGCCATGACAGGCCCTACAGCAGTCTCTGCCCTTATTCATGCCGCAACAATGGTCAAAGCCGGTGTCTTCCTGGTAGCACGTATTGGGCCATTGTTCTTTGCACTCGCATCTGTAGGAGCCTTCAGCGTTGAACAGTTCTTTGAGGTGGTTGCATGGGTTGGGGCAATTACTGCGTTATTGCTTGCGACTCAGGCACTGGTAAATCCGGAGATAAAGAAAGTTCTGGCGTATTCTACAGGGTCTCAGATTGGTTACATGATGATGGCACTTGGCATCGCTGGACTTTCACTAAATTTCGTTGATGGCTATACCGCGGGATTCTTCCACCTCATGAGCCATGCTATGTTCAAGGCGTCTCTATTCATGGGGGCAGGCGCGCTCTTGCATGGAGTGGGATCTAGATTCATGAGCGATATGGGTGGCCTAAAAACACACATGAGAAAGACATATGTGTTTATGTTGCTGGCAAGTCTCTCGCTTGCAGGTGCACCTCTCTTCACGTCAGGCTTTTGGAGCAAGGATGCTATATTTGCATCCGTGCTTGAATCCGGTTATACATTCTCGCTACCACTTTTCGTAATAGCGGTCGTAGTTGCTGTTATGACCGCGTTTTATACATTTAGAATGATAGGAATGGCTTTCTTTGGCAACAAAAGCAGGCACATTGAAGAGATGGAGCATAGGGGTCACCATGTGCATGAAGCAGGACCAAGGATGTGGGTTCCTTTTGCGATACTTGCCGTTGCTTCTATAGCCGTAGGCGTCATAGGCTTCGTATTTGAGGCTCAGATACACCAGCTCCTTGGCGAATATCTTGCAGAGTCATTTGGTATCCAGAGCGTTGGAGAAGAGGGCGAAGAGGCCTCGATCCAAATCGCGCCAGAGGGCGATAGAACGTGGTTTGGGCTAAATCCAACTGCTGCAGTTGCATCCTTTGGAGCCTTTGCAATAGGAGGCGCGCTGGGCTACCTATTCTACATTGGACGCAAAATCGATCCACAGGTCATTTCAAGGAGCATTGTCACTAGGGCTATCTGGAGATTCCTCTTTAATAGGTGGTACCTCAATAGTGCACTCTATTGGGGTGCTGTGATAGGCCCGCTAGCAATTTACCGCTTCATATGGAGGTACTTTGAAAGCACTATTGTCGATGGCATAAACCCAGCATTGCAGCATTCGATGTCATACATGTCAGGGGTAGTCAAAGCAGGCCAGAGCGGAATCACACAAACATATATTTTTGTGTTTGCAGCGGGCATCATGATAATCGTGATGCTCCTCTTCTTGTAGTAGGTGGATTGACAAGAAATGGTTGACCTCTTATCATCTCCTATACTTGTAACGATAATACTAGGTTCAGTAGGTCTTGCAATTCCTGCTATTGACGCAGGGAGGCGCGAAAGGGGCAAGGACAGAAATAAACTCTACAGTGCAATTGCATTTGGAGCAATCATCGTTGCTATGGCCATTATCATCTTTCGGGTGCTCACCGGGGAGGTGCTTCCAGCAGTCGCATTTTCGCAGGAAGTCATAGTAGACGACCTGTTTGGCTCATTTTTTGCAATTGCACTCTTGATTGTGTCGATGATGGTCACGGCCTCGTCTTGGAATTATTACAAGGGCAAGTCGAACCCTGCTGCATACTATTCGCTCATACTTCTCTCCAGTATCGGAATGGTCGTCATTGCGTATTCAACTGATCTTGTGATGCTATTGGTTGCATGGGAGCTCATGTCGCTTCCAACCTATGCTCTTGCGGGCTTTTCAAAGCGCGACCCGATATCAAATGAGGCGGCAATTAAGTATTTCATGTTTGGCGCGCTGTCCTCTGCAATTATTGTTCTTGGAATAGGGCTAGTCTATGGAATTACAGGGACAACCAACATAGGAGATTCCATTCGAGCACTTGCTAGCATAGATGCAAGCCTTACGCCGATTGGTCTGCTCGCAGTAGCATTGTTCATTGCGGGCTTTGGATTTAAAATGGGCCTTGTGCCATTTCACATGTGGTTGCCAGATGCCTACGAAGGCTCGCCTACCACAATTGGCGCGCTGCTGGCAGCAGGCACTAAGAAGGCAGGGTTTGCAGCTGCACTTAGAGTTATCGTACTTGGAATGTTTGCGCTTAATCTTGATTGGACACTGACTCTTGCAATAGTAGCGGTCTTTACGATGACACTTGGTAATCTTGGCGCGCTGGTACAAAGAAGTGTGCCAAGGATACTCGCATATTCATCTATTGCACAGGCAGGATATATTATGATAGGCATTGCGCTCGCTCCCTATTCTGATCAGGCACTCACAGGTTCACTATTTCACATAATGAACCATGCAGTCATGAAAGCTGCTGGATTTATTGCAGTAGCAGCGGTAGCCACTGCTCTCGCAGGCTATAGCTTGGAGAAGTATCGAGGACTTGGTAGACGTATGCCGATAACTGCAATCGCACTTTCAATATCGTTATTGGCACTAGCTGGAGTGCCGCCACTCAACGGGTTCTGGAGCAAGCTAGTTCTCTTTGGGGCAGGCATCAACTCCGGACCAATTGTCGACTGGGGTCCATGGCTTGCTATTGCAGGAGTTCTTAATAGTGCACTGTCACTTGGTTACTACGCCTGGATAATGCGAAAGATGTACATGGAGGATGCCCCAGACATGCGACGAGTAAAGGAGCCGAGGGTAATAGTCGCAGTATTAATATTTGCGATGATCTTCATGGTAGGTTTTGGGATATGGCATGCGCCACTGCTTGAATTTGCGTCAAATGCAGTACCTCAACTGACTTCAGGTATCACTCAGGCATCATCGTTATCGCCATCAGCTGTAACAGGAGGAGCGATGAATTTCACTCAAGCATCATCGTTATCAAATGTAACGGGAGGATGAGTGCCCTGCCTGTGTCATCGCACTAATTCCTATGAGCTCACCATCTTCTTATGTGTCTCTAATTTGTCATATTCTATTCCACGTATCATATATGTCTCGCCCGAGAATCGATTTAGATTGGACAGGAATTAAGAAGCAGGACAAACCTACAATATTGAAAATGATTCTTTACTCCAACTTTTATTAGTAATATGTGAAGGTATTGGCTATATGGTACAAGCACAAAAGATTGAAGAGCAGGTTGGTGAAGTTCTAGGACTAGAAATTGCAGCTCAGAAAGCAGTAGAAGAACTGTCTTCAAAAGGCTTGCTGGACAAACGGGGTCTAAAGAGAAAACTACAAGGAATGAAAAGTGAAGCTGCTGGGCATCAGAAAAAGATTGAAAAATTAATGCAAAGAATTTCTGAGTCTGAGGGTCTAAACCAAGATAGCATAAGACAACATGCGGAAGAAGCATCACAAAAGGCATCACAGATGATGGAGACCTACCTAGGAGAAGATCCTGATACACTAGATGCCCTTGAATTCTTATGCCTTGCAGAAGGAGGCGAGGTGACCCATTACGAAGTCCTAAGCGAGATAGCTAAGGAATTAAGTGAAAAAAAGCTAGCTGCAGAAGTCAGATCAATTTTGAAAGAAGAAAAAGAACACTTCAAGTTATGCATAGAGCTTGCAAAGGAAAATAGTGTGAAGAGCTAAGGCAAACAGCTGCATGAACCCGTACTCTTTTTCATCATGATCATTTTAGGAGATAATAGAGAGTCACTGTTCTTTCATTGTTTTTGTAAAATCCTTGCCTTTTGCCTGTTCGTTTTGTCTAGGAGACGTTGACTTTGAATCTTGCTCTATTGCATCTGCTGGGAGGCCTGGATCTTCGCCTATCTGTGGCAATATTGTATCATCCTCATTGATTTTTTCTTCCTTGTCCTTAGGTTTATCTTCCGAATCGCTCATGTGCTGTTTATTAATTTGACACTATAGAATATAATTAATTATATTCTACGGTCGATAGTGCTAGCTAAATCCAGGCATCAACAGCAGAGGTAAATAGTGAGTATTAAATGGCTGTCGACGCATACAGGTCATATTATTTTAAGGTAATAACAGTGATCTGGCAGAAGGCTAGAACTAATTCATATTCCCGTTTTCGGCCCACACTAATCACCGCGAAGCATTGCATGACTTCTAGTTGAATTCAGGCTTTTTGACCTTTTTCGCCTTTTTTCCAAATTTGGATCTGTCCGCCATATACTTCATTATCGTACACAAATGATGGAACTTGCGAATAGTAACCTTCACGTCCTGAGCTGAAGGTTTTTGGAGCTAAGGGGATTTCATGTTCTTTTCCATCAGGCATTCTAATTGTGGCGAATGCAATTTTGCTCTTCGGTCTCTGCGATGAAGTTTCTTCAGACATAAACTTGTTATGCTAATACCAAGTGACTACTATAAAATCATATTGCAAAGTACCATAAAGAAAACTATACCCGAAATAGTCAATGAATTGGATCTTTATACGACATGCGATATAGAGACGCTTCAAGTTGAACGTCTTGTATAGGACCAAAGATGCCCGCCTATCACTGTATCATGATGGCGAGGAGGATAGATTTACAGACTAGTTGAGTCGCTCTTTAGCTTCTTGGCGGAATCAGGGTCTCTGTCTGCATAGTACCTTACCATACCTAGTTTGAGCACTTTGAGCGATAACAGGGCACATTTTATCCTTGCCGGGCCTAAGTTAAGGAGGCCAATATTTTCAAGGATGTCCTCTTTAGTCAAATCCTTGACGGAGGTTAACGGCTTGCCCATGATCATCTCAGTTAGCATTGACGCGCTTGCTTGACTGATCGCACAGCCCCTACCCTCAAACTTGATATCCTTTATCTTGTCTCCATCGACCTTCAGATGAATGTCAATCTCGTCGCCGCACAGAGGGTTGCTGTCGTGTATGCTCACATCTGCCTCATTCAGCTTTCCCTTGTTGCGAGGATTGCGGTAATGGTCTAAAATGATTTCACGATAAATGTCCTCACTCAAATCTTGAATAGCCTCCTTGCTTCCTCAAGTGCGTTAACAAAGACATCGACTTCCTCCTTTGTATTGTAGATATAAAAACTTGCCCTAGACGTTGCCGACACATCAAGCCGCTCCATCAATACCTGCGCGCAATGATGCCCTGATCTTATTGCAACTCCATGATCATTCATAATCGTGGCCAAGTCGTGTGGGTGAATGTCACCGATGTTAAACGATAACACACCACCCCTGTCCTTTGTATTGTGAGGACCGTAGACTGTTACCCCTTTAACTCTTGTTATCTTGTCAAGTGCATAGCCTGTCAGATCCATCTCATGCTCTCTGATCTTGTCCATCCCCACGCCGTTCAAGTAGTCAATTGCAGCTGCAAACCCAATTACATCAGCAATATTCGGAGTTCCACCCTCGAATTTGTATGGAAGGTCGTTATACCTTGTCTCGTATTTGTGAACCTCTCTTATCATGTCGCCGCCGCCTATAAAGGGTGGCATCTTTTCAAGAATCTCTTTCTTAACATACAATATGCCGACGCCTGTTGGCCCAAGCATTTTATGAGCTGAAAAGGCCATAAAATCGCAGTCCATCTTTTGGACGTCAACCGGCATGTGAGGTACGGACTGGGCCCCATCAATCAAAACCGGTATACCTTTTTCATGAGACATATTGATCATTTCGTTTACTGGAACGATTGTGCCAAGCACATTTGACATGTGTGAGACAGATACAAGTTTTACTTTCTTATTGTTGTTGTCAAGATAAGCCACATAGTCATCGAGCTTTAGGTAACCGTTGTCATCAGTCCCTACATATTCCAGCTTCGCTCTTTTTTCTGAAGTCAAAATTTGCCATGGCACTATGTTACTATGATGTTCGATTTCTGTGATAACTATTCTATCATCCCGTTTAACATGAGTTTTTCCCCAAGAGTAGGCGACAAGGTTTATGGCCTCTGTTGCGTTACGTGTAAAAATGATTTCTTCAGTCGATCTGGCATTGATAAACTCAGCCACTTTTTCTCTTGTCTTTTCAAATTCCAAAGTAGCCTCTTCAGCGAGTTGATGTACAGCGCGATGAATGTTGGAATTGTAATTCATGTAATAATCGCGGATAGCGTTAATGACTGCAAGAGGCTTTTGGGTGGTAGCAGCATTGTCAAGGTATACGAGCGCCTTGTCTCCGCTAACCTTGCGTTTGAGAATGGGAAAATCCTCTCTTATTTGTGGGACATTCAGTGCACCTGTTTGCATCATTTCGCTAGACCAGCTTGATATAAATTGCGTCGTCCTGTATTTTAACCTTGTAAGTTCTTATCGGCTCCTCAGCAGGCAGATTCTGGGGAATGCCACTATCAAGCTTGAATGCAGACAAGTGCAAAGGACAGGTCACTGTATTCTCTTCCTCGTTGATAATTCCAGTAGACAAGTCAGCATAAGCGTGTGTGCATATCCGATCTGTGGCATATACATTCCCCCCCATTTTGGCGATGAGAAGTTTTTTGCTCCCATGATCAAAGTCTAACATCTCACCATTCTTAAGTGACTTTTCTTCGCAAACCCTTACCCATTGGTCTTCTGACATAACAAAAAATCCACCACCAGGTTACCTATACTTATAGTGCTTTTCAAATAGATCCTGGGTCTCACGGTAGCGCGACTTTTCAACTTCCAGAATCTGTTCCATGGCTTCATCTGTCCGGAGCATCAACTGCTTGCCTTGCCACTTGTTCTCAATAAGATAATTGATCCAAGCCCTGATAGTTGGGCCCATCTTTCTGGATAGCGGCTCGAGAAAGCCCGATACAATTTCCCGTTTGGCCCCTTCTCTACTCAAACCTCTTGTTGTCAGATAGTAAATTTGGTTTTCGTCCATCTGGGCTACGGACGCAGAATGTGTGGCTTTGACTTCATTAGTCTCTATTTCAAGGCCAGGTATTGCGTCTGACTTGGCTCCTCTGTCAAGCAATATTGCATGTCCTGCTAGATATGATTCCGTACCCCGCCCCTCTTTGTCTATCTTGATCATCCCCTTGAACAAAGATTTTGAAGTATCCTTGAGCACAGACTTGACAAGTACCCTTCCTCGCGTGTGGGGCGCTTGATGCACGAGGTTAGATGTAACATCAAAGGACTGGTTGCCTATCCCGAAGACTATCTCAACGTCCTCGGAGGATGCACCAGGCCCTTTCATGATGCTGTCAGTCTTATAGCGTGAGAGCAGTGAACCAAACATGCCGATATACCAAGACATTTTCCCATCCCTTTCGACAAATGCCTTCCTGTTTGACACATTGACTGTATCGTGCCCCATTGCCTGCAGAGTCACTAGTTCCAGATGTGCATTTGGATTGACATGTGTCTCAACAAGTTCAAAATAGCCCTGCTGTACATCTTGTCTACCAGATGACCCAGGCGCATATATCTCCTGTACAATCGTCGCCTTAGAGCCAACGTCTGATACAAGGATATTTCTTGAAATCAGCGAAGTACCATCGTCTGCAAGAGATGTAATTATTCTTATGGGCTGTTCAAGAATTAAATTTCTTGGGATATAAATAAAAATGCCAGAATGGAAAGCTGAGCCTTCAAGGGCGAGGAATTTATCCTCCAAATAATTTTGCTGATTCGAAGTCAAGTGAGAACGGATTAAATCACTGTGTTTGGTCAACGCATCCTTGATACCAGACAGTATCACACCGTTCTTGGCCAAATTATCTGGGATGAAGATCTTGTTTATTTCTTGACCTACCTGAAGAATTCCTGTCTCCTGCTCGAGTTCACTTAACCTATCAGAGAGATCTTTGTTGAGTGAAGATACTTTTGAAGTTGATTGACCCATAAGATGAATGTTTTCTGGTTTTATCTTGTTTACATCCGAATACTTCGAGTAAAGTGGTGATACTTCAGACGGCAGTGCCTGATACTGAAGGAACGCCTGTTTACGCATCGAGGCCAGCCAACTAGGCTCTTGTGCAGCCAATGAATCGATGTGGTCGCTGTTAATTGACGATAAAGTAGCGGTCGGCATTTTGAGATCACAAAAATTTCGGAGTTTAATGGAGGCTTAACCGACTGAGCCTTCCATTTCAAGCTTGACTAGTCTGTTAAGCTCTACCGCATATTCCATTGGAAGCTCCTTTGTGAAGGGCTCCATAAATCCACCGATGATCAAGGAAAGTGCATCTGACTCAGAGTATCCTCGACTCATCAGGTACATTATTTGATCCTCGCCTATCTTACCTACTGTTGCTTCATGAGTAATAGTTGCATCGTCCTCATTAACCTCGATGTATGGATAAGTATCGGTCCTAGAGCGCTCGTCTAACAGTAGGGCATCACATCTTACGTTTGATTTGACGCCTGTTGCACCTTTTGCAACATGAAGCAATCCACGATAGGTTGTCCTTCCGGAATCTTTGCTCACAGACTTGCTAGTTATTCTGGAAGTAGTATTTGGAGCTAGGTGTACTGCCTTCGCTCCGGCATCTTGGTGCTGGTCCTTGCCTGCAAATGCGACAGATACGACTTCAGCGTGTGCATTTTTCCCAAGCATGTATACACCAGGATATTTCATTGTTAGTTTGCTTCCGATATTGCCATCGATCCACTCAACCTTTGCGTTTTCATAAGCATAAGCTCTTTTTGTGACCAAATTGTAGACATCCTTGCTCCAATTCTGGATTGTAGTATAGCGAATCTTTGCACCTTTCTTGGCGATCAGTTCAACAACTGCAGAATGGAGTGACTCGGTGGTATAAACAGGTGCAGTACATCCTTCAATGTAATGCACTTCAGCACCTTCATCCGCTATGATAAGTGTCCGTTCAAACTGCCCTATATTCTCTGCATTAATCCTGAAGTATGCCTGCAGCGGAAGCTCGACTTTGACATTTCGGGGGACATAAATAAATGAGCCACCAGACCATACTGCACTATTTAGGGCAGCAAATTTGTTGTCCTCTGGCGGGATTACCTTACCAAAATGCTTCTTGACAATATCAGGGTATTGTTTTACTGCGGTGTCAGTATCGGAGAAAATTACGCCCTGCTTTTGCAGATCTTCTCTTAAATTGTGATAGACAGTTTCAGATTCGTACTGTGCGCCGACTCCTGCTAGGAATTTACGTTCAGCCTCGGGGATGCCAAGCTTTTCAAAGGTATTCCTTACGGATTCTGGAACGTCGTCCCAGCTCTTGCTGCTCTTCTCAGAAGCTTTGGCGTAATAGTAGATATTCTGAAAATCAATTTTAGACAGGTCGCCGCCCCAATTTGGCATAGGTTTGCTAAGGAAGACCTCGTATGATCTCAACCTAAAGTCCCTCATCCAGTCTGGTTCGCCTTTCATCTTGCTAATTTCTTCAACGGTACCCCTTGAAAGGCCCTTACGGCTGAGGAAAACGTAAAGCTCTGTTGAATCCTTAAAGTCATATTTGCTATAATCCATGTTAAGGTCTTCTTTTGCAGTCATACGCTGAATATAACGACGTTATGTTTTATATATATTTTGCATTATCTCACATAACTTGGTCGCTACACCCCTTTTAGGACGTTTTCCTTCCAAGTGGTTTCCAACTTTGTAGACTTTAAAACCTATGTATGACAGAGATATCAAATGGCCAGATTATCATCGTCATGTTCCTGTCAGGCTAGTTATATTATCACTTAATGGGTTTTCAAGACCACCATTTGTGCGATTTGCAGTATTATTCAAACCGCCTGCTTGGGGTGTTTCTAGAGTGCTTGTTTCTCTGCCAAAGGTTACATCTGAGTCGGGGATCTGCTCAGGACCTGCGGGAGCACTATTACCAATAACTTCCTCGCCCTGGCCTCCTGACGGTACGCTACCGGCTGTAGTAGTGTTGTGTCCAGGGCCACTAGTTGCTGACTGGTCTGCAGTTTCCGACTGCGTCTGTGCTCCAGGCGCATTTGGAAATAACATAGAGCCAAATGCCAAAATAACTCCAAAAATAACAGCTACTGCTGCAAGGATTCCAATGATAACCCATCCCGCTGAACCCCTGTAGAATTTGCGTTGATTATTTTCCGACATGACACAACGTTATATTGCTGTGATTGACAAGTTACTTAACTGCTGGAAAAAATATATCTAGAAGCTGGTTCTAGTCTAGGCTCAAGCAACGATGCCAGCAAGGGAGAGTCTTAGTTGCACAGGTAAGTAAATTCCGTGGATATCGGTTTGACCTTTCCGCATTCTGGCTTGGCATATTGTAGCAGAACACGCTGATGCACAAAATTCTGATACAAGCTTATATTCTAATCTTCCTATCGAGGATGTGGATGTGTTGAAATAGCTTAGACGTGATATATTATTTCCGGCAAAGATTACGTGATTTCAATAATTGGCACCGAGAACAGATAAAAATTATTATGGTAAAGATGCGATTCCGCGCCTCCTTGTCTTTGGTTATCCATTGGAGTCCCCTCCCGTGGGAGGCTTGCTTTGGTTAAAGAGGGTATCAGACTCTATTAGAAAAACAGGGGCCATTGATATCAGAAATATCAGCAGCGAGAGATCTATCGATGCTAAACTTAACACACAGAAAATTGTTAGCAATGTTGTACCCTGTTTGATGATGGACTTTTACGATGCGGTCCATGGCTTTCTGACCTTGCCCCAAGTAGCATTATTGGATAGCTGGGGGGAGGCAAACATCATCCTCTGGAGGCTTCTCAGGCTTTTCCGACCGCATACGAGAATCGCGATAATCTTTCACCATTATGAACCCCGGATATCCCCCGATAGTATGTCCAAGTTGAAATCTCGTTTTACCATATCATTTGCAAAGCGGTATAACGCGATCATAGAAAAATTGACCTATAAGATGATTGAAGATTCGGATATGATTTTGACAGTCAGCCGCACCTCTGCTAAAGAACTATGTACTAAATATGGCTTGATGGGTGTTGAAGATAGCAAGAAAGAAAAAATTAGAAAGTATAATCGGCCTTCTGGTCGTAGCAAAATACGAATAGTTGGTACAGGAGCAGATAAGCTCGTTATCAGTTCATATGCACAAAAGGATATTGATTTCTTCTGCATTGGACGCATCGAAAAGCTCGAGGGTATCGAGAAGATTTGGTCAGCTATAAAGAAGCTTCGCCCGAATGTTAATTTTGTCATGATTGGCAGAGCTTCACAAGACGAAATAAATCATTTCAGATCAATAGGTATAAACCACAAAGGAGAAGTGCCACATCAGGAAAAGCTTAACCTGTATTCAAGATCCAAGGTGTTCTTATTTCCGTCAAACAGGGAAGGATATGGAATAGCGCTAGCAGAGAGTCTGCTGTTAGGGATGAGCGCCATTATTTGGAAATTGCCTGTTTTTGAAGAACTCTATTCAGAAAGTGTCATGGCAAAGGAAGGACAAATCAGATTTATAGAGAGAGAGAATTACAACTTATTCGCAAGCGAGGCATTGGAAGCCTTGGAATTATACGATAAGAGAAAAATAATGATAGCAACTCAAGAATCCTCCTTAACGTCCTCTTCTTCCTCCTCTTCTCAGGTATCGTCGGAAAGCAAAAAGGTAGCAGCATCGTCGGCAACAATATCTGTCTTGAAGATAGCAGAGAAAAAACCTGAGGAGCAAGTGAGGGAGGTCTTGCAGAGTTGGGAAGACGTTGGACGAAACGTTGTAAGGGCATTGTCTGAATTACTCTAGGCGATATATCCTGGTAGATGTTAGTAAGTAATAATTTGAGTCCATTATTTCTTGCTTAAACTCTGATATCAGATTTAGAAAAAATAGCTTTTAGTGTTGGTTACAATAACCTTCCTCATTTCTCTATACTACTATTCCTGAGCTAATCAAAGGTTCTCTGAGTGAGATTGGGAGACATTATTGACACAATCTTATTTTTTTGTGTTCTTTGATAGGAACAGAATGCCATTGTCACAAGGGATTGCCCACTGCTCTACTATTGCCTCACCAATCAGACGTTCTAGAGCTATGCAAATAATTTTTGTTGTTCAACAACCGTCTTGCTCTAGACTCACAAGTCCATTTATCTCAAGCAAGTCTATTTCATTAGCCATTTCTTTTGCTGCCTCTGTCTCTGCATCTTCATTCATGCATTTACTGTAAAATGCACACCATTTGCATTTGTAGTTGCGCATGCGTTCTGGAAGTCTTGGTAGTATAGAGGCATCATTTTCTTCTAAGGCTTTGATAAACAGATTTTTTCTTCTCGCCATTTCATTTTTGAGCAGTTCCCGAGCGATGTCGTGTTTTGGTAGTGTTACCTGCCAGCTCTCAATGCCAACATCCTTGGCATTAGCCGGTCTGATAAAATAATCATTGCCTTCCGCGTCTCGCCTTATCCACCGCAATTCCTTGATATTGTATCTTATCGAAATGATCCCCTTTTCTATATCAGTTATCGTCAAATAGTACAGTAACTGTCGAAGATATGATCTAAAAGTAGTATCCCTAAAGTCAAGACGCTTTCCATTCACAGTATCCTTCAATTCTACTACTAGGTCGTTACCCATAATATCCGGATGTGCAATTATTCCATCCATATTCAATTCAGCTTGTGAAACTCCTAGATCTGCCAGTTTTGTTATTACAAATTCGCTAGCTTCTCCCCGTACAAAGTGATGAACCGATTCGTGATTGAGAGGGGCCATATCGGGGAACTTCCTTCCGTAATACTGGCGTCGTATGCAGCTAGTGGGTAGAATATCGGAAACATGCACTACATTTCCTTCTCTGTTTCTTTCGTTATGTTTTTGCAGTAAGTTGTTGAGAAGAATATTTGTGAATTCAGAATTCCTTTGTATTTTTATAGTCAATTCCGATAACCAATCCCTCGCATGTTAATATTCAAAAGGCACCTAATAAATGGGAGCTACTCATTGTTTTGTCGATGTGGCGGCCGCTCTTTAGTCTCTGGTTGATAGCCCTCTATTAAAGATAGCCACAGATAATATTGATTTTCTAGAGTGCTACCCAGGATATCTGCAGTCTTGATCACTACGAATCTTTGTCAGCGGTTGTCTTCTTCGGGTTAATACCTATTAGTTTATTGTTTCTTAATTCCTTGAAAACCATTAGTGGACCATAATTGTCATCGGCCATTCTTTGCATTTTTCATTTCCATCGCGCCTTTCCTCACCATTGTTTGGGTGTCTGCAGAGAGGTCATTCATACTAAGTTCTCCTTTCCTTAGTTTTTCAATCACGTCTCTGACAGGTAGGATAAGGTCGTTATTGCTGCTGGTAACTTGCATATCAAGTACACTCTGGCCAGGGGTGTTTTTTTCGCCCAAAACCCACAGTAATTCTTCAATCCTGCCTCGGTTGACTGAAAGACGCTTAGAATACTCCGCAATAACAACCTCGTTGTGCTCCGAGAGAGCCCTAGTGAGCAACTTTGCAATGAAGCTTGACTGGCCTTCCAAAAGATCTATCCTCAGGCGGATATCCTTTTCTCCATGCAAGATGATAATTCTGAGATGTCAGAGGTTTTAATCATTTCTTCTCTTAGTGGACCAAAATGTTCCTCCAGAAGACTTCCACAGGCGGTAATCGCGGAGTATCTGAGCATGGTCAAATGCAAGCTGATTCTGTTGGTGGTCTATATCCACCAGTTTCATCCACTGGGCGCTCGCTGCGTCGTCTCCTGCCTTAATTTCACCCCCCACTACTATTCCAACGAAAACTATTGTCACTATATGCTTTCTTGGATCTCGTGTCGGATCAGAATAGACGCCTAATATGTCAATTGGATGTACTTCAAGTGAGGTCTCTTCCATTGCCTCCCGCTTTATTGCATCTTCTACAGTTTCACCTTCATTGACGAAGCCTCCAGGTAGGGCTAGACAATCCTTGAATGGATCTCTTTTGCGTCTGATCATCAAAACGTTAGAATCACGCTCAAGTATCACATCGACTGTTGGGGTTGGATTCCGATATTGTCTCATAAGCATCGCACAATAGCAATTCTATTAACGGTTCTAATTCAAGAAATTCTAAGTTATTTGATATTAGTTAAATATAATCTTCTAAAGGTCTTGACTGGAATTAAAATCATTAGAGTTTCTCTAAAATACGCTAAAATCTTATTAAGCTGTATAACATATTACTGTTGTGAAAGTTTGTGTCGGTCATATTCGTTGACATTAATGAGAATCCGATACAGCTCGCTGTCTGCCCAAAGTGTGGAAGGCAAGTAAGAATTGACAAGACGTGTGACTGCGAGACTACATTTTTTGTTCGTAGCAAACCAAGATAAGAAAAAAAAGCAGGGTTGAGCTGCTCTCGAAAGGGCTTCACTGAGCAGAGTCTAAGAAGTTTTGCAACGTAGTCTGGCCAACGCTGGATCTATTTATCCTTCGGGGTACCAAATATTCTGGAAAATCACAGATCAGCTTGTTGCTTCGAATTAGGCTTTCCAGTTTGCTGAGGATTTTTTTAATATAGCTGGGCTTGGCTGTGACGTAACTGGATCCAAATGGCTCTACAAAGCCGTAGATCTCCTTATATCGTTCTATACTGCCTGAGACATCTAGGAGTTGCAGTACGATCTTCATTCTCTCCCAGATATCTGTTCGCAACCTTAACGGCGCGCCAAAGACATGCCGCACACCGGCATCCCTACAAGCTCTAACGAGTTCAGTTAATTGATACTCATTATCCGTGACAAGTGGTATTATAGGGTCGATATTGACGCCACAGCACAGGCCGGCGTCAGCAAATTTTTTTATTACTCTGAATATTCGACTAGCAGGCGGAGTACCGGGTTCGATCAGTCGCCTTATTTTCTCGTTGCATGTCGTTATAGACCATACCAAAAAGCAATTGTGCCGATACTGTCTGTGAAGCTGCAAGTCGCGCTCTATCATTGTTGACTTGGTAAAAACGTAATATGGTACATCATATTTCTGGAGAACCTGTACGAGCTTTCTAGTCAGCTGGAAGCGCAACTCTGCTGGTTGGTAAGGATCCGTTGCGGAAGAAACCATGACGGGCATAGCAGTACCTGACTTCCATGCAGCAAGCTCCTTTTCAAGTACCTCTGGAGCATTGCTCTTGGCGTAAATCTTCTCATAAAATTCCGGTGACCATTCGTATGTAGCGTAGCAGTATGCACAGCGGTGGCTGCATCCCTGGTAGGGGTTTATAGTCAGGCCCTTGTAGCCATTGATTACAAAAGGATGAATTATCGACTTGCTCTTCTTTTCTAGTAAAGCTACTCCTTTCCCGCTGTGCCATAATTCTTGCATTGTAATTTTTTTTATGCCAAGAGCACTGCTATAAAGCAGATGACACCCCTAGGGGACTGGGGGTGGATACGATTGCACTTCGTACCGTATCAATAGTATTTTATTATCGCCGATGTAGACACTCCCTTAATTCCATGAGAGTGGGCATCGCAGGGCTGGGTTTGATGGGCTCAGGTATAGCAAGAAGACTGATCAACAGCGGCCATGAAGTCTCAGTTTATAATCGCACCAGTTCAAAGGCAGAACATTTTTCAAATGAGGCTACTGTAGCTTTAAGCCCAAGAGATCTTGCAGAAAGATGTGATCTTGTAATTACCGTGGTTACCAATTTTGATGCCTTGAACAATATCCTTTTTGGAAAAAGCGGGGTGATAGAGTCTGGCAACCGTAACCTCATACTGGCTGATGTGAGTACAATTTCACCAGCCCAATCGGGTCACTGTGCCGATCGTCTGCAAAGTGCAGGCATAGAGATGCTAAGCATGCCCGTAATGGGTGGACCTGCTGCCGCTGAGATAGGTGCACTCGTACCCATAGTCGCAGGTAGCAGACAGGCATTTGACAAAGTTAGTCAAATTATCGGACAGATGGGCAGAACATTTTATGTTGGTGAAAGAGCTGGATCAGCAAATGCCATCAAGCTTGCCCTCAACCTAAATATCGCGCTTATTGCTAGTGCTGTGTCTGAAGGGATAACACTTGTCAGAAGAGCAGGCATTGATCCATCAATATTTATAGAAATACTAAACTCCACGTATTTCAAAACTGGCCTCTCTGAAAATAAAGGTCCTAAAATGATAAAAAACGACTTTTCGCCTTCGTTTCATCTCAAAAATATGTTAAAAGATTTGGAGCTTGCCGCAAGCACAGCACAGGACATAGGCTTAACACTGCCACAGACTGCTCTTGCACAGCAGATATTCAGGGCGGCAAATAACGTCGGTTTTTCCGACCAAGATTATACTGCAATTTGTGCGTTTTTGGCAAAAATAAATGGGCTTGAGAACCCATGATTGGAGCTTATCCGTAAAATTAGAGTTAGCAAATACTTGCCGAGGACAAAAAATATTCGATTCTATTCCATTCAGACTCGGCTCAGTGAATTGATGCTCCAGGAGAAACGTCTTCGGTGACTGTTAGAAATACAGGCCTCCCATCTGGTCCGTCTGCAGCCAAGAGCATACCATTAGACATCATATTGCCTATCTTCTTAGGTTGCAGGTTAGTGCATACAACCACATATCGGCCAACAAATTCTTCTGGTCTATAGTGTAGAGCACCCCCGACAGCAAGGTCTCGTCGTTGATTGCCAAGGTCGATTGTGGCTTTGAAGACCTTCTTCATACCAGGCATATTTTCGGTCTGAATAACTTTGCCTATTTTCAGCCGTACTTTGGAAAATTCTTCAAAAGTGATAACTTGTTCTTGTTCTTGTTCTTGCTCTAGTTCTTCAATGTTATCATCATTAATACCCATTCAGATTGTGAGAATAGAAGCCATATTAAAAAAGTTACATATCCTAAGTAGATCAATTTACTTTTATCTTAGTTGGAATAACTGGTCAAGACTTGACGAGAAATTATCCAGCGTATTTTTTGCTCTCTAGCAATCTCGTAATGGTTAGAGGCTTCTGTGCTGGTGACAGAAAACCTACTGTGCTACGATTGAAATGGCCACTTACGATCCGGTCTGTTCACGTGTGTCCCTGAGCTTGTCGAATTGCTTCATTGCCAGAGGTAGGTTATCTATCAGATCTGTAGCAATTATGTGTAAGCCTGCTTTCTTGTATGCAAGAGCACCTGCAAGCCCGTTAATGTAGATTGCAACAATTGCGGCGTCAAATGGCTTCATCCGGGCCAGCAGCCCTGCGGCCAATCCAGACAAGACATCGCCTGTTCCTCCTACAGTCATTGCGGGTGTCGACCGGTCTATCGCTGCAATTTGTTCACCATCAGAAATAATATTAACTGATCCTTTCAACACTATAGTGATTCCATACTCCTTTGCCAGCCTGTGCACATTTGATACCTTTTCTTTCTCATTTGATCCGGGTTCGCTACCAAAAAGCCGTTTGTACTCCCCTATGTGAGGAGTAACAATGATACCAGTGTTTGAAATCTCTTCCAAAATCTCAGGAATGAGAGCCGAAGCATCAAGTAGAATTCTTGTACCGGCTTGTCTGAGTTTCCTGATAAGCATTTTGAGCGCTTCTGGTTCCAGACTCATACCCATGCCAACAGAAGCAGAATCTGCATTCTTTGGAACCATCGCGATCAGACGATTAGTTGAACCCTTGGTTAGTTTGTCATCAGGTAATGGAAGGGCAATTATCGCAGGAGAAAACGACCTCACTTCGCGGATTATGGAACGTGGAACCGCAGTATAGACCAGATCAGCTCCGGAACGCAGCGCAGCCATAGTTGCAAGCACTGGAGCTCCATGATAAAATTTGCTTCCGCCTGCAACTAGGACGGTCCCATTGTCCCCCTTTCTTGAAGAAATTGACCGCGGAGGCATCAATTGCCGTATGAGTTTGGGCGTAACAGTGATTGTTGATGGCAAAAGTCTACTACAATCCTATTTTAGATATGGATTAATCAATAAACTTTCCCCGTTTCTGTCAAGTGGACAAACCATTGAGTGAAGTAAGGATATTTAACCATCATACCCGCTGACTAAAAAGAATGCCAAGCATAATCGCCATCGCAGCAGCAAGAGCAGATACTGGCGCTACACATACAGACACTCAGTTACTGGGCTCAGCATGTATTGTTACGATGGAGCCAGGATATTTTGTTCTTATGTCTTTCTCAATCTCTGAGACACGATCATGAATTTGTTCTACATTCATGTCGCTACTAAATGAGCAGATGATGTCGATTTTGAAGATATTTTCTGCTGTTTTGTATATTCCAATTCTTACGACTTTTTTAACGCCGCTTGTGCTGCTACCCAGAATGTTCCTTATAAAATCGTGAATTGTACCTTGCGCAATTGGTTCCATGCCAACTACATCTGATATCACGGGCTCAAGGTGCACAGTGATATTCTCGACAGCTGCCAGCTCTTTCTTTATGGATTCTTCAACTGCATTGGCTATTGCATGAGCCTTTGCAAGTGTTGCTGATTTATTAACCTGAATGTGAAGCGATACGTCCATTGAGTGGCTGTTGGCGATCTTTGATATAATGACATTGTGCACTCCTCTTACACCACTTACTCTGGAGGCTGCATTTTCAATTACTAATTCGGGCGGCGTGTCAATTCCAAGGATAGGTTCAAAGTGCACAGTAATGTTCCTTGGCGTAACACGCATACCTGCGCCAGATAGAGTCTTGGAAATATTGTCTTCGACTTTTGCGCTTATGTCGTGAGCACTTTCAAAGGTTATTTGTGCAGGAAGTGCTATTGTGGCTTCTACAAAGATTTCACTTCCGACTCTACGCATCTTAATATCATCTGACTGTAACACGCCTTCAGTTTCATTTGCTGCCTGCTGTACGCTCCCAACAAGGCGAGGAGATATTACGTCAGTTAGTTCCATTGCATTTTGGTATGCAAACCGTATGCTAAGGTAAGAAAGAAAGCAACCTAGTATGATCGCGGCTATTGAGTCACCATAGCCAAATCCTCTGCTAACAAGCCATAGCCCAATAAATGCCACAGTTGTTGAAGCAAGATCTGCAAATGCGTGGAAAAAGTCAGCCTTTAGAGTAGTAGAGCCAGAAATATTACTAGTAGAGGTTTTTTTCATTGCCCTGCGCAGAATGCCTATCCTAAAACCATCGACAGCCAGAGTATAGACTACAGCCGCAAAGCCAATCGTTCCAGGCGTGACAAGTATAGAAGGAGAATTCGGAGAGGAGATAAGCCTTATGATGGCCTCATGGATAAAAAACGTTGCAACTACAAAAAGTGCAACGCCTCCAATGAAACCTCCGACAGTCTCGATCTTGCCGTGTCCATAAGTATGATCGATATCCTTTGGCTTGAGCGCAAGTGTTGCAGCAATTATCAAAATTGCAGTAACTACAGCGTCAAGTAGGGCATGCGTGCTGTCAGTTATGAGCGCGAGGCTGTTTGTTAACAGACCAGCAGTAGATTCAAACACAAAGACTGAGACGATTGCTACAAGTGACATTCTTAAGGCGCTTCTCTTAATTCCTTCCGCATCAGAAGCTGGAATTTCTAATCGCCCTGCCACTATTAGTAAAATAAACAAGAAGTTATTATTTAGGCATTTGCGTTTCCACTAACTAGCAAAGTTAGTACAAGGTAAAACTGCAACAATTACTCTGATGAGAATGATGACTGGAATATTGATAATTAGGAGAATAAGAATAAGAATAACCTAATAAAAAATGGGTGTGAATCTAACCCAAGTCCAGATGACTTTTTAGATTCTTGTATCTGTTTCTGACGGTCACTTCTGTCACGCCGGCTGCTTCAGCAATATCTGTCTGCGTCTTGGTCTCGCCTGTATTGAGGCATGCGAGATACAATACAGATGCGGCAAGCCCCATTGGATCCTTGCCTGCAGAAATTCCACTTTTAGTGACATCTTTCATTATTCCTATGGCGATGCGCTTTGTGCGCTCACTCAAGCTTGCCTTGTTTGCCACCTTGACTATACACTTCAAGGGATCGACCAATGGGATTTTAAGATCAAGTTCCATTACCACGAGGCGATATATTCTTGCAAGATCTTTACGTTTGATGTTACCAGTTTGTGCGATGTCTTTGAGCGTTCTAGAAGCGCCAGTCTCTCTACACGCAATATAGAGCGCTGCACCTACCATTGCAGATATTGTCCTTCCCCTGACGAGGCCCCTTTCTTGAGCCTTTCTGTAAATATAGGCAGTTTTTTCAATTACTGCATCAGACACTCCCAGCTTGTCCTTCAGCCTGTCAAGCTCAGAGAATGCTTGCCGGAGGTTTCTGTCCGTTGGAGAATGAGCTTGAGTCCGAAAGTCCCAAGCTCTGAGCCTACCCATGGTTGATCGCATTGCGCCATCTAGCATGTGTCCGCTGGCATCCTTGTCAGTTCTACCTATCACAGTAGACAGACCCATGTCGTGACGGGCTAAAGACCGCGGAATTCCTGTCCTGCTCCTATCATTTACCTCTTCAGATGTAAAAGCGCGCCATTCTGGACGGCTTTCCTGACCTCGGTCTGATAGTACAAGACCACAATTCCTGCAAATAATTTCGCCCGATTCTGGGTCGGTGACCGTCTGATCGGATTTGCATATACTACATAATATTGCAGTTTGCATATTTGCTAGAACGAGGTACCTTTATTATGGAGATCCAATCTAATAAAGGATACTGATTCATAAAAAATTTTATATCAAAAAAATTTAGGCATTCTATTTGAATTTGTATTTACTTTTTCCCTAAATTTTTTAAAAAAATCGTCTTACAGGCCAATAATATGCATTGTAAGATTTTCACGAGGTAAAGCAATCAAGGCACTATTACTATACATCCACTATGTTCTGTATCAATCATACGAGTCCACCAGTATATCTACCTTTTAAAGTTAAGACATTAATCGTACATGGAGAGTAGCAATATTGTTCTCCATAAGACGTAAATTCCCAAAGGTAAAGGTGGTCAAGAACTATTTACATTTATGCTGCAACTATTCTTTACGTTTTCTCGCTTTTCTATGCAACCCTGATGGTGGGGCCAATTGTGGGAGTTGAGGCTCTACTTTATGAAAGGGCATATGATATTCAGGCAATTCAAGTGGTAAAGTCTTGTTGGTAAATATACCAAAAGTTTTTCCGTCATATGTGCATTTTATAATAG
>DATFCN010000114.1:0-16792 GCA_035253045.1 Nitrososphaera sp.
ACTGTATCTTGATTGACAACATTAACTTGAGCGCCTGTGCTTGCTGTTAGCTCATCGGGGTCATAATCAGGGCTGCCTTGTACTGCAGCGCCTTCAAGGATGTTTAGTGTAGGTCCTCCTCCTCCTCCAGCAGCAGCAGGAGCAGAAGCATTACCAGTGCCACCACCACCACCACCGCCAGTAGTGGCACCTCCACCTGTTGTTGTTTCTGCTGTTTGATTGCCGCCAGCTGCTGTTTGATTGCCGCCAGCTGCTGTTTGTGCAGTTCCATCTTCACCTTGTTGTTGTGCAATATTCCTCAAAGATGGGGGAATCTGAAGCATTTCAGGGCTTAAGTCAGGCAGAGGCGGCAATCCATACTGTTTGTGTAACCACTCCTGCTGTCTCTCCATAACTTGTGTTGAAAAATCTGGACCTTGGTATCCAATTGTTGCCCAGAGCACGATTACTGCAGCTAACGAAACACCCATTACGAGTATACCTAACGCAACACCACGCATATGTGACGAATAACCCTTGCTTCCTTCGTTAGGAGAATGTGAGGAAGACATCTTTCCATATTATCTTATTGGTGCCAATATATATATAATGAAAAATTTCAAAAAAAATAGATTCAAAAAGCCAACCAGGGAATTGAACAAATTTAATATTAGAATGGTACATCCTTGTGCTTCAATCTCTCAGAGATATAAATTGAATTCTCGAACAGTTGAATAAGTAGTGATTAGAATCAGAAACTTAAGATACTACATTCGTTACAATTGTTCTTAGACGTTATTTGTATTCAGATATAGAGACTTTTTAAAATAATTTTGAATCCATATCAATTCAGTTAACCTACGTAATGTTCGTATTAAGGGGAAAGAATAGCTTTCTCTCCGATGCAGATTGCAAAATAGCTTCCCAAACTAGGTCAAATGACACGTCCACCTCATAGAATTACCACTTCTTATGTAAATGCATGCGATGGTAATAAATATCGGCATTAGATCAAATCTCAGTGAAATATGGTGAAGCGCATTATTTTGGTTATGATTATTTGTATCGGTACTACTATAGCGTCAATTGGAAGTCTGGGCTATTATACTCCATACAATTTAGGGCATGATATACGTCCAATCACAGCAATTGCCCAAGGAGGACAGCTGGCGGATAGTTCACCCAGTGTTACCACAAATTCTGTACAGACTACACGTAATGATAGCTTGACATTGACTGATTTGTTTGAAAAGACCCAGCAATCAGTAGTTCAGGTCAGCGGTATATCAAGCGAGGATAATCCCTTTTTTGGAGCTAGCCTAGGATCAGGATTCATTTACGATAATAACGGCCATATTGTCACCAACTATCATGTTGTCGCAGGAAGTAATCCCGATGACATAAGCATAACATTTATCGATGGAACAGTTTATCGAGCAAGAGTAATAGGCACAGATCAGTACAGTGATCTTGCAGTACTACATGTGGAGGATGACGCTCCTGCAGACAAGCTAATACCTTTGCCACTTGGAAACTCTTCTGCATTACTAGTAGGTCAAGACGTCGTGGCAATAGGTAATCCATTTGGACTCTCCGGGTCCATGACAGAAGGGATCGTTAGCGGCCTCCACAGACTGATTCCTGTTTATCAGGATCCAGTTTCTGGTGTTGGAGCACCTGCCTTTTCCATTCCAGACGTAATTCAGACCGATGCAGCAATAAACCCTGGCAATTCAGGCGGGCCACTTTTGGATATGCAGGGTGAAGTGATTGGCATCAATTCTGCTATCTTTTCCACAACGGGCGGTTTTGCAGGAGTAGGATTTGCAGTTCCTTCAAATACAATAGCCAAGATAGCTCCAATATTGATAGAGAGAGGCAGCTTTCAGCATCCATGGCTGGGAGTCTCTGGAATAGATATGACACCGGAAATAGCCGAGGCAATAGGTCTTGGAGAGCCGAGAGGATTTTTAGTTATAGAAGCAGCGCCTGACGGTCCTGCAGATGCCGCAGGGATTCAAGGAGGCGATACACCTGCGCAACTTGCAGGAAGGGAGATTGCATTAGGAGGGGATGTTATTTTGGCAATAGATGACAGAGATATAAGAAAAATAGATGACGTACTAGGATACCTGCAGCAAGCAACAGAAGTTGGAGAAACAGTAACACTTACTGTATGGAGAGACGGACAGATAATTCAAAGTGAGGTGACACTTGGAGCAAGACCAAGCTTGCAAGTTTCACCTTAGAAGTCAATTACTGTTCAGGCCCCTCTCCAGGAAAGGGAAAGAGAGATATTCTCGCAGATACCACATGCTTATCCTTAATTTAATTTATTGAATTTGGTTAAACTCGCATCAGATCATATGCTGTAGGAATCAGTAGGAGTTAAGGTAGCTGAACCGGTGACGTATTGTATGTCTGGATCCTCATCCAACATTTTGCCTAGCTCCTCTATGGACATTCTTATTGCTTTGAATTTTAGCGTTTTTTCTTCTTCGACTTTGGACATCCGTTGATATTTTTGATAGATCCACTCTTTCTTTTGAGAAATATCCAAGTCTGCGGGATATACCACCCGAAACACTACGCTACCTTCCCAATCAGGATATCTCGTTTGATAATATAATATGTCAAGAAGAAGGCTCTGATCGACTTTGGGCATGAGCATCTGAGCCTCCTTAAGGAAGTTCTGATAATCCTGTTTTATGCTAACAGCAGCAGAAAAGGTCGAAGGAGCGACTTCTGACTTTGTGGTGTCTGCAAGATGACTGTCGTGACTCATGTTTCTTTTTGAAGCCATATGTCTTTTAACAGTTGCATAAAATTGTTTCCAATTACACATGGGCACTTGGTCATGATTGCTAATCCAGCGTAACTATTGTTTAACTCATGCAAACTTGTAATGGTGTTCTACAAACTCGCCGTCTTCCTTCAAACGAACAACGCCCATTTCATCAAAGTCTACGATAGACGATTTTGGTATGAGATATTTATCGGGGGTTATGGGACCGTATGTTGTAATAATTCTTTCCGCTTGAACTGACTCGACAACTCCAATGTCTTTACCATCTCTAGTAAAGACGGGCTTATTTACGATTTTCTGCCAGTCATCAATTTTTTCTCCAATTGGAGACGTCATATATCCAAAAATTTTATGCACTATATGTGATTTAATTCTTCCACAGTTTCATTGAAATGATTCCATATGACACTGCTCTTTGATCCATTTCTCGGAAACTCATTTCAGAAGGTAGAGTAATTAGAATACTTGATTTTCAATTATAATCCTAATGCAATATTGAAGGAAAATATATTTGACACTGTACCAGGTTTGTCAATTATTGGAGGTACAAAGAGCAAATAGAATTAGAGTATTTTTTAAAGATTATTACAATTAAGGAAACGCGTGACGAGATTCGACCTAACCTTAAGGTATTATACCACAGCTATAGGCTATAGGCGTTACTGATTTTACTCGAAGGTTACAATAAGAATTTCAGATTAGGTATAGAGCTAATTGATGATAGTCGTCAGAGATAGAACAAACAAACTCTTCACATTAAGGGAAGAAGTGATTACACCTTTAGAAAAGGATCAAAAGATATGCATCGTAACGAAAGCCAACTCAAGAATAACAAGCAATAATCAAGCTTCCTCTTTTAATTGCTCACGAGACCTTATCTTTCTATAGCAATTTATGCAAAGTATCGCGTTATTGTAGCGATAGATTTTCTTATTTGGAGCGAAAAAAGACAGCTTTGAAAGTTCTGCAGAGCAATTGTCACAACTCTTCTTCATAGACACTACGTAACCTTCAAGTTATTTAAAAGAGATGGATAGGTGATCCAGTATTGAAGAACTATCAGGTAGTAAGCGTACATGCCTTACCAACTTGTAATATCAAATGAAAACCAACTACTATAATCCATGCGCACAAATTCCTAGAGAAATTGCAATACTATACAAATTTTTTGTTTACGCTATTACTATATGCGTGCATATATATGATATTCTTATAATGCATAATCTGCAGTTCTATATAGATAGGAAATGACTGAAGGGAACAGCAACAATGACGGCAACGTCAATAGCAGCTCCTCTGAGTCTAGTTCTTTGCCAGATTCCTTCTCACCATCACCTTCTCCAATGACTTTTACTTCCACTACGTTGCATACAATCCCAGTTGTTAAAGAGAAACCTGCTATAACAAAACAATCCATCATAACTAATACAGTCATAGAGAAGAGATGGGTTACAAAGACTGAGCTAGTCAGAGTTCCTGTGACATATGAAGAGGTTTATGTTAATGGTAAACCCATGAGCAGTGGAGGAGGGATTCTTTCAGATCTCAAAAAAGCGCTATCGGGAAGAGATGAAACTGCTAAAAAATTCGAAGATACGGAGCCAAAGGGAGAACCTGTACCTGTAAGCAGAGAAGATAAGGAAAAAGTAATTCCTCTGTTTGGAGAGAAGATAATAATAACTAAGAAAATGACTAAGCTAAATGATCTTGTAATACGGAAAAGAAGAGTTGTTGAAAACAAAAAAATAAAAGTGAATGTTACAAAAGAAAACTTCAAGATAAAACATCCTAACGGCAAAGTAGAGCAGTTGTCAACGTGATTGTATGAGCCATCACCATTTTTTATCACCGACTGGGTTACCATTGTTGGCAAAAAGGTCAAGACTGTGGACTTTCAGGATGCAGGTAAAGTAATTGACGCTGTTGAAAACGAGGACACAATAATAATTTCATACGAGAGTCTTCCTCACAGCAATTACAAGTAGAGTGCCCAAGAATTATTCGTCTACAATGTCAGTCAGCAATCAGATTAGTTCATGACATGATGATGATGATAATTTGGTTTAGGCCTTAGGTTGAACTAGGATCCACCACGATGTGGTGTAATGATGACATCGCTTGTTTATAATGCGCAAGCTGCTGCTCATGACTTTTTTTCTCAATTATTGTATACGGATGCGAGCATAATATAGTGACCTTTAGACCTTTCTGTAGCCATTCAGAATGTGTTTTATGCCACCATTCCTCTGCATTGATAGATTCTTCAAACTTTTGATTTGCAGCAAGCGTCCCACCGATGCCACTTACAAAAGTTACTTCTCCGTTTTTAGCAGATGCAATTCTTTCTTTTATTGCCTCCTCTAACAATATCTTTAATTCCTCAAAAGGTTGCAAGTCTCCGGCTAATGCAGAGCTGTAAAATGATCTTACGTCCAAAGTTAAAAGATTGCCACGGTTAACACTTTCTTCATAGTTTATGATCTCCGATTCTATTCTAGAGGATTGTGTGTTATTGTCATTATTGTCTGTACCAACTGGAACGTACACGGTCATCTGCCCTCTCCTTAATGCTTCATTAACATATTTTGAAGCAGTTTTACTATTATCGCCTGGGAGATGCAGAACCAAAGAGTGTTGTTCAAGAGGTAGCTTTGCGCCACCATAGATACCAACGGAGCCCAAGTGGATAGTGCGGTGCACTATGATAATATAACATTTACTTAAACAGGCTCTGTCCACTACGTTTGACGAAAAACTGTCAACTTTCGTTTGATGGCTCGGTTAGATGAGGATGTCACTGCTTTTCTTCTGGCTGTAATCAGAAACAGCTAACTTGAAAAAGCCAATATTAATAACGATTATTAGTTCCAGCGCATCAACCGCTCCTATATATGCTCAAGATTGCTGTCATTGGCGCCACAGGCGCAGTAGGCCAAGAATTCATTATTGCTCTGAACAAGCACAGATGGTTTGAACTTACTCAGGTAGCTGCATCTGAAAGATCGGCTGGAAAAAAATACATTGATGCAATCCGTGATCCAAACTCTGGCATTTTGCGTTGGCACAATAGAGAAGAAGTACCGGAGTATATCAAAGACATGGTTGTCAGCAAGGTTGATGACATCAAGCCAGAGAGTTTTGACCTTCTATTTACTGCACTCGAATCAGATGACGCAAAAATAATAGAGCCTAAGTTCGCCAAGACCACACCCGTAATTAGTACAGCTGCTGCATTTCGCTACGAGCCCGATGTACCAATATTGATACCAGGCATTAACGATGATCACGCAGAACTGCTAAACATCCAGAGAAAGAACCGCAGTTGGAAGGGGTTTATTGCACCGCTGCCAAACTGCACGACAACAGGTATGGCAATAACACTAAAGCCAATACTAGATAGGTTTGGCATTGATAGAGTGTTCATGACCTCTATGCAAGCACTTTCTGGCGCAGGGAGATCTCCGGGCGTTATAGCGCTTGACATCATGGACAATGTTATCCCTTATATTCCAAAGGAGGAGGAAAAGGTACAGGTTGAGACAAAGAAGATCCTCGGCCATTTGAACGATGGCGCGATTGCTTCTGCATCGCTCAAGGTTAGTTGTACCTGTACAAGAGTTCCAGTTCTGGACGGTCACACAGAGTCGGTATTTGTGGAAACCAAGCAGACAGCAGAACCGCAAGATGTAAAGGAGGAAATGGTAAAATTCTCAAAGAATGTGACCGTAATGGGCTTGCCAAGTGCACCAAAAGACTACATAATCGTGCATGATGATCCGACAAGGCCGCAGCCAAGAATTGATAGGGAAATAAATGATGGGATGACGACTGTTGTTGGAAGGGTCCGCAAGGATACGGCATTTGACAACGGTATCAAATATATGCTTCTGTCACACAACGAAAAGATGGGATCGGCAAAAGGAGCTATACTGCTTGCGGAGTTGCTAAAGGATCATAACATCCTCTAATTATCAAGCCAAATGATGACCAGAATTTGAAATGCGAATGTAAGCTGTTTAACTCTAAATCAGCAATCCAAATTCGCTGCTGAGAATGATGAGGGCAAGAATAACTCTACCCAAGCCTGCAACAATACTACCACGACAGATAATGGCTAGCATAGCAGTGACGATACCAAATAACTCCCTATTTTTTTGAAAAATTGAACCTACAATGGGATGACTACAGTATGATAATAAACTTTATCAATAAAACGTTAAACTAAGAAATGTGGAGAACGGTAGCAACAATCAAGAAAAATATGTTGCTCATAATGTGCTTTCAGAAATGAATGCCCATGAACTAGAGCAATCGATTTCACAGGAGAAGGTAGGAGTATTGATTTTTGGAGCTTGCGAGAACCATGGAGATCATATGCCATTTGGATCAGATTTCATAATGCCATTTGAACTTGCCAAAAGGGTTGCAGCCCGCTACGGTAAAAAAATGGTCATTTTTCCTCCAGTTCCTTATGGTGTGAGTTCCCACCATAAAGACTTCTTTATGACAGTCAGTTTTGAGCCAGATACAATGATGAAGGTGATATGTGATATTTTGCAGAGTCTAGTAAATAATAACATAAGACGTATTCTAATAATAAATGGCCATGATGGTAATATTGCACCTATCGAATTAGCTTCGAGAGTAATTAAGGAAAGAGATCCTAGAGTTATAATATCTTGTCTGGAATCTTGGTGGTCTCTAGTTGGATCAATAGATAAAGAACTGTTTGATGTTTGGGATGGTCTAGGACATGGCGGAGAGGCTGAAACTTCTGCAATGCTTGCACTCAGACCTGATCTTGTAAATATGACCCTGGCACCTAGAGACGTTATACCAAAACTCCCAGACAATGTGAGAATATATTGGAAGTTCACCGAATTGACCGACACAGGAGCTACGGGTGCTCCAAGAAAGGCGAGTAAGGCAAAAGGAGACAGGATAATAAGTATTCTTGAAAATGTTCTTCTGACGTTTCTCTTGGAAATGGAAAAGAACCAATGGAGATATGGTTTCAGTAGCGACAATAGATAGCAGAAAATATCCTATGATGATGCAGTAGAGTGTCTGGTCTAGCAACATCTTTGAACTAGAGGTTAGGTATGAGGCTGGAACAAACTGACGGCAATGTTTCGATAACGAAGGAGCATATAAAACCTACTGGATCATTACCATAGTAAATAATGGCAAATCTACAGTAGCAAATACTTGCCTGAAATGTTTTTATTATGAAGCAGAGAGATGCAACAATAACAACATGTCTAGTACATCCCTTGCATCCGTTCCCAACATAGGTGATGAGGCTCCAGATTTTGAACTTCCAGATGTAGACCAAAAATGGCGCAAGTTGGACGAATTTAGAGACAAGAAAACAATTGTCGCATTCTTCCCAGCAGCAGAATCATCAGTATGTACAGCGGAAATGTGTTCCTTTCGTGACCAGCTGGACGAGCTTAGAGACTATGGAGCAAACATAGTAGCAATTTCTGTTGACAGTCCTCATGCAAATAAGGCGTTTACTCTGAATCATCGTCTTAACTTTCCACTGTTGAGTGACTACAAACGAGATATTATCAAAAGATATGGCATTGTGATGAGCAGACTGGGTACTATGGAAGGTTACAATGCAGCAAAAAGATCAATCTTTATCCTTGATGAAGGCGGCAAGATAATCTACAGGTGGATTACAGATAACCCAACCATAGAGCCAAAGTATAACGAGATTAAGGAAGTGCTCAAGAAGGGCAAGAAGTAGAAAAGAAGTAGAATATTACTAGTTACTAGTAGTAGTTAGTTATTCAATGATTGCCAATACGTCATTTCTTGCGACACTGGCGCCCTGCTTTACCTTTATTTCTTTTAAGTTACCATCCTTATGTGCCTTCACCGCCACCTGCATCTTCATCGATTCTAGTACGACTATAACATCACCCTTCTTAACTGCAGTTCCAGTCTTGGCTGCGATGTTAACCACTCTGCCAGGAATCTGGCTTGTCAGGTTGCGATCTCCAGCTCCGACTCCTCCCATTGCAGATGTCTTTTCAAGCACTTCCGTCATCTTGCTATGCTTTTTCACCAACAAGGGCTGGCCATCAATCATTATCTTTACTTCTGCAGTGCCCAACTGTAAGATCTTGGCATGGTGAAAACTATTGTCAAGCAAAAATTCAAATTCGTTAGTCCCAGATTTTAATAACCGTAATACATGCTGCTTACCTCCTATCCTTACCAGCACGGAATTATTGTCAGTGGTGTGCAGTACTTCGCCATCCAAAATCTCAGCAAGGTCACCAACTTTGAACTGCATTCTACGATCTCATCATTTTCCACTTTGACTGAGCCACAGAGCTCTTTTGAATAGCCTCAGATCTTCTTACAAATTCTGACTGCAACAGCACCGCTGCGACTGCCGCCTTTGCGCTTGTCTTGGTCGCTTCCTTTGAATTCTCGTTCATCTTTTCAAGCACCTTGAAGCGTTCAAGATAATCAGTTGAGAGCTCGCCATTGATAAAGTTTGGTTCATCCATTATAGTTTTGTAAAGCGGAATTGTAGTATTGATGCCCTCTATCACGAACTCATTAAGAGCGTTTTTCATCCTAATTCTTGACTCGTCAAAGGTTCTGCCCCATGCCAAAAGCTTAGCTACAAGCGAGTCATAATAACCAGATACATTACAGGTGGGGTAGAGATACGTGTCAACCCTAATGCCAGGTCCGTAGGGAATATTACAGTTCGGTACAATACCAGTTGAAGGTGCAAATTCATAAAATGGGTCTTCAGCATTAATTCTGCATTCAATTGCACAGCCATTCATCCTCAAATCTTGTTGCTTGAATGGGATCTCTTCGCCCTCTGCTACTCCTATCTGCAGCTTTACAAGATCAAGCCCCGTCACCAGTTCTGTTACTGGATGCTCCACCTGCAGGCGCGAATTAATCTCGATAAAGTAAAAGTTACCCTGAGGATCACGTAAGAATTCTGCAGTCCCGGCATTTAAATAATCTACAGCATCAACTGCTCTTACTGCAATCTCACCTATATGTTCTCTTGTCTTTTGATCAACTACAGGTGAAGGAGACATTTCAATGAGCTTTTGATGACGCCTCTGGATAGAACATTCTCGTTCGAACAGATGCCGACTGTTTCCATGCGAATCACGTATAAGCTGAAATTCAATGTGTCGGATCCGCTCTAGATATTTTTCTACAAACAGTGCTGCCTTGCCAAAAGCTGCGCGGGACTCGGCTGATGCCATTTCGAACTCCTGTCTTAATTGCTTTTCGTCGTTGGCAAGTCTAATACCTCTGCCCCCACCCCCAAATGCAGACTTTAGCAAAACAGGGTAGCCTGCTTCGCCGGCAATATCAGCCGCTTCTTCAACATCTTCAACAATGCCATCACTTCCAGGTACAGTTGGAACTTTGGCCTTTTTCATGACTGCTTTGCATTTCATTTTGTCGCCAGTAACTTCCATGGCCTTGCTGGTTGGCCCAATAAAGATGATCCCATTTTTTTCGCACATTTCTGAAAAATTCTCATTCTCGGAGAGAAAACCGTAACCAGGGTGAATGGCATCCGCTCCTGCTGTCTTGGCAGTCTCGACTATCTTGGTCATATTCAGGTAGCTTTGAGCTGGGGCTGCAGGACCAATGTGATATGCTTCATCAGCTCGTTTTACATGCACTGCGCGAACATCCTCGTCAGAGTAAATAGCTATTGATTTTATTCCAAGATCTCTGCAGGCTCGAATAACCCTGAGAGCTATTTCGCCCCTATTTGCAATTAACATACATGTTATTTTTTTCGACATTGTCATCACAAGTTGATGTTACCATGCTTCTTCCAAGGCCTTGATTCTTTCTTATTTACAAGAGCATTGAGTGCCTGTATTATCATGGGTCTAGTCTCCATAGGATCTATAACCACGTCAATAATACCTTTTTCTGCCGCTATATACGGGTTTGCGAATTTATCACGAAACTCTTTAGCAAGCTTTTTCTTTGTTTCAGTTGCACTTGGGGCATTCTTCAGTTCTCTCCTATGTATTATAGTGACTGCAGCTTCTGGGCCAAGCACAGCAATCTCGGCGCTGGGCCAAGCGTAGTTAATGTCAGCGCGCAGATTCTTGCTTCCCATGGCAATATAGGCACCACCATAAGCCTTGCCTATGATGCATGTTACTTTGGGCACAGTGGCCTCACAATATGCAAACAGCAGCTTACTGCCGTGCCTGATGATGCCGTTGTGCTCTTGATCGGTTCCAGGAAGATATCCGGGTGTGTCAACAAGGGTCACTATTGGAATGTTGAATGAATCACAGAATCTGATGAATCTGGCAGCCTTGTTTGACGAATTGATGTCAAGCGCACCTGCCAGGTACATTGGTTGGTTTGCAATGATACCTATTGACCTGCCACCCATCCTTGCAAATCCCACGACGATATTCTCAGCAAACAACTCATGCACTTCAAAAAAGTCGCCATTGTCGACGATTGACCTGATTATTTCTTTCATATCATATTGCTGGTAGGGATTCTCTGGAAGAATACTAATCAACTTAGGATCGATTCTGTTTGGATCGTCGTTTGTCTCAACGATCGCAGGCTCTTCAGCATTATTGTGTGGTATGAAAGACAAGAGCTTCTTTATTTTATCAAAGCAATCATACTCATTGTTGGCAATAAAGTGGGCAACACCAGATTTGGTAGCGTGAGCGCGCGCCCCCCCTAACTCTTCAAAGGACACTTCCTGACTGAGCACTTCTTTGACGACTTCAGGACCAGTGACAAACATCTGTCCGACGTTTTCAACCATCACTACAAAGTCAGTCATTGCTGGTGAATATACTGCGCCACCAGCGCATGGACCTATGCTCGCTGTGATTTGTGGTATTACGCCAGAGGCCATTGTATTATGGAAGAAAATTTCACCATAGCCATCAAGGCTCATCACACCTTCCTGAATGCGTGCGCCACCAGAGTCAATTATCCCAATTATAGGACAGCCTACCTTCAAAGCATGATCCATCGCCTTAGCTATCTTCTTGCTTGTCATTTCACCAAGTGACCCACCAAGAACAGTGAAATCGAAAGAAAATATAAACACCTGCCGACCGTTTATGGTTCCAAAGCCGGTGACGGCTCCATCGCCATAGAATTTGGGCAGCGTAGGGTCGTCGCTTCTATGTGTGACATACTTATCCAGCTCTACAAATGAGCCTTCGTCAAGCAATAGAGCGATCCTTTCCCGAGCAGTGAGCTTGCCTTTAGAATGCTGGGCCTCAATCCTCTCCTGACCGCCCCCACTCTCAGCAGACTTTTTCATCGAGGCTAGTCGTTTGATTTTCTCTTCATGCATGGAGATATAATGTAAGCGAACAAGTCGTTATATAAATTCATTACAGAGTTATTCTCTTAGACTAGCTCGCCCTCCCTGGGCCCGACGAAATACATTCATGCCAAGATTGTAGTTTTCAAAGAGCGACTGCAGCGTTTCAACTTCTGTAGAAAGCATTGCAATTTCGCCTCTGTTTTGCTCAGGGTTCTTCGTAAGCTCTTCAAGCTTCTCCTTCTTTATAGCTAAGAGCTTGCCAACATTGTGCTCATATTCACTTGACACATGACCTGCTGCCTGCCATTCAAATTTTAACTTTTATCTTGGTTCAAACACACAAATAGCCAAAAGACGGTGGTCTCCAGTGAGGCAATACCGACCTCACTAAATCTATCAAGCTCGCTCGTAGTACTACTTTATATGCGCCATCATATAATCAGCCTCACAAGTGAGATCACAGTTAACAAAAGGCGGGTTTCGCTCTTTTCTGCTTGTTTACAATTGTAAGCTGTAGCTTTATCTAAAACACAGTCTTAGATTGTCTGTATGTTCAAAGACCCTGTATGCAATATGATGGTCGATGAGAAGAAAACCAAGTTTGTGTCAGAATCTGGCAATGGAAGGAAGGTGTATCTGTGTTCATCAGCATGCAAGAGCCAGTTTGAAGCAAATCCCGGCAAGTATGGATACTGACTATAGACAGACAATAGCGGCGCGCTAACCAAGACTTTTGCTGTATCTATATGCCTCTTCTTTCCCTCCTCTTTATTTTGTCGAACCCCGCAAGAAATCTGTATTATCATATATGAATCAGACACAAAAATCGCGATTCAGAGTTGTTGGAATGTACTGCAGCACCTGCAAGTCAATTGTTGAAAATCAGCTAAAAGGTAATGAAGCCATCAAAAATATAGACGTTGACTTTATGACAGATTCTGTAATTGTGGAATATGATCCAACGCTAATAACTAAAGACAAAATAAAGGAAAGGCTAGAAAATTCAGGCTACAAATTCGTCAGAGTCTGGACATAGAAGCAGCTCCATCTATAAACTGTTTAAGGTAATTTGAAGTAAACCTGACTCGAACTTATAAATTTCTTCATTTTTTAAAGTATAAAACTGCAGAAAAGAGCTTATACAAGACCATTAATTCACCGAGCAAAAAAAGTGAGGATCAGGTCTAGATATAGGAGCCACTGCATCAACAAATAGAAGCATTAACAACGACGACAACATCACCAAATCACCTCATCTTGGCTTTGTCCTTTGGCAATATTTTTGGCTCAGGATAATTCCCAGAAACTGCTGGGTATGCGAACAATGAGGATCACAGATGGAACTTTTGCTTCTTTACAATTGTAAACGCCTATTGCTATATAACAGAAGCTCTTAAGCTTACGCATATGGCAACTGACCCCATCTGTGGTATGTTTGTTGAAGAAAAGCCAGAGTCCATCCAGCATGTAGGAGATGGAAGGAGGTACTATTTCTGCAGCACACAATGCCTCAATGAATTTACAGAACCGGAAAGAGAATTACAAAAGCTAAAGAAGCATGTTGCAATAAGCATTGCCTTTACAATTCCTATATTGATATTAACAGTACCTCACATGTTTCCCTCACAGCTTGAAGGCTTAATTCCTCTTCCAATGGAGATCAGCAACTATGTTATGCTAACGCTGGCAACTCCAATCCAATTCTGGATAGGTTGGCGCTTCTACAAGGGTATGTGGGATGGGATAAAGGCAAGAGCATCCAATATGGATACACTAATAGCACTTGGTACCACTGCAGCGTACATCTATAGCGCAGCCCTGACCATTACTCCAGGCTACTTTCCCTTTACTACAGTGTATTTCGAAACTGCAGCAATCATAATCACATTAATCTTGGTAGGCAGGTTGCTTGAAACAAGGACAAAGGAAAAGGCATCAAGTGCGGTCAGGAAATTGATGGACCTTCAGCCAAGAGTTGCAAAGGTGATAAGGAAAAATGAGGAGATAGAGATTCCAGTTGAGCAAGTGCAAGAAGGCGACCTGCTTATAGTCAGGCCAGGCGAGCGTGTGCCTGTCGATGGAATAGTAATTGAAGGCTCGTCTTCGGTGGATGAATCAGCAGTCACAGGAGAGAGCATACCTGTAGATAAAACAAATGGAAGCGAAGTCATAGGTGCTACTATCAACCAAAGTGGCCTTCTCAAAGTCAAAGCGACCAAGGTAGGACAGGATACTGTCCTATCCCAGATTATTGCACTTGTAGAAAACGCGAGAATGGGCAGGGCTCCAATGCAGAGAATGGTCGATGAAGTATCAAAATACTTTGTTCCTGCAGTGATTGCAGTAGCAATCGGCGTGGGACTTGGCTGGTATTTTGTAGGAGGGGCGGGGCTGACATATTCACTCCTTGCGTTCGTATCTGTGATAATCATAGCATGTCCCTGTGCACTTGGTATTGCTACCCCTGCAGCACTGATGATGGGGGCTGGCAAAGGTGCAGAGAATGGTATACTATTCAAAAGCGGCGAGTATCTCGAAATAGCAAGGAAGGTGAATACCGTCGTGTTTGACAAAACAGGCACCCTAACAGAAGGCAAGCCATCTGTCACAGACATAGTGGACCTATCAGGCATGGGCGAAAGTGAGCTTCTGAGGCTTGCAGCAGTTGCAGAATCTGGTTCAGAACATCCGTTAGGACAAGCTGTTGTGAGAAGGGCAAGAGAACTTGGCATGCCTGTGTCAAACCCCGAATCATTTGAAGCTGTGTCAGGTCACGGGCTCAGAGCTACATATAGCAGCCATACAATCCTTATCGGAAACAGAAAGTTGATGCACGAAAACAGCATTGCACTCAATGAAGATGTTGATTTGGCTCTAAAGAAGCTGGAGCAGGAAGGAAAAACAGCTGTATTTGTATCAATAGACGGCAGCCTTTCTGGTATGTTAGCGATGGCCGATACAGTGAAGTCAGGTGCAAAGGAAGCAATCGATTCGCTCAGGAGCATGCATATTGAGGTCATAATGCTTACGGGCGATAATGAAAGCACTGCTAGAGCTATCGCATCCAAACTCGGCATAGCGCAGGTGATAGCCCAGGTCTTGCCTCAACAGAAAGAAGAGGTAATTTCAAAGCTCAAATCAGAAGAGCAAGGTCGAGTTGTGGCAATGGTAGGGGATGGAATAAACGACGCTCCTGCATTGGCTCGTGCAGATTTGGGAATAGCTATAGGTTCGGGGACAGACGTAGCTAAGGAGACAGGTGGAATAATTTTAATAAAAGGCGATGTAAGGGACGTGGCAACTGCTCTTGAGCTAGGCAAGAAGACTGCATCGAAGATAAAGCAGAACCTATTCTGGGCCTTTGCTTATAACACCGGTTTGATACCAATAGCGGCGGGAGCCTTAGTTCCATTCCTTGGTCTAAGCGTGTTCGGATGGCTGCCTATACTCGCTGGAGCGGCTATGGCTTTAAGCTCAGTTACAGTAGTAGGAAACTCGCTTCTGCTTGGAAGGTACAGACCAAGGTTCGCAGCAGTCAAGCCAAAACAAGAGCAGAAGATCTACTCTGACAAGGAGCTGGAGCAAGTGTATTCGCCAAGCGAGGCTGCCTCAGCTACTGCATAGAAGAAGGAGAGGGAGAAACTCTCACAAACTTGTAGCCAGAATCTTCCAGCTTTTTCTTTAATTCCTCTTTCGAGATCATCTGAGGATTGTATTCAACAATCACGCTGTCAGTCATGAAGTCTATGTCAATCTTTTTTACGGCCTGCTCGCCCTTAAGCTGTTTTTCAACAATGGGCTTGCATGTAGTGCAATATATGCCAACTACCTTGAATTTGGCTTTTTGATATGACACATTCCTAACTCAAATGGATGGAATAAAAACTCTAATATCTTACAATTGTAAAGTATGTCTTTATCTATCCGGGTAGGCAAGATATCGGTATGTTCAAAGATCCCGTATGCAATATGATGGTTGACGAAAAGACAGCTAAGCATGTATCGGAAGCAGGAGGAGGAAGAAAGGTTTATCTTTGTTCAGCAGCCTGCAAGTCACAGTTTGATGCCAGTCCAGGAAAATATGGTTATTAAAGCGAGCCGTTTATTTTCTAGAATGAACAGTGCCTGAGTGCTATACTGCAAGCCATGATGAATACATTCACTTCTAGCTCCTCCCCCTTAGGTGTTATCTCCTGCTATCAAATGGCCAAGTGATAAAAGCCGAACTTGATGGAGGAACTATCTTGTTCTCAGTTGAGGTCCTGTAGAATAATAATGACATATTGTGTTTACATTACACAAAGCTAAGTGAGCTCCTCATCTTCTGGTGGCAGTTAAGCAGTTACTGCGGTCGGCCTTGCTGCTCTTATGCCCTTTGCTATTCCAAGCCCGAGTATCGCCAGCCCAACGACGAATCCAATTATGGGACCAGGAATCACAAAGTTCATGTTCGCTAGGGGAAGTATCATAAGAATGATGCCGCTTGCAGCCAGCAGTCCTGCTACCACAAAAGACCTCTGTTTCCACGACGCAATAAATGCCGCTGAAGCCAGCACAATGGCGCTTATGACTACCACCACCGCAAGGCCTCCTGCAGGCAGGGTCGCTGGGCTGCCTAATACGTTATTCCCTATCAATCCTTGGTTCATTCCTTGCATCTGTGACTCTGACATTCC
>DATFCN010000115.1:0-5860 GCA_035253045.1 Nitrososphaera sp.
TAAAATGCACCGAGATGACCCAAATGTAATATGGATTTGTCATGAATGCCAAACAATATTCCTATTTCTTAGTGACACTGTTCATCATAGGAGTTCGACAGGGCACAAATTGATTGAGAAAAGAGCAAGGATTTCAGTAGCATAGACTTTCACTCAAAAAAATGTCGACGAAAAGTAGATAGTGCATTGTTGCTAAAATTGTTCGACAAGTGTTAAGAACACGCTCAATTCAATGCCGTAGTTGTACAACAGAAAGAAAGAAATGGACTGAGTGGGATGATTTGAACCCCTGACCTCAGCCCAAACAGCTATTATTATCATTATTATTATCTAAAGTCATGCAGCGGCTGTGGTTAATTCAAAACAGGTTCAATCCCACCCGCTCAACTATGGTCTGCCACCTCTATCATCATGTGGTTTGAATCCATTGATGGTTAGAGATTAAAAAGTGTACGATGAATAGTAACATATTACTAATAAGTCCATAAAATATAGGCAAATGCTCATGAATGTCTGCTTATATGAGGTACATGCTGATATTGTAGATGCCACGTGTCCTTCGAAGTTATTTCTCCACTATTATCTAGCTAATGCATTTAGCCTTAGTATTCGCACTTTGAAGCGAGCAAGATGATGTTTTATTATAATAAAAAGAGAAATAATGCCACAGTTACAACAACAACAGCAACAGGCATCATTACACTGGCAATAATAATGGTTGCATCAAACATGGTTGTTGTTACTCCAGCATTAGCCACGACAACGACAACAACACCTCCAGCTCCTCAATCGGGAATTGATTTATCGCTACAACCAGTCTACCAAACACAGGAAAAACTTGTAAATCAAACTCCAATAAACCAGACCCATGCGGAGTTTGTCGTATCTGCAAATGGAACGCTGAATTTGCCAAATAACACAGAAACTATCAGAATTATCAGCACCAAAAGCGGAGTCGTATCAATGGTGGATGGTACTTTTGCTGGAAAAGAAATCTTGACCACAGAAGATGGAAGCGAGAATGCAACGGCAACGATTTATGAAATAATACGGTTTAACATGGAAACGGGCAACGGCACAGGTGTAGCAATTGCACTATTTCATACAAATTCTACAGAATTGCTAGCACCCTTGAACGGTATGATACTGACAGGTCGTGGTGATTTGTACACAGACGAAACTGGTTTGCACTCGTTGTGGAAATGGCAAAGTGGTATACCCTAGGTAATAGGCTGGCTTAGGTCATGGGTTCAATCCCACCCAGTCCACTCATTTTACTATTAGACCACGGGAACAGGTCGCAGGTTGTTCAAAAAATTCTCGCTCCATAACCTTGGATGCTTATGCAAACTCTACCTCTTTTTCTGCATTAGCTCAAACCTTAAAGCTATGGACGAGGTATCAGACTCTCAAATGGAAGCGTTCCTCCCTTCCATTCCCACTCTGCAAAACGGTTAATGCCCTCCTCAGGAGAGTATTCAACTTGACCTATTGCTACCATGTTGTTAAGAAATGCTAGCTGCCCAGTAGAGTTTGTGCTAAAATAGGTAACACTAGTTCCACTTCCTGAGCCATCAGGATTTGTACGAGTGAGCAAAACGAAACTGATGGTTGCATTTTCGCCGCCTTCTTCTTCTGCAGTACCACCTTCGGTCATTATAACGGCATGACCTTGATTAAAGGAAATCCCATTGGGTTGAATATTGATTGTGACATTTCCTGTCTCAGTTGCGTTTATAATATCAGTAGCCTTGGGAGGCAGAATTATTCTGTTACCAGAATATGAGATTACAATATATGTTTCATTTACTGGGTTCACGTTTGATTCTGCATCTTCCCCTTCATCATATGAGAAAAGACGACCCAAAAGAGCATTTGAAGCATTGTTAGTAGTGGTAGTAGTAGTCGTACTGATTACAGCTTCTTGCTCTCCCCCTACTGATGTATTATTGGTTGTAGTAGTGCTGTTCTCAGTCGTAGAGGCTGATACTGGACTAATAGTAGTGGTCGATGCAAAAATTACTGCTACTGTGAAGATCGTCTCTGCTATTGCAAGATATGTATTGTGTAGAGGAAGTGTCCTTCTTATATTATTAAACGACATGTCCATTTTGCGTACCCTCAGGGACAAGGCACACAATAAAATAGTTTCCTCAATTGATGGGAGCAGAACCCCCAATGGAATTTGAACAGTGAATTTCTCTTTTTCATAGCTATTCTCCGATAGAAGGGTATTGGCATTGCTTAGGTCGTGGGTTCAAATCATGCCACCCGGTCCATTATTTCATTCTAGTAAAGTACGGCATGTTTCAGTTCATTCTCGGTAATTGTCCGACATATCACTGCACCATACTTAAATATCAATTCAGGTCTGCCAGTCTAATGACTTCCGAAGATAATGAAGAACATGGCAGAACTGCCAACGGTGCCAACAGCTTATCATCTACTTTTATTGGTTCTAACCAACAAGATAAATTTGACAAAACAAGAGCTGAAGCATTCACAGGAAAGATGCTTGAAATCCTAAACGGTGGTAATCTTAGTCTGATGATAAGTATAGGACATCAAACTCGCCTGTTTGATGTTATGTCAAAGTTACCACCATCAACCAGCGAAGAGTTAGCTCAGCATGCAAGTCTTAATGAACGCTATGTCAGAGAGTGGCTTGGAGCTATGGTTACAGCAAATATTGTTGAATATGACCCAGATAAACAAAAATACTACCTACCTGCAGAGCACGCAGCATTTCTGACCCGTGATGCAGGATTGGACAATATTGCAGTATTTACTCAATATATTGCCTTGATGGGAGAAGTCGAACAAAAAATAATTGAATGCTTCCATAAAGGCGGTGGAGTTCCTTATTCTGCATATCCTCGATTTCAGGAATTGCAGGCTGAAGAGACAGCACGCATATTTGATGCAAGGTTATTAGACAATATCATTCCACTTGTCGAAGGGCTTGCGGATAGATTAAAGTCTGGAATAGATGTCCTTGATGTAGGTTGTGGAAGAGGAAGGGCTGTAAATATACTGGCACGAACATATCCAAACAGCAGGTTTGTAGGCTATGATATATCCAAGGAAGGTATAGAATCTGCAAGGCATGAAGCAAAGAAATGGAGCTTGACAAATGCAAAGTTTGAGGTTCAAGATGCCAGAACAATTAGTGAGCAAGAAAAATATGATTTGATAACTGCATTTGATACAATACATGACCAAGCACAACCTACCAAAGTGCTAAAGGAAATATATAATGCCCTTCGCAAAGGTGGTGGCGTCTTTCTAATGCAAGATATTGCTGCTTCAAGCCATGTACAGGAAAATATGAACAACCCTCTTGCTCCAACTCTCTATACTTTCTCTACTATGCACTGCATGACCGTTTCTCTTGCATATAATGGCGAAGGTCTAGGTGCTGTCTGGGGAAAACAAAAAGCAGAACAAAAGCTAAAGGAAGCAGGGTTCTCTTATCCAATTGAAGTAAAGCATATTGAAGGCGATATATTGAACTATTACTATATCGCAAGGAACTGATTGAGTGTGGAGGTAATAATGAAAGTTTTTTGATGAGATTTATCCGTACAGTCGGACAACCATTCTAAGAGATGGTACTATCACCTAATCCTCTTTTAAGAGCAAAGCAAGCTTGCTGAGGTCATGGGTTCAATCTCACCCGGTCCATTTCTTCTAATATGGTAAACTACTGTATTAATTCGAGATTGTTTTTAGTGGTTGGAGGACAAATTCAGCAGCGATGCCATTGTCTATGTTTTATCGTTTGACATTATGCTTTGAAAAGAGCAGAATTCTTAAAAAACCCGTAGATAGCAAGGACGGGCATAAACGGACATCAAGTCATTACCTAATATTCATAAACCCCACCACTTGCTCTACGGGTTACTTTCATAGAGGAACAAAAAGTTATTTTAGAATTTTGTGACATCTTTCTGAATACATCTTATAACTGTCTTTAACAAAAGGGATAAGAGTATATGAATACATAATTGACTTGATGCGTTAAGGTCGAGCACTGAAAGGGTACTGGTAGGGGGTAAATACTGCATCATGATAATTTGGAGTATGGATCACTTTTTAAGTTATAAACAGTCATACACTCTTAAGGATAATAACAATGAGCCAAGAACAACCGCCATTTGAAATCGTTATAAATGGGGTAATAGGTTGGGATGACCACTCGATTACTACCAATCAACCCATGCAGCCTGAAATAGGGAATCTTTCCAAAGGAAAAACATATTTCTCAAAAGTTTCGCGTGCAACTTTAAAGAACAAAAGCGGATATGACCAATATCTCACAAATATCCAAATGGGAAACATTCGTCAAAGCCACGGGTCGAGAACCACCACTTATGAATACGTAAAGATTGCACCATGACTGACTTGCACTAACAAGACTATGTTGTGAAGAGAGGTAATACTAGCCTCAAGCCTTTTTAGTTTCTGACCCCCGATACCAAATAGAATACAACCTTTAGCCTTTCAATCTCTGCAACCAATCTTTGTCAATACCGATCTACAGTGCAGAGAAAAGGGTAGACAAGCGTGGGATTTGAGCAATCGACTTCTCTTCCAGCAGCTGCCATTATAGATAGATTATGGAGCTTAGGTCGTGGGTTCAACCCATCCCACCACCTGTCCGGCTTTCCCACGAGGGAACTACGACATTGAAGTGAGCTTAGTTTGAGTAGGTGTAGGACAACTACTCTACTTATCGTTGATAAATCAGATGGAAGGGAAGTTCTGATAAGATGCATTCATGACATCTCATGGCTTTAAATGTCTCAACTTGCTTGCTTACACTGTACTATCACTAGAACTTTACCAAATATTGGCTATGTTAATCTTGCTTAAGGCTAATGAGCAACTAATGGATACTTTTCACAACATCTTATGATGGTCAAGGTAGGGGTTTGCGGATAGAGAACAAATAATAAGATATTTATATCTCAGATATACATAATTTCAATGCTTTTTATGAAAAATTTATATTTGCAAAATAATTACTGGCTATTATTTGTATAAATCATTGCTTTCTACTATGATTTCACTATCAGTGCTGCTTATGTAAGTAGGCGAATACTATGAATTATAGATTGATTATGACGTTTAGAATGCCGTCAGCAAGTTGTATCTGGAGGCATTAGTATGGATTCAATTGATCCTAGTTATTCACAAAGCCAGCGTCATTATCACTCTCAGGATCGCAGTCATGCTGGTTCACAAGCTATTCGACTTGACAGATGTGCTTTTGGTATTTCTAGGCATTTCCCTGTTCCAGAAGGAATACTGTCTTTTTGCTCTGTGGAACAACAGAGAGGAGGGCGAGTTCATGAGCCTGGTTCCTGCTGGTTAGTAAAGTTTGACAGCTTGGCTGATTTATGGCATTTTTTGAAGGGATATGATATTATGATGTGTGGACGGGACAGTTCAGATGGATCGATTGAAAGACCTTCATATAGGATTAAAGAGATAATTTACGAACGTAATATGGTCAAACTTTTGGCTATTAGAAGCCCATGGGAAAATTTGGAGTAGTTACGAATAGTAACTCCAGCAAGTACGTTAACTATACTATAATGCTGGCGGCGGCACTTGGCTTTATTAAAAGTGTGCTCAGATATTGATAGGATAGAATAGTCGCTCTGAGGTCGTGGGTTCAAATCTGTTTTTCAGCCTTTAGAAATTAAGAAATGCTGCATTGCAGTTTTTCATTTTGGAGTTAATAATGCTGTGATCTGAGGGTTCCTTCATAAGTCTGATTGGGAATCAACAAACCCTGTAAGTTATAGCTCTACTGCCTTCTTTTACTAAAATCCCATGTAGAAAAGAACTTTGG
>DATFCN010000116.1:0-5685 GCA_035253045.1 Nitrososphaera sp.
AGCCTAATTAATGGCGGTGAATCAGCCACGTTGTCCCTTGCACAAGTCAACCCAGGGCAATACGACTTTTACTGCATGGTACATCCATACATGACAGGCAAGATAGTGGTACAATAAGTAAGAACTCAGCTCACACAGCTTGCGAAAATAACAGCTTCACAGGCTCTGGAAAAGGAAAATGTAAAGGAAGACACTCACAGCAATTTTGTAGCATTCTCCCACATAATACTTATATTAAGTGCATATAACACTGTTATAATATGTCGTTTTTAGAGGTAAAGGACTTGCATAGCAGCATTGACGGCAAGAAGATCCTTACAGGATTGAATCTCAGTATCAACAAAGGGGAGGTTCATGCAATTATGGGCCCAAACGGCTCTGGGAAAAGCACACTTGCAAATGCCATTATGGGTCATACCAAGTATAACATAGACTCAGGTGACATTTTGGTCAAGGGCGAGAGCATACTGAACCTCTCAACCGATCTGAGAGCAAGAAAGGGTCTTTTTCTGGGCTTTCAATACCCCACAGAGATTCCAGGAGTTGGCTACAGCCACTTTTTGAGAAACGCATATAACACACTCAGTAAGTCCCTTGGCGAGGAACAAAACAGAGAGGTCTTCATTACAGTCCGCGAATTTCATGAGTATGTCAAAAAGAACCTCGATGCAGTAGGACTCGATCCTTCGTTTCTAAGCCGTTATCTCAATGAAGGATTCTCTGGTGGCGAAAAGAAACGGTCAGAAGTCATGCAAATGCTGGTTCTCAAGCCGAACATAGCGATTCTAGATGAGCCTGACTCTGGTCTGGACATTGATTCGGTCAAGTCAGTTGCGGAGGCAATAAACAGATTGATTGATACAGGTGCTGGTGTGCTTGTAATTACCCATTATGCTAGAATTCTTCGATATCTAAAAAAACTTGATTACGTCCATGTAGTGGCAAGGGGCAAGGTTATCAAATCAGGCGGCAAAGAACTGGCAGAAGAACTAGAAGCGAAGGGTTACACTTGGCTCGGCATAGAAGAAGAAGACAAGTAAAAATTAGGCTCCAGTAAATTTACTTCCACTCAGATGGTTGCAGAAGCATCATCGTCAGAAGACCAGACAGCAACAACTTTTCTCAATTTCTCATTCTTTAAGGTGGATCCCAAGTGGCGCTGGCTAAATGAAATAGGCAAGGAGGAAGCAGCCAAAGAGTTCGCTAACCTAGTCCAGGTTGCCAACACCAAGATTAAGGTGAGGACCTATTCAACTCTGGGCCTACGCGAAGATAGCGACCTGATGCTCTGGATGATTTCTGACTCTCTAGAAAAGACGCAGGTGATGACATCCAAGATCTACTCAACTGTCGTTGGGAAATACCTAATGCAATCATACGTTTTTCTCTCTGCCACAAGACCGTCTGTTTACTCATCGAGGATTATGCCTGGATTTATGACAGACGAGGAGCCCTTGAAGTATTGTATCGTCTATCCGTTTGTCAAGTCAAGGGAATGGTACCTGCTGCCTTTTGAGGAGCGCAAGAAAATGATGGAAGAGCATATCTTGGTGGGGCGGAAGTTTCCAAAGGTCCGACTAAATACCACTTACTCCTTTGGCCTTGATGATCAAGATTTCATGCTCGCCTTTGAAACTATTGACCTTATGGCGTTTCAGGAACTGATAATTCAGTTGCGCGAAACCAGAGTGAGCAAATACATTATCCGGGATACCCCAATGATTGTCTGCGTTTATAAGGGAGTTGAGGATATCATCAAAAGTCTAGGATAATTATGCAGGCGCTGAAAGAATGGGCTGTCGTCTGCAGGGCTCTTGAAGAGGGCAGACAGGTTCTGCTTTTACGCAAAGGCGGCATACTGGAATACCGTCAGGGCTTCAAAGTCCAGCACGACAGATTTCTGTTATTTCCGACATACGAACACCAGTCAAAGGATCATTTGCAGGCGGACTATGCAGATAAGTTTGACGAAGTGCTAAATGACCAGCCGGCCAGCAGTACTAACAGGATTACAAGCTATGCAGAATCCATTGAAGTTAAAGAAATAACTGACCGCAAAGATCTCAGTTTGCTTGCAAAGTATCATATCTGGAACGAAAGCTATGTTAATGCAAGGATGGATTACAACCCAAAGAAGCCTATGAGCGTGATACTATTACGTGTTTTCAAACTTGAGAGGCCGATATTTCTTGAAAACAAGGAGGAATGGATCGGCTGCAGGTCTTGGATACCGTTTGACATAGATGTGAGCGGCAAACCCATAATGGACGATCTGCAATTTAACACAATAGCATCTGAGGTAAAAGGAGTGCTATCTATAGCGGCATGAAATATCGAACTTTAGGTAAGAGTGGTATAAAGGTAAGCGAGATTGGCTTTGGCGCATGGACTATAGCGCTTGACTGGTGGGGAAAAAAGGTTGACGATGATGAAGCAATCAGGATGCTAAAGCGCGCCTATGATTTGGGTATCAATTTCTATGAGACTGCAGACATATATGGAAAAGGGAAAAGCGAGAAACTTATAGCACAGGCATTTAAGGACATGCGTACCGATGTGGTGTATTCCACAAAGTGGGGCTATGATATGTATAATGTCAACCAGATAGGACACAGTGAATTGCCACAAAGGCATGACCCTGATTTTTTGCAGTTTGCTATTAGCCAGAGCCTCGACCGCCTGCAAACTGAATACTTGGATGTTTATAGCCTCCACAATCCTAAGATGGATGCAATAGAAAATGACAAGCTCTTTACATCTATTGATAACATGGTGGAAAAAGGTACAATCAAGAGCCACGGAGTTGCGCTTGGACCCGCGATAGGGTGGAAGGAGGAAGGCTTAGAAGCAATTGAAAAGAGGAACATAACATGTCTCCAGACTGTCTACAATATTTTGGAGCAGGACCCTGCACGAGACTTTATGCAGGCGGCAGAGCGCCGCAATGTCGGCGTAATGGTAAGAGTTCCAGATGCATCAGGTTTGCTTACCGGCAAAGTCAATAGCGATACAAAGTTTGACAAAAACGATCACCGTAGTTTTAGAAAGCAAGAGTTCATAGATGAGGCACTGCAAAAGATAGAGAAGATGAGGCCTCTTGCTAGTAGCAAGGGATGGAGCATTACGGAGCTTGCGATTAAGTTCATATTGTCGCAAAAGCAAATTTCAGTCATCTTGCCGACAATGACAAGTATTGAAGAAATAGAACTGTTTACATCGCTTTCAGATGGCAAGTACCTTAAGAGTATGGAGATTGCGAGAATGGAGGAGATGTATGAAAAGAACTTTTATGTAGAGCATGTTGCTAAATAGGAAGCGCAGATAGAGATCCTCTGTATACAATGTTTCCATCATAAGACTGTTGGATGTGGTAATTGAAAATTCGACATATAAGATATCTAGATTAGCCTATGAGCGCGGATAGTGGATGTTCTAAACAAAATATTTTACCCGCTCTTTCTTAAACTCTCGTGAACTAAAGAGTATTTGATAGTCCTTTATGCCCACCGCTTCGGACATCTCTGCAGCAATCTTTTCAGCTGCATGCGGCGTCCGAGCATGTACCATACTGAAAAGATTGAACCTCCAATCAGGGTATACCGGCCTCCTATAGCAGTGACTCACTTGTGGAAATGCAGCGAGTCTGAAACCTACTTCATCTACCTCATTATCAGGTACCTGCCAGACGACCATACCATTTGCGACAAAGCCAGCTTCGCGGTGGCGGAGAATTGCGGCAAAGCGTCGCATTATGCCTGTGTTTTCATATTCTACAGCTTTGGCAAACAGTTCCGCTGTGGTTACATCCAAACTAGTAGCAAGGTCCTTGAAGGGCTCTGGCACTACTCTCAAATCCTTCTGCAATTCCCGAATGAACTGAATGTCATGCTCACTTAATTGAACCTTCTCGGGGTTTAGGTGCTTGACTTTTTCCGTCGGCATAAGCTTGTCAGGATCTTTATTGACCATATCAAGCCTGACGCCGATCTTATAGAGCTTGAGTGTTGGCAAAACTCTATATTTGATGACACCTTCAAGCGATGCCATTCTAGCAAGATCTTGCTTCATATCTGATCCCGGAGGTACAGCAAGCGTGAACCACATATTGTACTCGTGATTGCGCTCATAGTTGTGGCTGACTCCTGGATGTTCATTGACTTTCTCTGCTACATAATCAAGTTTGTCAGGTCTTACTGCAAACGCAATAAGGGCGCTCTTGTATCCAAGTCGCCTTGTGTCAAAAATAGCGTTGATCTGTCGTATGATGCCCATGTTCTTCATAGATGCTATCCTGCGCATGACGTCTTCCTCTGAAATATTATGCTTTTTTGCAATCTCCAGATAGGGTCTATCAACAAGAGGAAAGACCCACTGGATCTCGTTTAGAAGTCTTTTGTCTACGGAGTCAAGCTGCTGTTGTTGATTTGCTTGCATGCTCGGGCAGTAAAAGTTGTTATTGTCAATCCATTAAAAACCTACCTCTGGCAATAATGCAATGGTTCTTGCCACAAAAATGACAGTAGTGAATTCGCTCGGAATATGACCATATCATGAGGCATGACTTACTAGCTAGGCATTTTCAGCAATATGAAAAGTAGTCATTTCCTTTGCTAGACCGTCTCTTTATAGAAATACAGACATGCATGTTTATTAATCTATTCTCACGGAGTCTGCTCTCTGCAGTCATTCCACTACTAGATAAAACCTCATATCCGCAATCCTGTTCTGACGCGAATTGAGCAACGCACTTCTATGATCCTTGTGGGTTACCATATTTTTCATAGAATACAAGTCCACTCAGTGGCATACGATTCTTTCTTTTTCCAGAAATCTGTTTGACAGAAAACCCAAAACCTACTATGCTCGTTGGATTTAGGTCACTTGGAATACCAAAATCACTGCGCAATTTTTCATCTTGTACTCCTGTGAATAAGCATGATGCGACGCCATAATTCCAAGCGGCTAATTGCATATCCTGAACCACTCTTCCAGCATCAATCATGTGGAATTTGTGCACAGGATTTGTCAGCACAATTACTGCAAAACTGGCGCCTGAAACCCATGCTCCACTTTTGCTATCCTCGGCAAGTTTTTTGAGGTTCTCTTTCTCTTCAATAACAACAAATCGCCAGTGTTGAGTGTTGAGTCCACTGCCTGTAAGGCGCGCAGCTTCTAGGATTTTTAATTTTATCTCTGCAGGAATATCTTGTGAACTAAATTCTCGAAGATCGAACTTAGTTGCTATGCATTCAAAAGTATCCATATTTATCATTATAAAGACATGTATATTTCATAAAGGATATGACGATACACTCTGCAGACACGGTGTCAAAAACTATTTCTCCATGCGTTTTATTGTCTGCTACCATGCTAGAACTACCTGAATTCTCACCGGCCCTACCTTGCCTTATTTGCAACAGGAGGCAGTAGACAGTAATATTCTTCTACGTTCGGATGGTTATCGGATATATTAGCATTCTTGCAGTTTGTGTGTCAACTTTGTCATTCGTTTGTTGTGTACATCCCTCTATGAGCTAGATTCAAAAGCTGTGTGAGCTGAGTTCTTACTTATTGTACCACTATCTTGCCTGTCATGTATGGATGTACCATGCAGTAAAAGTCGTATTGCCCTGGGTTGACTTGTGCAAGGGACAACGTGGCTGATTCACCGCCATTAATTAGGCT
>DATFCN010000117.1:0-4223 GCA_035253045.1 Nitrososphaera sp.
CCTTCAAAAGCTATGAATGTGAGACCCATGGCTGCAACCACTCCCGCTATGCCTGTTGGCATAAAGTCTGCAAAGTTAGCCGTCGGATTCGGATTGTTATGAATTATCCAAAAGCCTGCGACTATTAGACAAAGAATAGTGCCAAGCTGGACAATAGTTACTATCGTGCCAGTCTTGCCTGTTTCCGAAGCACCTTTGATGTTTATGTATGTAAATGCAGCGATGGAGGCCACTGCTATCAGCTTGTCAAAAGGGACGATTCCAAACAACGGCTGGTCAGATATTAGGCCGGCCACATTTGGGCCAAGCAGCTGGTGCAAGAAGGCCCCAAAGCCGACTGCATAAAGGCTTCCGGCAATGATATGGGCAAACCATGCCATCCAGCCACTAATAAAGGCGTTTGGTCGGGGTAGTCCTTCTCTTATCCAAAGATATCCTCCACCTGCTTCTGGCATCGCCGAGCCAAGTTCTGCGTATGCCATTGCCGTAAACAGCGTTATAGTGGCATTTATGATGAATGCAAGAATGACTGCGCTTCCTGCTAAACCAATTGCTGGTCCAGTCAGCACAAAGATTGCACCCCCAATCATGCCTGCTATGCCAACCATTATGATGTCCATAAGGCTCAGGGTACGTACAAGTTGGTGTTGATGTTGACGTTCTCCTGATGGACCAGGGGCTTCTGGGCCTGTCGAGGCCGACAAATTTAGCGGTAAAGCCGTCTGATGGGGAAATAAACGTTTAGAATCCATTTTCATTAGGATTTCATTTAGAAAACCTATTTGGAGCAAAGTGCACCTATTATCTCTAGCAAAGATGCCTGACATGCGCAAGGTCAGAATGGTAAAGGGTCCAGCCCGGGTATTTGTGAAAGGGCCCTGCCATGTTCTTGGAAGAAATGTATCTTGGCAAACAATAAAGGTGAGAGCCGGCAAGGCGCTTCCTTTTGAGCCAAACAGCAAGTGCATGCTGCAAGCTCGGCTTGGCCCTGATGCTAGGGTATGGTGGGCAGACCCAAGGCAAGCAGGAACATGGATGTGGCGAGGTCTTGCTCAGCAGGTATCTGCCCTGGTCGAAGGCAAGAAATCAACTACTTTTATGGTCATTGGAGACACTGACACTGGCAAGTCTACGCTTGCGATGTACCTTGCAAATACGGCAATCAGTCGTGGATTTGTTCCAAGCATTATAGATGGCGATATAGGTCAGGGAGATCTGGCACCGCCTACAGCCATAGGGGCTGCAATTCTCACAACGCAGCTAGTTGATTTGCGTGATGTTAATTCTAACAACCACAACACCAACAACGTCTTTGAATTTGTCGGAAGCATATCGCCGACAGGATTTGAGAGCATAGTTGCAAAAAAATTGAGGTCAATACTTGGAAAGACAAGCTCGCAAGCCAATATCCGCATTGTCAACACAGATGGCTACGTGAGAAACGGTGGAGTCCAGTACAAGGCACTTGTTGCAGAAGAGCTTCAACCGGATGCAATAATAATCTTAGGTGACGATATAGATCTGTTTGATTGGCAACATAAGCTCGCATCATGGCACATTCTGCATGCTAGGCCGAGCAGTCAAGCGTACAAGTCAAGGCTTGAGCGAATAAATCGCCGACTCGATCAGTTCTTCAGATACGTTGGTAATGGATTATCGGTAGCAGAGCTGTCGCAGCTTAAATTCGATTACACAAACAATCTCTATTCGCCCTCTGAGCTGTTTTATCCGCCCATAAAGCAGCTAGAGCCGGAAAACATGAAAGGAATGTTCGTAGGCCTTGGTTCAGATGGCAATATAGCAGGATTTGGTGTTATCATAGACGTTAACCTGAGCGATGGTACTATACATACACAGACAAATATCAATTCGTTTAATACTATCTACCTAAGCAATGTGAGGATTAGCAGCGACAGGATAATGGAAATACGGATTACTTGAATAAAGAGGAGGATGAGGAAGGCGAAGAGTAGGAGGCTGGATCTTTAAGCCCAAGATCATCGAAAGCCTCCAGTCTTTGCTTGCATGAGTAGCAGCTACCGCAGTGAACATTCCCTTCTCTATGACAACTCCATGTAAGCTCTATTGGTGCATTTAGCTTCATGGCAAGCCTAATTATCTGCTTTCTATTCATTTTTGCAAGTGGAAGCAGTATTTGATAAGCTTCGCCATCGCATAGTAGACAACCTTCTTTGAAAAGAATGTTTATTTTATTTATGAACCTTTTTGACGCATCTTTGAAGAATTTTGTGTCATGCACATTATGACCTCCGATGATCCATTTAATATCGAGGTATTCGGCATAGTGGGCGCTTATCGAATAGAATATCATGTTCCTTGCTGGCACGTATGATGACCATAAAGCATCATTGTCAGACTGCTGCCGCCAGCCCTTGTAGCGCTCGATATAATAAGTGGAGTCGCCTGCTTCTTTTACAAATGGCAGATCGATTTCGACTAGGTCTCTGACCTCTGCTGCCTTGACCAGTCTTAGACTAGCTCGTTTTTCTTGTTCAAGTCTTCCAAAGTAATTGAAGGTAATTGCAATTACTTCAGAATATTTTTCTTTTGCCCAATAAAGACATGTGGCAGAATCAAGTCCGCCTGAAAGCATTACAAGAGCCTTATTGTCGCTCCCCACAGCTACTGCAAATTCTCTTTCTTTACGCCTGCAATGATGTGAGCCCCTTTGTTAATCCCTTCGTAGATGTATACTCCAAGGGCCTCTACATTTTGGGGCATTTTAGGAGCAAGTAGTTTAATAATTTCAGAAGAAAGCTTCTCAACAGTCGCCTCACCTGCCAGCATATAGGTGGTTGACTTTGGCAGCTGAAGGCTAAAGAATCCTTTCGGCCCCTCAAATGCTACGTAATAGTGAATATCATCTTCCTTTTGCAAGTATTTCTTGTTGATGAAGAATTTGTGATCTATGGCAGTAAGTGTCTCTTTGATTATTCTCTTTGCCTCTCCAAAGTCGATTACCAAGTTATTCTTCATGCTACCGATGATTTCCACCATTACAGTAGAAGTGTGGCCATGCAGCACAGAACATTTCTCCACTAAAGGAAGGATGTGAGCATAGTCAAAGGCAAGCGCTGGGTCTTCAATGAAAATTGAGCCAGTCTGCATATGATTTTCGCTATCAAAAAAGAAAAGGGAGTCTATTTCATTTATTTTACTTACATAGTTAGAGCGGCCGCCGACGGCTATAATATTAAGTGTGGGAAGGTTTTCACGAATACTCTTGAACTTGATAGCATCCTCTTCCGAATCTATCACTTCGATGTATTTGTTGTTATTGTTGTCGTTACTGTTGTTGTCGTTGTGTCCTCCTCCTCCTCCTCGTGTTTTGAAGTCAATTTTCACGGACTCGCCGCCTGGCATTGTTACGCTGACATCATATTCATAATCCTGATTAAGAAATGATAGCATTTTTGCAACAGATAATTCTGATCTGCTGCGCAGCAGCAGATTACTACTCCCTCTGTCAAGATAACGTAGATCGCTGTCAAGAACGATCCTCCTCTCTTTGCTCATTTTTTTATTCTATTCCTGTTCCAAGATAATTTGGCCTGTTGCATGTATATAAATCGTATTTCATTGTCGAGAGGTGGTGCATTTATCTTAGGCATAAAGAGCATATATAATATCTTAAAGAAGGTTATTGATTGACTGATTGACTGCATTAAGACAGGCTCTCTATTCTGCTGTGTCTGAGAGTATATCTGAAATCTCTAATGTAGCAGTTGCTTTCTCTGGTGGCGTAGACAGCTCTCTTCTTGCCAAGATATGTCATGATCTAAGGAAACAAGTCACGCTTGTAACTGTAGGATTTTCAGGCTCTCACGATATCCACTTCTCAAAAAATATAGCATCAAAAATGCGCATGGATCACAAGGTATACGAGATTGACTATAGTGACTTTCAAGAAAATCTGCAGTATGTGCTACAAGCGATCAACTGCAAAAACACATCTCATATCGAAAACTGCATAGCGTATTTTTACATCTGCAGGCTTGCGAAGCAGAATCATTTGTCTGTAGTGTTGAGCGCAAATGGATGCGATGAACTATTTTGCGGCTATGATAGATATCGTAGTGTCTATTCTGGAGGCGAAGCGGAGATAACCAAGTTGATGGACAATAACCTAGACAATGAGTTAGCTTTGATAAGGGAAATCAAAATAGTATCAACTCGATTGGAGGTACAGGTCCGACAACCAT
>DATFCN010000118.1:0-4161 GCA_035253045.1 Nitrososphaera sp.
GGCGGCGGCTTTTTTGATCAATCTATCGATCAAAATGCTAACCAAGCAGCCAATGTAACAGGTGGCGGCGGCTTTTTTGATCAGCTGATAGGCCAAAATGCTACTCAGGCAGCCAATGTAACAGGTGGCGGCGGAGGCGGCGGCTTTTTTGATCAGCTAATAGATCAGAATGCTAACCAAGCTGCTCAAGTGGATGATGACGGAGAAGAAGAAGCAGACACAACAACAACAACACCCTCAGCAAACGAGACATCATCAGAAACATAAAATGAACTAGATTGATAGGGAGATAGCAGGACAATTCTGACTGGTTGCTCAGGGCAACCAGTTGGAGCAATAGAACTCTTCTCTTTTTCTTTGTATTTTTATTTATATTTATATGATGTGGATGAAATTGTTCCTAAAAATGATAATTATATTGCATGGTCTGAGGACAGAAGACGGAGTGATAGTATCTTTATACTGCGCTTGGATCGCCTACATGTGCTGTCTTGATTACCGCCATTATCTCAACGATCAGCAATTGAGTGAGCCTTAAGATCCTACCAGTTTTTCAGCTTCATTAGTTTTTATGCAGTTTCTTTCATTCATGTCCTACCTTTCTGTTATCTGTAAGCGAAATGATTAAGTGCTATATTGTTTACAACTTACGATAATGAATCCGTATAATGGAATAGATGATAATAGCAAAAAGAAAAAAACCAAAGCAATAGCAGTCGCTATACCTATAGCAGGTATAGTAGTTGCTGCAGCATTTCTATCAGGGCTATCTCTGGTTAATAGCTACCCGACAGCAATAGCACAACTAGAGAATATGACTGGAGGAGGCAATACTACTGCTACTACCTCTCCAACAACCGGCGGAGGCGGCGGCAATACCACCGGGTCTGCTTGTGCTCCGACACAAACTGGAGGCGGCGGACAGAACGCAACAATGGGTGGAGGCGGCAATACTAACGCTACGACAGGCGGCGGTAATACCACTACTGCCACAAGTGCTCCTATGAGCGCTAATGCTACCACAGCTGGAGGAGGGAACCAAACGACATCTTCTCCAACACAGCTTATAGAACAAGCATGTATGGCAGCACTAAACAACGACACTCAGGGTGTGCTCATGAACCTGAACTTAGCCCTGAATGCTTTAGGCGGGACCACGGCTGAAGGCGAGGATGCTGACGAACCTGGCGACGACGATGTAAATGACGAGGAAGACACAGATACTGGCAGTGAAGATGAAGGTGAAGGCGAAGAAGAAGGCGGATAAGGTTAGACAGATCAATAGTGGCCTGCTAGATTAGCCTCAAGACATGAGGATTACAGGGCATCCGCTATGCCTTAATGACAGCAGGGAGAGAATAAAGAACTCTTCCTCTATATTTTTTGCTCTCATTCTAGTTTTTTGCTCTGCACACAAATGCAGCGCTCAAAGTATGCTCTTAATTTTCATCCGAAAACCAGAAGAGTCCTAAGTCCCAACTAAGAAACTTCATCATCTTCACAGCCTTCAAAACTACTTTTTCTTCTTCTTTTTGCTTGGCATTCCGGAAAGCCTGAACTTAAGAGCTTCCGTGTAGCAATCAACACACTAACTTCTTTCTTGCGTGATTTGGAGCACTGAGATCAGCGAAAAGGACAATGCTGATTATCAAATGTTGCATGGTGAGCGTTTATCTAGTATGGATGCAATCTTTTTAAATATTGAATTGCGCACTCGGGCGTAACGATACGAATGTAGAAGGAAGAAAAGAATATGGTAGAGAATAATCAAAAACCAGAACAAGGTGTTCTTGGTATTCACCACATTACAGCTATAGCTAGAAACCCTCAACGGAATATTGACTTTTACTCTGGCCTTATGGGGCTGAGGCTAGTTAAACTAACAGTTAATTTTGATGATCCGACAACATACCACCTTTACTACGGCGATTCACTTGGACATCCTGGGACCATTCTCACATTCTTCCCTTGGTCTGAGGGCCCAACAGGACATCGTGGAACGGGACAGGTTACCACTCTATCCTTTTTAATTCCAAGTGGTTCGATGACTTACTGGATTGATCGGCTAAAGAACAATGGCATTTCGTTTGTTGGCCCTTCAGAACGCTTTGGAGATGAATTTGTTTCATTCCACGACCCCGATGGATTGATGCTTGAGCTTATTTCTCCTTCTTCTACTGATTCTCAAGGACTAAGACGACAATTACCTCAGCTGGATAATAACATATGGAAAGAAAGCCCAATTAGTAAAGAATATGCTATAAGAGGGTTCCACTCTGCCACTCTCTCTGAGGAAGGATATGAGCGTACTGCTTCACTTTTGGCTGATACCCTAGGATTTAAACTTGTAGCCAGAGACAACAAGGAAGATAGATTTCGCTTTGGAATAATGGAAAAAAATAATATCTCTCAAGAAATTGGCAGCAGTACAGAAGATTCCTCTTCTCCCTCAATAGGCTCATTTGTCGATGTTGTATGTCAACCTGAAATATCTAGAGGCTATGTTGGAATAGGTACGGTCCACCATATTGCATGGCGCGTCGCCAACGACAGACATCAGATAGATTTGCGTAAGAGAATCGTTGATCAAGCAAAACTCAATCCTACTCCTGTAATCGATCGCACATATTTTCACTCTGTCTATTTTCGAGAGCCCGGTGGTATACTGTTCGAAATTGCTACAGATCCGCCTGGATTTGCTATTGATGAAAGGCCAGAAGATCTTGGTAAGCAATTAAAATTGCCACAGTGGCTTGAGCCTGTGCGTGCAAAGTTAGAGGGATTGTTGCCCGCATTAAAAACGACAACATCTCCATACAGGCAGTAGTATAATTAGGAGGATATAGTGTGTATGCCGACACGATTGCCAACCAATGAATCAGACCAACTAGGCTTTTCCCACCGCTATATTCCACCCAGGATGGGAAATGATAATAATAATTCTGGATTAACATTGCTTCTGTTGCATGGCACCGGTGGAAACGAAGATGACCTTCTGCCGCTGGGACATGAGCTTGATTCAAATGCTGGATTGCTAAGTCCTCGCGGCAAAGTATTGGAAGGCGGCAGAATACCGCGTTTCTTTCGCAGGCTTGCCGAAGGTATATTTGATATTGAGGATCTTAAGTTTCGTACCCTCGAGCTCGCCGAATTTGTGAAGAATGCTTCGAGAACATATGAATTCGATCCAGACAAAGTCATAGCAGTGGGCTATTCCAACGGCGCAAACATAGCAGCTAGCATGCTCCTACTCAAGCCACAAACATTGTCGAGTGCAATACTCTTCCGTGCCATGGTTCCTTTTGTTCCAAATAACCGTACTGACCTGTCGGATAAGCACATATTCATGTCATCTGGATTAAGAGATCCAATAGCTACAAGACAGGAAGCAGAGAGGCTTTCTGAACTATTCAGACAAGCTCATGCTCTTGTGGAACTGCAATGGCAAAATAGCGGCCACGAGCTAACACAAGACGACATTGATACAGCCAAACAGTGGCTTGTTCTAAACAAGAAGAAGTAATAATAGATGTAGGTGCTACTCTCTCTCTCTCTCTCTTTTCTCAACCTCGCTCTTGCCTAGAAATTACAGCGACGCTGCTGAGACCGTATAGTCAGTTCTTTCAGGCATTATTTCAAATAAAGGCTTTGCTCTTTCAACCAATCTAGTTAACGCTTTATTCTCTGGAGAATAAAACTTGTCCATATCCTCTCTTGTGTCCCAGAAGGTTAGGATGATTGATTCTTGGATGTCGCTTGAATTATCGAGTATAATATGACCTATCATTTCCCTTCCTAATTCTTCTTTTCTTATGCCATCAAAAAACTCTGCGAACAGCTTTCTACCTTTCTCTCTATCTTCTAAAGATATGAAGTGAACCCTGTTGTGCTTAGCGTATTTGATATTTGACAGAAGAGACATTACACAAGATGTAAGTTGCTAGTGTGCTTCTTAAGCATTAACTGATTTTACTTCTCCGTAGTCCCGAAATAGTTTTACCTATTAAAGAAAGAGGAAGGAAGGATGAGCAATATGATCATAATAAGGAGAATGTTTCTAACAATCCATAGACTGGCGAATTCTGGTTCAAAGTCCTGTTGTTACTCTCATTAAATATCTTCTGAAGAGATGAAGAAAGAAAGGAAAGGTAAGGAAGCCCG
>DATFCN010000119.1:0-2097 GCA_035253045.1 Nitrososphaera sp.
GAGTTTGCAGGTGTTGTAGAGCAGGTGGGCGATAAAGTTACCGAAGTAGAAGAAGGTGACAGAGTTGTTATCCCATTCAATATACACTGTGGCAAATGCTGGTTCTGCCGTAATCACCTTTGGTCGCAATGTGACCGCGCAAATCCAATGAACGATATTGGCGGCATGTTTGGCTACGGTCAGATCACTGGCGGCTATGATGGCGGACAGGCAGAATTTGTTAGGGTGCCTTTTGCAAATGCTGAATCCATCAAGATACCTGATAAGCTAAGCGAAGAGCAGGTCCTCTTCTTGAGCGATGCCCTCTGCACAGGATATTTTGCAGCCGATATGGCAGAAGTTGGGGTAGGAGATGATGTTGCGGTGTTTGGCGCGGGCCCAGTAGGATACTTTTCAGCAATGAGTGCTTTACTACGTGGTGCAGCAAGGGTTTTTGTGGTTGACCACTGGCCTTACAGACTTGATAGAACAGCCAAGTTAGGAGCAGAGCCTATAAACTTTGACAAAGAAGATCCTGTCGAGAGAATAAGGCAGGAAACTAGAGGAAAGGGTGCCAAATGCATAGACGCTGTAGGATATGAAGCTGTAGGGCACCACGATCATAACAAGAGCTCCAATCCTGCATATGTTCCAGTCAATTCAATGCAGGTTGTGAACTGGTTACTACAGTCAGCCAGAAAAGGCTCTGCTGTGAGCATCGCTGGAGTCTACAGCACAGAATATGTCAATTTCCCATTGGGCCAATTTTTCAGCCGCAATATCCAGATAAAGATGGGCCAGTGCCCAGTAAGAAGGTATAGTGACCAACTCCTACACATGATAGAAACTGGCAGAATTGACGCCACGCAAGTAATAAGCCATAGGATGACACTTGACGAGGCTGCAAAGGGATATCAGATGTTCGACGGCAAAGGAGAAGTACATAAAATAGTCTTGACTCCCTAGACTGCAATATCTTTTTGCTGTGTTACATTCCGGAGTGTATGTGTGCGGGACGGAACATTAACTCGGCTAACCATGAAGCATCGAAGAAGTTAAAACTGCTGTCATGACTCAAATAGGATTAATGTCCCCACCCATTATTCTTCGCAGTATTCTTTCAGAAATGAGATTGCTGAACCAGTGTTTGGAAATATTAACTGATGTGGAACTAAACCTTCAAAGTCTGAAATCTCAAGGGGCGTATTGTTAAGAGTAAGAATGCATCTAATGCCCGCATTATTTGCTGCTTTTATTCCAAGAGGCGCATTTTCTACGACTACTGCTTCAGACTCTCTTAACCCCATTTTCGTGAGAGCAGTTCGAAACGGGTCGGGACTCGGCTTGCCTTCTTCAAGGTCCTCGCCAGATACCACTACATCAAACGCCACTTTTCCAAAGTATTTTTCAATAATGGAATCCACTTCTTGCTTTGCTGCACCAGACACCAACGCTTTTTTACAGGTTACACTGGAGAGCAAGTCCTTCGCACCTTCAAGAGGCCTTGAAGCATTAATTTGCTGAAAAATTTTTTTCTTTCTCTCATGTATCCTGTGTGCTAATGAATCTATATCTGAAGCGTTGTCATCAGAGCCAGATTGTATATTACCTTTGTACTTTTTGTGTTTAAGCAGCTCCCTGACCATATCTTCTCCAGGCATTCCCTCAAGGAGATATACATCCCTCTGGGAAACATCGATATCTGCCTCTAGCCTTGCTGCTTTTTGAATTGCTTCACAATGAAATGGCATTGCGTCTACCAACACTCCATCCATATCAAAGATAATTCCTTTTCTTGTTACCATGCAGGGTGCACTAGATCTCCTGCTATCACACACACATATGTTCTATATACTGCTAAGATTGCCTTGCCAATCTAGAAGTAGTCTTTGATCAAGAGAGAATCCAATGAATCCTATGAAATACTATGATGATGTCCATTCACTTTATGCTTACAATATCATCAAGTTTATCCCACTTCTATTCCTAAATGGTCCTAGTTTACTGGGTGCCTTCTGCACTCCTGCTGCCCCCGCTGTTAGTACTAGTAGAATTTGAAACAATTTTCTCTGCTACAGGACTCTGTCTCAGAATCTCAGGTGCAACAATATTTCCAAC
>DATFCN010000120.1:0-19880 GCA_035253045.1 Nitrososphaera sp.
ATCTTTTAATTAGTTCGGAGCAATAAGAACGCACGATCAATTACGATTCTGCTAGGAGGTCAGATAGTCTTTAGCTCCTCCAAATATCTCGGATATGGTAAGTATTTTGGCCCATTCCTCTAAGGATTCTACTACTGCGCGGGCTTCATGGATGTCTTTCCCGACTGCCACAATCCCATGGTTTTTGATCACTACTGCTCTAGGCGTACCGCTTTGAAACGCAGCAGAGACAGATTCTGCAAGATGCTTCGAACCAGAAGGTTTGTTTGAGATTATTACTGGCTGGCCAACTACTATCTTTGCCTCCTCGATAACGTGCTGAAATTTTGAAGATATCGAGACGCCTATCGTAAAAGGGCTATGAGTATGGACAATTGCATTAACATCCTGCAGCTTGTTGTAGATGTTTCTGTGCAAGTTAAGCTCGATGCTTGGTCTGATATTTCCAATCACTTTGCTAGTTTTGAGGTGTACTCTTACGAGATGGTTCGAGTTTATTTTGTACCTCGCAATTCCGGATGGTGTGATCCACATCCATTTGCTTCTGAACCTAATGCTGTGGTTACCTGATATAGAAGTAGTAAGTCCCATCTGATAGAGACCTTTAACACATTCAACAAGCTCTTTTTTGCTATCCAAATAATCCTCGTCCTATTTGGGGACTAATTAGATTATAAGTAATTACGATTCTCGCTTAAAGATTAATGGTTCTTTGGCTAGAATGAAATTGCTAAGAGGAGGTTCGCGACAATCAAGGGGAGTTATATACAGGCTCCGAGCAAGGATGGACATACGCAAGGGGAGAGCCTAGGTGCTTGCCTGCTGGAGCTCTAAGAATTAAGATTTTCATACCTTTGTTAGTATACCGAGGTAACTCGTTTTTAATATATAACTAGATAAATATCCCGTATGTAGGATCAGAAGTATATGGTATCCTCATAGATGCGTTGAATCGCCATGGAAAGGGAGCAGTATTAATTCTATCTCATGTTGTTAGTTGAGTATTTTAAGCTCCGACTGATCATGACTCGGGGAGTTAAGACCACTAGTGTTATATGATATAACAGTACCTTCACATTATGGAGGATCCTAAGATACTTGCGCCTTCTTTGCAGCTATTCACGACCTTTCAAGGCTTTCGGTATTGGGGTCCTTGGATGATATGTTGCCGGTTTGAATTGAATTGTGCAACTTATCTTGTCTTTCAATGATATCCTCTATTTTGTTATTTATGTCTAATATTGCATTTAAAGTCGAATCATGACGCCTATCTGATTCTTCTAAGCGTTTTAGAATTCTATCATGACGCTCGTTAAGCTCTTTTATGTGTGTGAGCATAAGATCTTGCTTTTCAGTGGTTTTCTTTTGTCTGTTGTAGACCCACCAACTAATTATTCCACCAATGACTGCCCCGATCGCAATCCCAAGGTAAGTGCTCGAAGCATTTGTCATGTCTTGGCAATCTCTTGTAAGTTCCGGAATGCAGCCCCATGTGAAGAGGAGAAGATTTTGCAACATACTATAACTTTCATTTTGATATATGCATTTGTCACTTTTTAGAAGTCACTATGTCTGCTGCAGGCCGTTCGCAGGTCCCAGGTTACACATTTATTGAAATTAACCATGGAGCTCACGAGTAGAGTTGAAAACTTTTCAAGGTGGCAAATGAGAACGAGGGTAAATAATTCATGTAAAGCGCATTAGTTATGGATTGCAATTGATTGGGAAATTTAATAAGTTGACAGGTACCAGCAGAAATTCATGGAATCAATCAACCAGGTCGAAAATTTTAATTTCCTATTCAACTCACAAGATATGATAATAATTCCAGCTGATGAATGTTTTTCTGATGATGGAAGCTTCTCTCCCATGCCTAGTCTTAACAGTATACGCGATATTGTAGAACTGGCAAAAAAGAAATCAAGAAATGGGCTAAATATTTTGGCCACTTTGCCAACTAAATTGATCCAACAGGGAAGATATAAAGAGGCTCTCCAACTTGAAAACGTGTCCGATGAAGCAATAAAAGCATTAGAAATGCCTATAACCGTATTATGTCTTTATAAGGCAATACCAGAGGATCTCGAACATCGTTTCTCCGAGTATCACGATCTCATAATCAAGAGGGCGGCTCTACCATAAACCTTACATCAAACATCAAAACAGGAAACAATAGTCGACATCAGGGCATTACTTAGACCTATCAGCTGTATTGTACAGTCAGTTGCTCGGCTTGCAGGTTGCAACGTGCAAGGTAGTCCCATCATGTTTGACTCAAATTGTCTAGAACGTCTTGTCATAAAGATTATTAATACACCACCGATCATCTGGCTCAAGCCTTCACTGCTCATGCAAAATGTCTTGGAAAGACCAGTCACTTCGTACATGCATAGATTATTTGTAATTTTAGATGAAAATACAAGCGTTGCTTCAGCCGTCAAGCAAATGCACTCCCATAACGCAGATACTATTATTGTATTAAGAGGCACCACAGTCACAGGTATAGTTACTGACAGTGACATCATCGACAAAGTAGTGATGAAGGGCGAAGATTCCGATGAGGTTTTTCTTAAATCGATCATGTCCGCGCCGCTTGTCACAATTTCACCAAAAGGAACTGTGAAGCAAGCGCTGCAACTAATGCGCCTCAATCAAATAAAGCGTATCCCTGTAGCGGATACCTCTGGGATACTTGGAATAGTAACTCAAGAATCCCTTGCAAATGCTGTTCGCACATCTGTCATAGAGCGAACTTTTAGCCGCTATAGGAGTGCAGTGAGGGAGCAATACAAGCCTATCCTTGGCAATCTTGGCATTGTGCTTCAGTTCTCAGCAATTCTCCTCGTTGTACCAGCTTTCATTGGCACGGCCCTTGGAGAGAGCATAAGCATAGTAGGGATATTTTTCGCTATTGTTGGTCTTTCCTTCTCAGGTTTCTTTCTGACAAATATAGGCGAGAAAGGTCCGATGAATCTAAAACAGGCTTCAATCTTCATAGTTGCTAGTTTTCTACTCCTGAGTCTTTTTGGCTCAATACCGTATATCTACCTCAATCCTTTTGGAAACAATACTAACACGTCAGCACTATTTGTAAATAGCTTATTTGAGAGTGCATCTGGTTTCACAACGACAGGGCTATCAGTTATCAGCAATCCGGAGAACCTTCCAAAAAGCCTTGATTTTTATCGCTCCTACACCAATTGGGTCGGCGGTTTAAGTTTTGTTTACTTGGTAATGATCCTATTTTTCCCAGAGAGGAGACTAAGCGCGATGAAAAGCGTGCTTGGTGGAGGTCTTCTCAAAGTGAGAGAGTTGCTGATAACTATAGTGGGAATTTTCACTGCATACACACTGATACTAATATTTATGCTCGTATTTTTCAGTAGGACTGATGTCTTGGATGCAATATCGTTAATATTTAGCACAATTACTGGTGGAGGGTTCATTCCAGCATCATATATCCTAACTCCCGACCATCCTGAACGTCTAGCCATATTGGCTATCGGAATGATGGTTTCGGCTCTACCTTTTGCGTTTCATTATCATATCTTTAGCAGAAAAGGTCTGTTAACAAGGAGGACAATTAGCCTCGAAGTAACTGTTTTTCTTATTCTGATAGTTTTAGGGATCACTATATTTTATTGGCTAGCTGGGGGTCAGATTAATATCTATAGCTCAATATTTCATATAATTAGTAGTTCGACTACTACAGGCTTCCAATACTTGAATATTCAATCACTCCCTTATGTTGCAAAAATATTCTTGATCGTGATAATGTTAGTTGGGGGAACAGCATTTTCCACGGCCGGTGGAATCAAGGTGGGCAGATTCATTGTTCTTTATGAAGAATTTACCAAAAAGTCTAGAGAGAAGGATAGAACTACTATTACTGGGACTTCGACATCTACCTCGATTTCTTCTACAGCTAATCCCTATAGGAGCACGGAGTTTCTTACAAGATTCCCAGAGGAGCATCGAAAAAGAAATTTGGAAGAAGTAATGGAACAGCAGGCACAGATCCTCAAACGATTATCGCTCATTATGAGCAAGAAAGTGGTCAGAGAAATTTTGCTCGTCATTGCGCTTTACATTTCTATTTCATTAATTACTGGATCGTTCTTAAGTTCGCTTACAAAGACCAGTTTTGAGGATGGGCTATTTGAGGCTGTTTCCGCTATCTCTACAACTGGACTGACTGCGGGTGTAACATCTGCGAACTTGGATATCTTTTCAAAACTAATACTTATCATTAACATGATTGTTGGCAGGTTTGAGATCATTACAATATTGTATATTTTCTTCATTTACTTTAGAAGATGAATCACAAAATCATACCACGCTAATATTTTATCGTCTTCACTCTGTCTTTTGGAGGCAAGGTTGATAATTTACAATTAGCTGAATTCTATCAGCAAGGAAAGTACCTTCATAGTTTGACGCTTCAAACTGTGCTAAGCCCCTCATGCATTGGTGGATATTATGCTGTACATCATCTAATAACTCTAAAATCTGCTTTCGTTAAATTTCAGAATGCCATGAACATAGCAAAGAAGGAGATGGTGTCAATATAAGCACGGAAAGAATGAACAGTATCATAAGAATCGGTAGGACAATAGATTAGACATTAGGATGGTAGCAAGTCCAAGAGTTTACTCGTATTGAAATGAGGTCAGGCAAAGTTAAGGTCTAATAATGACCATTGCACTAACCATGTACATATATTGTCTAGCAACAGGAACGATGCTCATAGAGCTGAAATTCTTACTGTTAACGCGTGGAGTACTGAAACCATGGAAGGTGAAAGCACTAATAGCTTTAACTGTGAAGCCAATTCAGTGCTCTATCAATACTTTCTCTTGCAGGAGCCTATTGCAGTATTGCTATTAGTTGATAAGCACGCAAAATGGAATCAGGAGCTTGAAAATGTATATTTAATATCATGTGAACAAATTGAGAATAATTGTCAGCACTACGAATATGAGCTACGGCCTGATAATGATTGACTGTGACACATTGCTTCTGGGTGCTGAGTTCTTTGTGTGTAGGTGATAATTACTTTTGACGACTAAGGGTTAGTTTTTCACGTCAAGTCACAATTGTGCCCTTCTTCATTTATTCACTCTCGATATACAGTAGAGCTTTACGCATTTCTGCTGCCTCCATTATCGAAGTCTTCTTTGTTGAGCTCATTCTGAAACCATACAAAAAGTTCAGTGCCACCCTAATTCTAGAACTTCTTGCATAAATTATGAGAATTAAAAATGAAAGAATAATATTGATTTAAAATTATCGCCCCTCTTGAAGGATGAAGGAAATGGGAAAGTGATCACTGAATCCATCCTTGTTTACCTCACTTACTTCTCCACATTTTGTAGGTCTACCAAATTTTTTAGGCACCTCATAGGAGTACTTTTCCTCAAACAGATTGTACTCTCCAATCACTTTATTTACCCTAACTGAATCTCTTTTCACTCTTATTCTCTTTTCAAAAGCAATAGACTTTGAAACCATAAATTGGTCCAGCATGTTTGGATAAGTTGTGTATTTGTCATGGCAAGGGTCTGGCTCTTTCTTTCCAAAGTAATAAGTTCCAAAGCCTTGCGTAATCAAAGGCCACATTAAATTATAAAAGAAAGGAGTGTGCTCGGATTTTGCTACCTGTTCTTTATATGGAGTAGAGAACGCATAATCCATTAATGACCTGTTAAACGGCATATCATTAAAATCACCCATTACAATTATTGGCATATCTTCGCCATGCTCTTCTAAGATGCGTTTATGGAAATAAGACAAAGCATCTCCAGCTGCAAACCTATACGGCTCTGTCTGAAGCTCTCCAATAGTCCTGGAGGGCCAGTGGTTCCCTATTAAAACAATATGAGTGTTTGATTTTTTCATTATTAGATTTGCTTGTAGAATATTGCGGGTAGCTTCCTCTCTTAGAACACGATGTGAAAATACAAGATCCGTGCCAGCTTTGCTGTCTTTGGCTATCTCAAATTTTGAGCCGTCAAAGATAAAGCCGATTTCAATACCTCTTTTATCATCATATTGCTCAGTCACCACCTTATAATCTCGCGGAACCGCTTCCTTTATTTTATTGACCAATTTATTTATCACCGGCCCGTCTTCCACTTCACAGACCCCAAGTATATCCGGGGCATTGCCATCATTCATTCTTGACACAACTTTTGCCAACTGAGATATTTTATTATTCAAGACTTCATCGTTCCACCCCAAGAGTTCCTCTTTTAGTATTTCTTTTAGTCGATCAGATCTTTGTGTGGAGTTCTCCACGTCAAAAAGATTCTCAAGGTTCCACCATGCAATATAATAGTCCTCTATCATGAGAACAAATGTGTTCTATTTTATAACTACTTTATAGTACACTTGGTTAACAAGGCTACGGAAAACCAATAATACGGTTCTCTATTTCTGGCTGATCCTTGTCAAGTACCTATCCCCAGAGTTCCAGATTCATCGTCGTCAAGCGAGGGTTCAATACCCTTTCCTCACCCAATTCATTGAATATATCTTTGCAAGATGCAGCAAAATCTTTCTCCAGCTCTTGATTTGGGCTCTCAATGTGAATGCTATTTATTATTCTCATTCATCAATAGTTACACTTTGATAAACTAGCGTATTGGATATCTAAAGATACAGAAGAGGTCGTTGAATAGATATCAGAGCAAACGGATAAGCCGCTGCTCCGATCAGGGAATAAGAAGTGGATGTATCTCAAATCTGATTCTACAGGCAATATCTTACAAAATCAATTTATTCTACTATCCCAGCTCTGTGTAGAGGACTGGGTTGCATAGGACAGTAACACAGGTATTCGCTCAGGTTTTGTTTCTTGGCATCGCATCCTTGTTGTGTAACGTCCCACTAGCTTTTGGTCAGGTTAATCCACCTGCTGTTTCACAGCTAAAACTAGCAGATGAAAGTCCATCGGCTGTATCCGATCCAGATCTTGGTATAGAAACGGTTGCAACAGGCTTAAAGAGGCCTGTAGCAATGGCCTTCTTAGGTAATTCTAGCGATGACATCATAGTAACTGAGAAGGACAATGGCACAGTGCGAAGGGTGATTGGAGGTGTGGTTCAACCAGAGCCTCTAATCGATGTTGCCGTTGCAAACGATAATAACACAAACGAAAGGGGCTTGTTGGGAATGGCTATTGCCAAGCAAAACGAAACTACCACGTATGTATTCCTCTATTTCACAGAATCAGGAGGCGGACAAGATGGTGATGATGCACAGGGAGTGGTGCCGGCTGGCAATCGTCTTTACAGATATGAGATGGCAGGGAACGAATTGGCTAATTCAAGCTCCCTTAAACTCATAAATCCAAAGCTCCTGCTAGACCTTCCTGCAAGACCTGGTCCACGATACAACGGTGGTCCGCTGTTAGTTGGTCTGGATAACAATAATAATACAATTGTCTATCTTATGGTAGGTGATCTAGATCACCATGAGACTCAAAGTCAGAATTACGAGGACGGTCCGCCCCCTGACGGAACAAGCGGCATACTGGTAATCGATGCAGATGGCAATCCATTACCAAATCCGGTACTTGTCGAACAAGTTAATGGTGACGAGGATGAAGACAATGAAGATGAGGAAGATGAGGAGGAGAATAGTGAAGGCGTTGGAATGTTACCCTACTATTTTGCCTATGGTATAAGGAATTCTTTTGGCATGGACTTTGACCCAGGGACAGGATACATATGGGATACAGAGAATGGGCGAAATGATGACGACGAGATTAACCTAGTACCGCCTGGTTTTAACAGTGGTTGGCCTGATATACAAGGACTGGCTTCAAGACCAGAGAACGAAGACGCCGACGTGGAGGAAGACCTAGTGGACTTTGACGGAAGAGGAGAGTACAGAGATCCCGAATTTACATGGAATACAACAGTAGGACCAACAGCTATCAAATTCTACAATTCCACACAGCTTGGAGAGGAATACCAGAACGATATATTTGTGAGTGATGTTAACAATGGCCGGATTTATCACTTCGATCTAAACGAAGATAGAACAGGTTTGATTCTTGATGGAGAGTTGGCGGATAAGGTTGCAGATGGCGAAGATGAGCTAACCGGTGTAGTATTTGGGACGGGATTTCGAAGCATCACAGACATTGAAGTTGGGCCCGATGGTAATCTTTACCTCCTGTTGTATCGGTCTGGGAAGATAGTCAAGATAGCTCCAGTGGAGCAGCAATGACGCAATGAAAGTGACTAAGTTATTAAAAAGAGATGACGGTTAACACTTTTGCCACGCATGCTTATTCATTCAAAGACCTCAGGTTGTTAAACAGTGAGTCCACTTTTCGAACGTCTTCTGTTGATCCATTTACAACATTTAAAAAAGATATTCTTCAGGATACTACTGCATGAATCAAAAATGCGAACATTTCAAAGGTGTGGATGAAGAAAATACTTCTCCAAATACAAAAGGCTGCGAAGAATGTGAGAAAGAAAAATCGGACTGGGTTGCATTACGGATGTGCCTTATATGTGGGCATGTTGGCTGCTGTGATTCTTCTAGTGGTCTTCATGCAAGAAAACATTTTGAAAATACAGGGCACCCTGTGATGATTGCATTACCGAATAAACCATGGAGATGGTGTTATGAACATAAACAATACTATTAGCTGATGCAAGTAATTCGCGTAATGCGGATTAGTTAAGGACCGCAATTGGTGGCGGAAGAAAAACTCATCATTATTAACTAGATCGATTTGATAATGGCATTGAGTCCACAGTTCCTTTTCTTGATATGACCTTAACAATGGAGTAGTTATCGGAGCACGAACAACTATTATCACACGATTGTCTTTTTGGAACATAATACTCCTCTACCTGGAATGCCATAAGAATGACTTGTGGACATAAGAACATCAACATGTTATGCGGCGTTGTCGCAAAATATTCGCATGGTGGCTTAGGTAATCAGGAACACAAAACGATATAGTCAATACGCTGTATGGTTGAGTCAGCCTATTCATCTTGACACGTCACTACGTTGTACCTGGCTCATCACTGGGGCAACGCTTATGATGACAGCTGAAGCGGAGCAGCAAAAATAAACTTAAATGCATTATAATTTAAAATTAAGAAGTCCTTAATAACACTGAGGGAGGTAGTGCCTTTGCGATTGGCACCATTATCTTAAGATTAATCCACTCCTGAGACCAGATAACAGTATTGTCATATAACCTGTAGTGCTGCCATCTTCGAATTTGTTATTCTGTGATTTCTGTCGATGTCTTCTATCGACTGCTTCCTTGAATCAAAATGTTGGCCAGAGATACTGCATCAGGATTTATACCTGTCACTGACCACTGGCTTGACCCCTCATTGTGTCAGTTCAAATGAATTGATCATTTCTTCTATGATCGGCAAATATGTCGAATATCTGCTCTTCTCTGAAGAATATATAATAGAATAGACTTTAGCCTCTTTTATTGCAATAATTTGCATGAAGTTTAGTCCCTCTTGGGTGCGACTGGCCACGAGCTTGTACGCTGGAATAGCACTACTAGTTAAATTAGTGGAAGATAATTCAATAAGTTGAAGGTCTGGGTATAATTCTAGATAAGAGGTAAGCGTTGCACTCGTGAGATTACTTAAGGCCGTATTATTGGAGACGGAACCAATCACTAAACGGACGTTTTCAAGAAAGCTATCGGTATCATTTTCCAGTGGAGAGTTAAATCTTATGGATAAAGAAGAATTTGTAGTATTTTGAATTATTATATCCCACCCACCAGGATACTGTGTTCTAATTCCAGAGACAGGACTTTCGTATACAAGGCTAGCGTTCCCAAGAGATTGAATTGAAATCTCTGTTGTGGGAGGTCCTCCAAGGATGTCGTCTTGTGCTATTACTTGCTGATTATTGATCGCATTGGTAACTAATAAAGAAAAAATAATACTAACGAGTAATGGTATAACCACGATTTCTTTAGTTTTAGTAAGTTTCATTAATTGATATAAAACAATAGGTAGTTTCTTTTATAGTTTTTGAATAAAACACACATTCAACGATTATACGAGTAGATTTGAAGTGATAACTGAAAGAGAGCTCACCATGGCAAAGCATTATCTTGGTAAGATGTAGAGGCCATCTTTCACTGTATGCATCCTACTTTTGAAGGAATTTTTTAGCGGGCCCGGCGCGTCCGGGTGGAAAAACTTCAATTCTTGGACTCAAGACAACTTGAACAAAAAGAAAGAAGCAAGTATTGTTCTCCATAGGCCAGGATAAAAGGATGTTGCGCATGGTAAAGTCATATTTCCCCCCTTCTGATGAACTTTATCCCTTTGCCTTATAAAAAAGAGCACATAGATAGGCTTCTGGCTGTGGCTCCACGATTCTGCTTTGATTTCGAGTTTGGTTATGTTCTACGGGAGTTGAGCATCATTTTAAGCATCTCATGTTATGTCCATTGTTATCAAGGGGTTGCTCTGCCATGCAATGGTCCAAAATCTTGGACTTGATTCCACTAATGAATATATGACCATCTTTGAGGAAGAGGATGCAGTATAGATGAAAGCAGCAGTCTACAGGGAGCACCACAAAGATCCGAAGAAAGTAGTTAAAATCGAAGATATTGATACGCCAAAGCCAAAATCAAATGAGGTTCTGATAAAGGTTGAAGCAGCATCTTACAACTATAATGATCTATGGGGAATTTGGGGCGAGCCAATCAAGATTCCAATGCCTCACATATCAGGAAGCGACGTTGCTGGAACCGTTGTTGAACTTGGCGAGAGCGTCACAGGAAAGATCAAGGTGGGAGATAGAGTGGCCTCATATCCCAACCTGACTTGCAGGGTATGCTATGAATGCACATCAGGAAGCGAGTATGATTGCCGCAGCAGGCAAGTATGGGGATTCCAGACTGGACCACTTTGGGGTGGTTTTGCTCAGTATACGCATCTGCCTGAAGTCAATGTCGTAAAGCTTCCCTATAATGTATCGTTTACTGACGGGGCGGCAATTTCAATGGTGGGCATGACAGCCTGGCACATGCTTATTACTCGAGCAAAAATAAAGCCAGGACAGACAGTTCTCGTAATGGGTGGAGGAAGTGGAATGGGAATAGCTGGCATTCAGATTGCCAAATTATTCAATTGCGATGTCATTGCTACTGCAGGAAATAAGGACAAAATGGAAAAGTGTTTGCAGCTTGGCGCTGACAATGTAGTCAATCATCGGGAGCCCGATTGGTACAAGAAGGTACGCGAGATAACAAACTCGCAAGGGGTCGATGTTATCTATGAGCATATTGGAAAGACGGTTTTCCCTCAAGAAGTTGCACTCTTGAAGATGGGGGGAACGCTAGTATCTACAGGCGCAACTACCGGCTACCTCTCGACAATCGACCTCCGATACCTATTCTTCAAAGGAACGAATCTTTTGGGGGCAACGCAGGGAACTAAAGCAGGGCTAGAAGAAGTAATAGACTGGGTCAGCAAGGGAAAAATAAAGCCAGTGATTGATACAATCTTTCCTTTCAGCAACATGGTTGAAGGGCATATCAAGATGGCAGACTCACAGCTCTTTGGCAAGATACTGACCACTCCGCATAAACTCTGAGGGAGTTAAGAAATGATGATGGTTGGTTTCAGATTTGGAACTGCGATAAATTGCATCGATGGCAGAACTCAGCAGGTTGTAATAGATCATATGAAGCAGAACTATAATATTGATGGAGTTGACATGGTGACCTTTCCAGGTGCTGATGGACTTTTTTCTAGTGGGAACAATTCGAAAGAAATTGCACTTATCAGAAGAGCAGTCTCCATATCGATAGAGAAACATGGTTCTCGGACAATAGCAGTAGTAGGACATTATGATTGCGCGGGAAACCCTGGTGACAGGGAACATCACTATGTGCATATACAGGGTGCGATGCATGAAGTGTCCTCATGGGATTTACCTGCACAGGTCATTGGACTTTATGTCAATGACAAAGGAGAGATTGAGGAAATAAAATAGCTACAAGGTTTTCTGAATCCTATTGCTGCGAGCTAATTCATCGAATGAAGTTACGATGAGAAACGTATTTTTGTATTAGCATCCTCAGCTGAGCAAAGAGAAGTCATACTTCACGAGGCGTATCCGACACAATTTTTACATGTCAATTTACATTAGATCGTCTTTGTACTGAACTAACAAAGACGGTCACAACATACATTGTTATTGAAACAAATGCGGGCCCAGAGGGTTACGGTAGAAAAAGCTTCAAAATTGAGACTTGAGGAAGAGAGCTAGAGGGGAGAACACGCTACACTTAGGAACGCTGATGCGACCGGGCGAGGCGATAGATATAATCAGTGCGCTTGTCCTCGGCCTCTTCCCCTCTCCTCAAGGTTCCGGAACGGCGTAAATTTTGGGGAATATCTTATAAGTTTTGGTAAAACCCGTACATGAGGTATCAGAGAAGCAACATAAATGCAATCATTTCTATTGAGATTTTCCGTACATTACTTTGCCATTAGCTTCTACTAATTGTAACCAAAAGCGGCTGTACCGCGGGTTCTGCGGCTCAAATATGCGAAAGAATCTTGGGCGAATATGTAGATATTTTAATACAAATCCATTCATGCTTCGAGGCCGCAAATAGAGGTAGGGTATCTTAATGAGCAAACGGTTGTATAACGTAGATTTTCATCTTCTCTATGAGAAGTGGAAAGAGTAGAGGATGGCTTCTATCAACAGCAACTCACTTTAATATACATGCGGTGAATACATTCAAGACTATCAGAAAACGGCTTGGATCGAGAATTTCATATCGCTAAGCAATAAGTTTGAACGTCCGCTTCTTTCATAACCATCTCTCATAACCACATTTATCCTACTTTGACGGATCCCTTAACAGAAGGGATGGTACTTGAAAAATAATTTACAATCCTGTTCGATGATCTAACAACAACAACAACAACAACAACAACAAAATATTGTTTGTTATTTCTGCAAGTGAAACCGATAAAAAATAGATCTTAAAGGTTTAATTTTATGTAATATATGATAATTATCCCTCCATATGTCAAACTTTGATCACGAGACTCCTCCAAGTATCAGCGCTAGCAACAATTCCAGATATTCTGAAAACATTAGTTTTAGGATAGCTAAAGTTTTGCTTAATCAGCTAAGACAAGAGGCTAAAGAAGATCAAATTACCCTTAACACGCTAGTAAATAAAATAATTGATTCTTATGTCAACTTTACATCTAATGCTCCGAAGGCTGGTATGATACCTATTCATAGGTTATGTTTAATTACACTATTGGAAGGTTACAATGAAGAGGAAGTAAAGGAAATAGCAAGGCGCTTTGTTAAGGCAATCTCTGTACAGACACCATTGCTGCTGAGAGGAAAGTATGATTTTGAAGCAGTTTTGGAAAGTCACAGGTCGTGGATCAAAGCCGCAGGTTTCCAATACCGATACAGCAAAGATGCAGAAAAGAACAGACATACTTTCATAGTTGAACACGATATGGGAAAGAAGTTTTCCCTTTTTGCCATAGAATATGCAAAGCTGTATTTTGAACCCGTAGTAAGAAAAGAAGTTGAGTGCTCTTTTACAGATAATACCATCATGATAGTGCTTGAAGGAAAAAAAGAATGAATGGTTTTTTGGAAGTTCTGCTGCCATAGTTATTGTTGCGAAAACAGAGAATATGTACCTTCTACAAAGAATTTGAATTTATTTAATAAAGTATGGTAGTAGGAACAATATTTGGATCTACTTTTTGAACCTTTTTTATTTTAGGCGGGCCTAGAGGGTTCAGGAAAAAAAGCTTTAAGGTTAGGACCTGTCCAATATCATACAAGTAGGAAATGGGGCAATTAACAACTACATTGCAGCTACGAGAAAAAATTGGTTCCCATTATATTCTCGTTGATTCAAAAGAAGGAGAGAAAGATGAAGTTTTTGGTATTACCTCTTTTTATTCATCTGTAGTTTGAGCAACATTATCGAGCTTCAAAATGTCTCTCCTGCATTATTGCTGCCTACAACGAGCAGATTTTAGCTATATACCACAAAATGTTCTCAACGTCAGGTTGCTAAAGGTAATGAGAAGGTAACCGTAGCACCCTTGCCGTCCTTATTGTTCTCTGCCCATATCTTGCCCCCGTGAGCTTCTACAATACCCTTTGAAATGAAAAGACCCAGACCTGTTCCTTTCTCTGCCTTGGTGGCGAACTTTGTGAACAACCTGGGTAGTACCTCAGGATCTATTCCAGTGCCCATATCTTTGATAGAAATTAGTGCTTCACGACGATCATGTTGTTGTTCGCCGCTCACTCCAATACTTTTTCTTGTTCTGACATCAATAGTTCCTCCTTTTACTGTAAATTTGATGGCATTGTTTAAAAGATTGGATATTACCTGCATTATCTTTTCTTTGTCAGCTTGTACATGAATGCTGCCAGGGGCGAGATCACAGGCTAATCTTACTTTCACGTAGTTACTATTATCAATTTGTCTAGCCAGATCTTGCAGTGAACTTTGCAGCAGCTCATTTAGGTCAAACCTTTCTTTTCGAAGCTTCAGAGATTGGCTTTCTATTGTCGCAACATTTAGCAAGTCCTCCGTAAGCAGCTGCAATCTGTATGCGCTTTTTATTATGACATCTATTATTTCATGCTCCTTTTTGCTTGTGATACTCGCGCGGAGAAGTTCTGATAACCCAATTATTGGTTGCAGCGGGGTCCGAAGCTCATGCGCTGCTATATTAATAAACTCTTTTTCCAGCTTTTCGTGCACTTTTAGTTGTTGATATAGATCTACGTGGGTCCAGAGGCTTTCAAAGATTGATGCATATGACATGACAGTTGCCTTGCTATTGGAATATGTTGCTAGCCCCATAGCTTCAATTGATGTTTCTTTTGTGTCATCCTTTACTTCTACGACTAAAGAGTACTTTCTATCAACTATCAGAATAGAAACTTTGGTCTGCTGGGATGGCTCTATAACACGTATATCGATATTACCATTTTTATCCTGCTGTTCCTCTTGTTGTTTTCTCAAGTTTTCCACAAATGCTTTTATCCTTTCATCTTCTGGCGTAAGAATTCTAACTTTTATATTACGTCCCTCTGCTATATCCTTTAACAGCTTTATTGCTCCTGCACGCTCTTGGCGATGAAACGCGTTAACTGTAGAAAATATTGCAAGCATCTCATGCTCGGCTGAACTTGCAAGTTCAAAGCCAAGTTTTTGCACTCTGTACGGATCTGTAATAGTTTGTATGAAGTCTGCTAGGATCCCCTCCTCAATCTCTCTTATCCTCTGTTCTGCAGGCACAGCCTTTTCCCATAAAGTTTCAAAAAAGAATTGTTGCTGCTCTACAAACACCTTTACGGTGCTCGTCACCATGTGGGGAAACGATTTAGCGTCCTGCCCATATGCATGAGAGATGAATAGATTCCCATCTACTATTACAAAATAGCCATGAACCCTATCGAGGTGCCGGAGCTCCATGCAATCCGTTAATTTCTTGCAGTCAACAATATTGTTCTTAGTGATTTCTGTGATCTGCCTTATTTTTACGCCCCTCCTGCTTGCCTCAATGTACTTTTCTAATATTGGCTCATTAGCCACTATGGCAGATGCACCATCTTCTTCACCGCAAAGATCTATTGTTTCCTTGGCTAAAGGAATACCGTGGATTGCACGACTGAGCACATTTTCAGCACCATATATGACTTCTGTCTTTTCAGTGACGAAATCACCACCCCTATCATCTGGGGCTGGGGATGCCTTAGGTGCCAAGAGTAACCCTTACCCTATCAATAATCCTTATTGCACTTATAAAGACTAAATGAAAAAATGTTCTCTCAAAAAATTTTGTTACATATTTTGTGTCGTCAATTAATCAGCATATCATTCTACGTGGTAGTCACCAGACCCCCACTAATGCATGGTTAATGTTACGCCTTCTTTCTTACCCATGTAGCATAACCAGCTGGTTTATCTATCGATTCTTATAAAATGGTCCGAGGGTTCCAATATAAAACCTTCAAAATATAGACTAAGCAACACCATAGCATCGAAATGTAGAGCCAGATAATTTGGAGCAGAGCCCTGCTTCCTGCCATGATCATATTGCATCGCTGATATTATATTTCGGTAACGCAATAGTATTAATGAAAATGATGAGGTATGCAGTCTTTTTCGGCATTGGCCATGCCAATAGTGAACTCGCTAGGAGCATCTGGCTACCCTGCGCTGCAGACATTCCTATCTAATGTATTAGATAGAAAGAGTCGATTCTTCTTACGATCTAGCAAGAAGATCTTCTTTATCCTGCTAGCTGCAGCATCAGTGGAGATGCTAGAGGAAGTAGTTTAAAAAAAAGAGAAGGTCGCCAAACATATACAAGATAATTCCCCCTTCTCAAACCCCCTTTTTATTTTGACCTCAGTCTTCTAATCACGAAGTTGCCTCTAATTTCTAAAATTGAGTATTATTCTGTCTTTATAGTCTTTTTAGTTACGTACCAAGAGTTCCTTTATCATATCATTCTAATAACTCCTAAATCCTGCTTAGGTATTGAAGACTAAAGTTCTAAATAGATTAGCACCAGTGATGCAAAAATTATTTGAGTCGGAGACTGTGAGTCCTCTTTAAGAGGGCAATACTGCGATTTCGTGGACGAGACATATTTGATTTCTTGTTGGCACAAAATGCTTGAATCTGTGGATATTCTACGATAAGCATCGGGTCTCTTTTTTTTCATCTTTTTTATTTTATGCGGGCCCAGAGGGACACCGTACTAGAGACTTCATAATTTGAACTGGATATGGGTTAGGGTCGCAAAAATTCAGAATGATGTGCTTCAGTATTTTTTACACATGTTCATATTAGTTAATTATAGACTGATATTGCTGTGGGTTCGATCTGCCTCCTCTACTCCTGGAGTACTTGATGAACAAATGAAATTGCGATCGATCCTTCGCCAACCGCAGACGCGACACGCTTTATGCTGCCGCCACGGACGTCGCCTACTGCAAAGACTCCTGGCACATTGGTCTCGAGTAAGTAAGGCGGACGGGCAAGGGGCCAGCGTACAGCGCTCAGATCGTCTGGCGACAGATCGGGTCCTGTCTTGATGAAGCCCTTAGAGTCGAGCGCCACGGAGCCATCTAGCCAACGGGTATTCGGAGCGGCTCCCGTCATGACGAAGATGTGGCGGATGTTCTGTTCCTCAATTTGACCGGTTTGATTATTTCTGAAGCGAACGGATTCGAGGTGATCGCCTCCTTCAAGTGCTATGATCTCGGTGTATGGGTGCAATACGATCGTAGGGGTCTGTTCGATTCGGCGAATTAGATAGCGGGACATGCTCTCGGCTAGGCCGGCCGACCTTACGAGCATATGTACGCGCTTTGTCATCTCCGCCAGAAACACTGCAGCCTGGCCAGCCGAATTACCTCCACCGATCACAATCACTTCATCACCCTTACACGACTGTGCTTCCACAAAGGTCGCGCCGTAATAGACGCCTGCACCTTCAAAGTGCAACAAGTTTTCTAATGGCAGCCGTCTATATTCCGCACCAGTCGCAATCACGATAGTGCGTGTCGGAATTCGAGCCCCGTTCTCCACTTCTACGACGTACGGTTTGCGATCGCACACAAGTCGCGTGCCCTTGGCAATAAGTACCTGCGCACCGAACTTCTGCGCCTGGCTGTATGCCCGAGCGGCGAGCTCCAGGCCGGAAATACCCGTAGGGAATCCCAAGTAATTTTCAATTCTTGAGCTTGAACCGGCCTGGCCGCCTGGCGAACTTGTTTCCAACACTAGAACGTCAAGCCCTTCTGATGCGGCATACACGGCGGCCGCCAGTCCAGAGGGGCCGGCGCCGATGATGACGAGGTCTCGCATATATGTTTGGTCAACGGTCACGTTAAAACCAAGGCAGTCAGCAACCTGCTGGTTCGTGGGGTTCCGAAGCACAGTCTCGCCGCGGCAGATCATCACGGGTATGTCGCTTGCGGAGACATGAAAACCATCCAGTAGGTTCTGTACCTCCGCATCCCGCTCAAGGTCTATGTAGGAGTGGGGGTGTCCGTTGTGCATCAAGAACTCTCTGACCCTAAGCGTACCAGCGGAGTGTATTGATCCTATTAGCACGATATCCCCCACGCCAGCCGCCACCAACTCGACTCTGCGGAGAAGGAAAGCTCGCATCAGGATCTCGCCGACCTCAGCGTCGGTTTGCACCAAAGCCAGCATGTGTTCGCGATCCAGTTCGATCAGCTCACCAGTCTTCGCAACTCGCATACGAAAGAGAGACGGGCGGCCGGAGAGCATGCTGACCTCACCTGAGAATTGACCCGGCCCATGGACCGTGACAAGGGTGTCACCAGTGCCAGAGGGGCGAACAATTTCGACCTCGCCGGAGATCACTACAAAGAATGGGATTTCTAGATCACCCTGTTCGACGAGTAAGTCACCACTCTGTATTGTACGCATATGTCCATGCAGAGCAATGCGACTAATCTGTCCAGGAGTTAACGTCGGAAATATGTGCTCAACGAGAGAGCTGGTTATCGGAAGACCCCTCCATGTATCGCTCATAGAGGTCATTTACACTGTGCTTTTATTAATGGGCTTCATTTTTCGAACTCTGATCTAAACGGAGACTCTGCTGCTAGCGAGCTGAAGTCGCTGATTCAAATCCCTCGACTAGCACTTACTAGCAGAAACTTTTAGATCGGGAGCCGGGATTTAGAATCGAACTCTCCTTTATAGCACTTCTATAAGCACGGAGACCCTTGGGCCCACCAATTATACGAGTTCAAATACAAAGATAGTCAAATGTAGAGTAGTAGACAGGGTGCTGACTGTAACTGCCATACCGAAATGATCCAACGCATCCATCAAAGAGCAGTGAGCTCTCCGTATTCGGACAGCTTTAGTATCACAAGGGTCCTCCTTTTGAAGTGATATCACTTCACGGCCCCACGAGCTCACTCCAAATTACACTTGGTCATACTATGAAAATAATAAAATAAGGGTAGAAGATGGTCACAACAGCGATCTAAGTTCTTCTGTGAGTTTCTGAGACTCCTCGGTCCTGCCAATATATATCGCCCTCGTATTCTGAAAAGCAGCAAGGCTCCATTTCCCGTTCCGCTTGACCGCAACAAGTGTCTGGATTGAATTTCGCTCAGGGTCTAGATCAGTCTGTCCAGCCATTACCGTTCCACCAACAGTATGCATTACAGCAACATCAGGGGTGGCAAAGCGCACGCTTCTAACTTTCCCTACAAGTCTTGAGCCTTTGAGAAACATATCAAATAGACATTGGTGAAATAAGGCGATTTCGTGCCGCCCCTTTATGGATGTACCATCAAATCCTACCAGATCGGCATCCTCTTCAAAAGGAGATGCAAAGGCACGACCACTAGCTGCATTCCACCCATCCATGAGTTGCTGATAAAGGGAGCGGATTGCGGATTCATCAGCGGCAGCCGATGACATAGTCTGCGAATTATGATTCATTTAATATCCCACCATCCTCCTCACATACTCTGGATGATGGCTTTCCACAGCATTTTTGCTTGTTTTGTGTTCTATCTCTTCGATAGTAGCAAAGTAATGGTGCTTATGCATCTGGGGATGCCAGAACAGCTGGGTAATTTTGCCGCAGCGACTGCATTCATAGCTCCGCTCAATCCAATCAAATTTCCAGCAGGGATACACTGATGAGAACCTGTGGATATCGTCAGGTGGGCTTGCCTCAAAAGTATTGCTGCAGGCTTTGCAGGAACACATGACAGCGTTGTTCTCGCTTTCATTCTTGAACATTTGATTATTTTTTGTTGTCATATCTATAGTGATT
>DATFCN010000121.1:0-2324 GCA_035253045.1 Nitrososphaera sp.
AATTGTAGATACAGAGAGAAGGAGTATGGTGGCAATCTACGATGGAGGCGACCACTCAGATGTGCTGCTAAAGGCCACTAGCTGGCTAGAGCATTCTGGTATCTTCAGAGTCGGGCTTGTGTCGCTTGTTCGGGGTGGAGGCGGTGGTGACGGTAGTGATAGTGGTGAGGGGGCTGGTCACAATCACAAGAGTAGTGTTGCGATGCAGCAGGACTACTTGAGAATGCTCGGTGTCAACCTAAAGGAGGTAAATTTGCCTGAAGGCAGCCCAAGCGCTGCTGATGCTGTGCTTGCAGCCGTTAGCATGTTCCAGCCAGACATTGTTATAATGGGTGCCACAGTAGCCGGCTATTCAGTGTTCCATAATCCAGACTTTTTGGCTCTACTTGATCAGTTCAACTGCACTGTAATAGTAGCTAGGGGGTTTGCTATACCTGGTGTGCACAGAGCAAAGTCTGTAATCATGAGGATGTTCAGATGATATCAACAAATGCGATCTAAGGCCTCGCCTCATCTTTTTACAATCTTCTTATTTACGCGCGCTGCAGTAACGCCTAATTTGAAAATCACTCAGCATCAGTTCTGTTATTGGCTCCAAGAATGCACGATAGATAATATGAACACATAGGCATACACTATAATGACGCAAAAAAATCCCAATTTATGCATAATCCAAAAACAAATTGTTCTGCTTTTATGGTCATAACGGCAGTCAGTAAATATGGGATCAACCTTTTGAATTGGTGTTTTTCTATTAATTGAAAGTCGTTGAGTAGGTTGATGTCAGAGAAACAATATAAAGTCTTTAGACATTATTCCCGGGATTAAGAAGACGCATTTGGAAAAGTCGAACGATTTAGTTGGTTGAGACAAGCAATTCCTAAATAGGTCTACCTAAGAGTTATATCAATAAGATATGTCCCGATGCATTGCATTTCACTCTTACAAAGGCGGAACTGGCAAAACAACAATAGCATGTAATCTAGCCGCTATGCTATCCCTCAAAGGATATAATGTCTCATTGCTTGATCTTGACGTTTATGCCCCTAGCCTGCATGCTTATTTTGATCACTCTCCGAATAAGTGGATAAACGATCTCTTGTTTGAGAGTTCAGACTTGAGTGAAATAATGATCGACATGACATCTACCGTGACTAAATATGCAGCTATTAAACCTAAAAAGATAGGAAAGTTATTGGTTGGTTTTTCCAACCCCCAAAAAGAAGAGATTTACAAGCTAGAAGGGACCATCAAGACTGCCAATGCCAATATACAGCTACTTAGGAGATTTGTTCAATTACGAGAAGATTTAATTTCAGATTACGAATCAGATTATATTATCTTAGATACAAGCCCAGGTATCAGGTATTGGTCCATCAATTCGCTTGCTGTAGCAGACATACTATTCCTTACTCTCAAGTTTGGAGATCTGGATATTGACGGTACGATAAAAATGGCAAATGATATCTACGGGTCATTTACGAGATTTGGATCAAAATCATTTCTTCTTTTAAATTTGGTTTCTGGTTATTGCATTCCAAGAACATATATGCTTGATTCCAAATCTAGAAACGAAAACAGCAATAGTAATATCAAAAATAGGGGAACTCACTCAACAGCAGAAGGTGCTTCTTCTATAGAAATACAAACCTTTGCTAATGAACTTGGTTCTGAAACTTTTCTATCTGATCAAACAAAGATGGATATGATATCTGCTATCCCATGCTATTGCGATATCCAGTTTCAGAAAAAAGAATTTTTAACTGTTTTGCAGTATCCGGAGCATCCTTTTGCAAAACAGCTTGAGCAACTCGCTACTACAAGACAGATAGGAGTTTAAAAAAAAGTTATATATTTTTATTGTCATGCCCTAGCAATGATTTAAATCGTGCTCCTGACTATAACATTGGCTGCAGCCTCTTGATACCAGGAATAAATCTGCCTGTTCAGGATATGGGCCCTAGGATTTTGCTTCTGGCTGGGCCTTCAGGTGTAGGCAAAACGATGTACTGCAGACAATTCTTGTTAGAAGGGTTGGTCAAGGGCGACAGATGCATGTTCATAAGCACAGACTTGAGCAAGATGCAATTTAACGCGCTTTTTTCAAACATAGAAGATAGAAGTCTTGTGGACAGCATAGAATTTATCAATCAATATGAAGACGAAGATACCTCCTTGTTGTCAAGTAGCAACGAGGCAGCAGTTTCTGGTAAAAGACTAGCGGCTAGGATACTTTCAACCTTGGAACGTAGGATTGAAATTAGTTCGGTAGCTGAGACGAGGACGATCTCTTCAAATCAAAAGACAAATGGCTATGGCGGTGC
>DATFCN010000122.1:0-4568 GCA_035253045.1 Nitrososphaera sp.
CTCTGGGGATCCTGTAGTATTTAGGATCAATAATGCCGTCTTTTACAACAAATCTTGTGTCCTCCAAGCCATCCACATTTCCAATATCTTTGCCATCACTTGTTTCCACAGATTTTGTAACTATTTGATTCCAATCAAAATCGCTGCTTTCAATTTTGTGAGGGGTATCACTCATTTAGACCAAACAACATTGGTTTACAATTTATTTAGGAATTTTGATAGAAGAGTAGTGGATGCATTCAAGCAACATGTGCTACAGAGCATCAGCGCAGAGCTAAGAGTACCTGTCGCTTTGTAATAACCTCTAACTGTGGAACCTGTTATTTCCTTTTATCTTCTCTAATTTTTTTTAGATATTGAAGAGATTTAATGACAGCGGTGTATATGCAGTTGTCTCATCCCTGTCTGTATTTTGTTGTGTGTTTCTACACCCCCATTACGATTCTATTTTCAGAATCGATCTTCATTTCTGCACCCCGCTTTTGATGATGTGTCTGCAGTATTCATTTCCAAGTGCCATGCATTCTTTCAATTCAACCCTGACGTCTGAGTTGTTGTCCTCAAGTGATTTTGAAATTAATTTGTCGTGAAGACCATGACAAATCATATCTTGATTGGCTGATGCAACCTTGTGCAGAATACAATTCTTGCTTTGAATATAGAATGAGCTATCTTTTTCATCTCTTCCCAGAGAGGATGCAAACCCCAGTTGGTTGGATACATCATTTATGATCTTTAGAGACCGCTCAAGATCATGAGGATGAGTATTTTTACTAATATTCGCTCTTATACCAGAAGCAATATCTTCTGCTATTGATTCAATAATTTCTCTTGCCTCTGCTTCTCCCCTTTTGTTCGATAGTTTATCTATGATAAGGTTCAAAAACAAATCATACTTTCTTGGAAAGAACTCCCTGCCTTTTTCAGTTAACTCGTACACCTTCTTTGGCCTGCCCATTTTTTCAATCTGAAACTTTGACCTTACTGCCCCCAAAGATTGTAACGTTTCCAGATGAACCCTAGCAGCGCTTTTCTGTATCTGTAGGCTTTCTGCAATTTCACCAGCACTCTTTGAGCCGCCTAACAATCGCTCCAGGATCTTTTCCTTTGTCTCTCCTACTGTGCCTATTTCATCTTGAATGGAAGCCAACACACAATTAATACTTTAGACACTAATATGTGTATATAATATCTAAACTCCTTTGCTGAGAGTTTTGCAGGAAAGGTCACGAAGTTAGGATATTTTAGATACTATATAGTAGCTAAAGTATATAATAGGGGTGTTTGTAACTAGGTCTAATGAATAAAAAGAAAAACTCGATGCACATCCTATTCGTTGCTATCAGTGCTGCGGTCTTATCGACTTCATTTGTTAGTCTGTCGATTGTGCCTTCAACAGCTCAGCTCCCCGGGGCGAATGACGAAATTAACGAAAACAGGAATGGCCAGGACCACGCAACCTCAGCTGAACACCCAAAGCTAGGCTCGGAAGTGACATCTCTCATTGCTAGTAATGACAACTTAAATCAGACCAAGATTACTGATTTGAGAATTTCTCTGCATGATCTTTGGTTGGAGCACATCGTGTGGACAAGGCAATACGTAGTTGCAGCAGCTGCAGACCAACCTGATGCATCGTTTGCAGCAGAAAGGCTATTGAAGAACCAAGAAGATATTGGCAATGCTATAAAGCCGTTCTACGGTGACCAAGCTGGCAATCAGCTAACTTCGCAATTGAAAGACCATATAACTATTGCAGTAGATCTGCTCGAGGCCGCAAAGTCTGGAAACAGCACCGCTTTAGAAGAGACTGAAAAGAAGTGGTATGCTAACGCAAACGAGATCGCCACGTTACTGAGTGCTGCTAATCCAAATTGGACCAAGGAGGATATGTTGAGCATGTTGAATGAACATTTGTCTCTTACAAAAACAGAAGCCGTTGCGAGACTGACAGGGGATTATGCAACCGATGTGACTACATTTGACGCATTGAACAAGCATGCAATATCTATGGGAGATGAATTCACGGTAGGGATTGTAAAGCAGTTCCAGGAGCAGTTTGTTTGAAATGACGACTCCTCAAAAAGTTGCTAATATAAAGGATTTCAAAGAAAGTAAACTCCTAAGAGTAGACGTAGAAGGCAAGCCCATTGTTCTGGTCATGGTACAGGATAAGGTCTATGCAATGGATGCAGTTTGCTCACATGAGGGTGGCCCATTAGAGGATGGCACATTGGAGGGATATGAGCTAAAATGTCCATGGCACTACGCCATATTTGATGTGCGTAATGCCAAGGTTTCAGAGCAGACTGTATGGGCTACTGATCTGCAACCATACGCAGTAAAAGTTGAAGAAAGAACTGGTGATATTATAGTTAGCTTACAAACGAGTAAGAAGCCAGCTGTAAACGAGGCAATGGTACATCTAGAGAGCAGTCAGGAACCTGACTCCTCGCAAAAGAAATACTATGAGGAAGAGGAGAGAAGAGCTTACAACAAGCTATCTTTAGAATTACTCTCAAAAGAACCCATGCCTGGGACAGACATCGTAACCTTTAAGCTTAGCAGAGGCAACATACAACACACTGCTGGGCAGTACGCATTTTTCAAGCTAGATGGCGTCTTTGCTGACATAAAGGGGCCTATCAGACATTTTTCTATTGCCTCTTCGCCAACTGAGCAAGGTTACATTCTGATAAGCACAAGAATCCGAGATACTCCATACAAGCAAAAGCTGGCTAAATTGGAAAAAGGCAAAAACATCTTGGCCTGGGGTGCGCAAGGAGAGTTTATCTTGCATGAAGATCATTCCAAGCCTGCTGTCTTTTTATCAGGAGGCATTGGTGTCACACCATTTAGAAGCATGATAAAGTTTGCTACGGACAGGCAACTGCCAATAAAAATAATAATGTTTGATTCAAACAGAAATGAACAGAATATCCTGTATAAGCACGAATTTGATAGTTGGACTACTCAAAACAAGAACTTTAAGGTCATATATACAGTCACTGATGAGGAGGAGACTGTAAATATAAACTGGAGCGGAGAACATGGTAGAATAGACAAATCAATGCTAGAGAGACATTTAACCAAAGATGATATTGACAATGGTATATTTTATATCTGTGGTCCTCCGGGAATGCTGAAGGCTATGCAAGAATTGCTTGAACGAGATTTGCAGATTCCAAAAGGTAGACTCAAAGTTGAAGCATTCACTGGATACTAGCACAATACTCAAGCCATGCACGAATTATAACTAAAGAGCTGCGTCCTATTTCTCTAGAATAGAGATGTGGAAAAGAAGAAGAAGAACAACAATAAAGACACAATATAACTTCAAAACACAGTAACGAAGAAGGCTCAAGAATATCTTAATAATAATTCCAGAGGGCCATAGGTGGAAGGATGAGAGAGTCAGCGGATTCAGACGAGACTATGGCGCTTCACAAAACAAAATGAAGCGTTCTATCGTTGCTAAGTGTTAAGCCAGGAGTGTTCTACTTGTCATTAATATTATCATAGAGGACTCTTTCATGGCGCCCTCCGAATGTGGAGAGAAGCCTCCTATTATTACATAATTTTAAACTAAAAGTATTTTATGAAGATCTATCTGCGTTCTAGGATTAGAACAACATGTGTCAAATTTTTAAATTGTATACTGAGGAATGAAATGAATGGGTACAACCGGCCGCAGGGATACTGTCTCATTAGACAGTATATGCAGCTGCAAAGCATGCAACCATAGTTTAGCAAGAGATTGCATGGTTATTGGTTGCAGTTGTTGCGATACGAATAACCATATGATGGTCATGGATGGCATACAAGGCTTTCTACCCGCAGAAGGAGAAAAAAATGATCAGCAATAGAAACAGAGGTAAAGCAGATGTCGTCCAGCAATGAGCAATCTGTTCAAATTCCCCTAGATTCAACAACATCGCTATCAGGCAACTTGAATATTCCAAATGGGGCGAAAGGCGTTGTGTTATTTGCACATGGAAGCGGTAGCGGCAGACATAGCCCAAGGAATAGATATGTTGCCAAAGTGTTGCAGGAAGCAAGTCTCGGTACTTTACTTTTTGACCTGCTTACAGAGCAAGAGGAAATAATAGATGAACAAACCCTGCATCTTAGATTCGACATTGTATTGCTCGCTAATAGGCTGACAGTAGTAACAGACTGGCTGCTTCAACAGGAGCATAATGCTTCTAATACATTTAATGAAATTCCTAGTATTGGTTATTTTGGAGCAAGCACCGGTGCCGCAGCAGCATTAATAGCCGCAGCAAAGAGAACTGATGCGGTCAAGGCAGTTGTATCACGTGGTGGTCGTCCTGATTTGGCCGGAGACGAATATCTGAATCAGGTTAGAGCACCCACTCTTCTTCTAGTTGGAGGATATGATAAAACTGTGATAGAATTGAACCAGGAAGCACATGGTAAACTAAAATTGCTCAAAGAAGATCAAAAGAGGCTGACGATAATCCCCGAAGCGACCCATCTCTTCGAAGAACCCGGCAAGCTTGAGCAGGTAGCACAGCTTGCAAGTGAATGGTTTGCCCATTTTCTTA
>DATFCN010000123.1:0-4570 GCA_035253045.1 Nitrososphaera sp.
ATTGGTTACAGCCCACCTAGCACTTGGACTTGTACTCTTTTCGATGGTTCTCATAACATTGCTAATTGCATTTAGAATTGACAACAGGAGGATCAACAAGACGGCGGTCTCAACAAATATTTCCCCCAGCGAGGAGTATTGACTCGGCGTAGGAACGGTTTATACGTACTTAAAGCGATATTGGTAGATGATCCCCAATGCATCCAGGGCTCTTTATTGTAGTTGCCGTGATTGCATTATTATTCTTGTCACTGGTAACGCCAATTTCTATGAATGTCCCAGCTTATGCTCATTTTGAGCATTTTACTCATTATAACAACAGGGGAAGCGAGCTGGGTGAGTACTATGCATATGAGGCATTAGAGCCTGAGTATGCTCGTCCAAACGAACCTGTCGCTGTCATGTTTAGTATTCAGGACTCGGATGGTCGGGATATTTATAATATCAATACGATGGTTGAAATTTACTCTGCGACTACGGGGGAGCGTCTAGAAGCTTGGCCTTGGACGAGGCAAGATATAGGTGACTTTGAGGTTTTTTACAACTTTCCTGAACTTGGCAACTACCAGATAGTACTCAGCGTTGCACAAGATGGCCCGCTATCGGGTCAATATGGAATTGATCCGCCGCGGACAACGTTATCTAGCAACGCAAACTGTGATTGTCAGCGAGCCATCTTTAATGTGTCTATAACTGATAATTTTGGTACAATATGGATTGTGACAATGGCCCTCTCAGTCTCATTACCACTGTCGTTGATTGGCGGTGTGCTAATCTGGAATTATAGGAGAATAAAAAAGAGTGGTCGATACGGTGGGAGCATGAGGACCGACACCGTAAGATACATTATAATGCTTGCAGCAATAGCAGGCGGCGTAGTACATCTGGTTGTTTACGCAGAGCATGCATCGCTTCGACTTGAATACAGTATATTTCTCTTAGTTGCAGCCGGTATGCAGATAGTTTACGGAGTTGTGTATACTCTTATGGCCCTGTCTGGGTATAGTGCGATGAGCTCTGGCTATCATTACTACTACAGAAAGAAAATCGCTGTCAATCTATTTGGGCTCGTTGGGACGGGCATCCTACTAGGGCTATATGCATACTCTGTCATATTACCTCCGCCGCTTTCTCCAAGTGGCCAGCCACAAAGTATTGAAGTGTCAGGGATTCTTGCCAAAGCTATCGAAGTATTTACGGTCATTGGCATTATTTACCTTATGAGGCTCGAGAAGGATCAATTAAAAGTGCATCAACTAAAAGAGCAAACGAAGTAATAGCAACCAACCAACCAATCACTCAATTAATTGATTGGTTATCAAATCAGAATGCTCAGTTACGCTAGTAAGACATAAAACACCATGAATATAATAAATCCAATACCTAATGGCTTGGAAAGTAATGATGCCAAAGAAAATCATGTTTGGCGAAAACGCTGCAAAAGAGTTCCCTTATCCAAATAATGCTCTTGTCATTACTACAACTACTCCAGACATCTATAACAAATGGTTGGATTACATGGGAATTAAGAGCTATGAAGTGTATGACAAGGTAACACCTGATCCAGCTATTGAAACCGTCGAAGCAATACAAAAGGCATATGACACCAAGGACGTCTCGTGCTATATAGGCCTAGGTGGAGGAAGCTCCATGGATGTCTGCAAATATCTTGGCAAGCTAACCGGCAAGCCTAAGATATTGATACCAACAACATTTGGAACAGGTGCTGAGATGACCACATATGCAGTAATTAGCTTTAGTCACAAGAAAAAGCTCCTTCAAGATGAAGCTTTTCTTGCTGACGCAGCGATTGTGGATCCATACTTTTTGCCCGGCACTCCATTTAACATTCTGAGGAACTCTGCTTGCGATGCAGCAGCCCAAGCCTCTGAAGCATATGACAGCAAGATTGCAAACCCCTTCACAAAGTTCTTCTGCAAGGAAGCATTTGACATACTTGAAGATGCGATAATTAATGACAAGCACGACCTTCTGCCGTACGGCGCAATGCTATCTGGAATTGGCTTTGGCAATGCATCAACGACCCTTGGACATGCGCTTTCATATGCTTTTTCAAACGAAGGCGTCCCACACGGCTATGCTCTGTCATCATGCACCACCGTAGCCCATAAATTCAACAAGTCGATCTACTATGAACGCTTCAAGAGGATATGCCAAAAGCTCAAATTCGAGCCTATCAAGTTAAAAAAGCCATTAGATCAGGCAGCCGATGATATCATGCCTGACCGCGGACATCTAGACAATAACCCAATACCTGTTTCAAAGCAAGATGTAATCACATGCCTTGAAGAGACAGTCACAGACAACCCGTTGACTTGATGCCCTTCTCAATCTTTTTCCTTCGTTTCAAAACCTTTAAATTCAGTGCGTTAACTTTCTTTTTCTGTAATGACAGTTATCCACAAGAGTATGGAAATTAATGCTCCGATCAGCGAGGTGTTTACTTATTTTGCAAGGCCAGAGCACATGGCTGACCAGTTTCCAGAGAATATGGGGCTCAACGTCATCCCAGTTGAAGTGAAGAATGGTTTTGGCGTTGGTACTATTTTCCGCATAAGCGGAGATTTTGATGGCAAAAAGCTTGAGTGGGACTGCGAAACTATTGATTATGTACCGATGCGCAAGATTGTAGCGAAAATGATTGAGGGTCCGTTCAAGAGCTGGCAGATTACAGTCGACTTCGAAGAGATGGACCAAAACAAGAGCAAGATTAGCATGACAGTGGATTACGATATGCCTATGGGGCCCCTTGGAAGCTTTATGGATAAAGTTAAGCTCAAGAAGATTGCTGAGAGAGGAATGGAAAATGGTTTGCTGAGGGTCAAGGCCTTGCTTGAGGGGACTGGATCGATACCTGTGTATATTACGCTTGAAGCCTACAGGCAGATCTTGAAGGAGAAGGAGCGGTATAATTGCTCTGTCTCTGAAGCTATAGTGAAGATCGTGCAGCGGGGACAACAGCAACAGCCAGAGCAAACCCCGAGAGCCGCTTAGCCTCTAATTAGTTGCATTTATGAAATGCCGTATGGATGCAAGGATTGCGACTCTTGGATCGACAGCATATCTCTACATTTAGTTAGTAAAGAAACGGAGAGCGACTTGAGTGGATATATAAGCCTGCCGTAATTAAACAATGTCTTGATTCATCTTAGCTCAATGCTCATAGGATGTTTTTTAGGGTATATATGATAGCTATTGTCAACACTACTTTTCGAATTCTTGTATGACGGTACAATAATAAATCGCAATTCGCTAGTTTAATTTAAATACGGCTTTTGTTTGCAAATTTTGCGTGGGTTCGTAGCTCAGCCAGGTAGAGCGTCTGGCTCTTAACCAGTCAGAACATCATACTGGGTTATAATGTCGTGGGTCCGAATCCCACCGAACCCGCACCAAACTTGACCCTTTATTACCACCCGCCTTCTATATCATATACGCTATAGTCATTGCAGTCAATAAGTGATGATAAGACAAGAGAAAATGAGGTAATAACACATAAACAACTGCAAGGTCAAAAGGCGATATCCTCGTTTATGTATGGCTTGAAGTCTAGCGAAGCAAGAAGACAATATCCAAAGAGGTTGAAAATGATATTTGACTTTCTTGGTTTACCTGGCTCATTAGAAGAGCAGGCGAGTGATTTCTTGGAAAAAGCAGGGAACAATGTCCAATGGGCTCCAGATAGTATCATAGCTTTTCTTGATTTTCATAATCAAAGAGTTAGACGTAAAGAGATTGCTGCAGGCACTCTCAAGAACTACTATAGAACTGTCAAATTATTTTGTGAAATGAACGATTTGACAACCATAAATTGGAAGAGGATATCAAGAGGGCTGCCAAGGGTAAAAAATTCGTCCAGTGATAGAGCACCCACTATAGAAGAAATACGCAAACTAGTAGAATATCCTGACAGACGAATAAAACCCATAGTGTATGTTATGGCTTCTGGAGGATTCAGATTAGGATCTTGGGATTATTTACGTTGGAAACATGTTTGCCCAATCACTAATGAAAAAGGCGAAATTATTGCAGCTAAACTAATTATATATGCTGACGAGCCAGAAAATTATTACACTTTCATAACTCCAGAGGCTTTTGCGGCGCTTAAGGATTGGATGGACTTTCGCTCTTCATACGGTGAGAAGATAAATGGGGAATCCTGGGTTATGCGCGACTTGTGGCAGACAACAAATATGAACTATGGAGCGAAATGGGGTCTCGCAACTCACCCGAAGAAGCTTAAGAGTGTTGCAATCAAGAGATTATTAGATCGTGCTTTATGGGAGCAAGGGATTCGTCACACGCCTCTGCCAGAAGGAGTAAAACGTCATGAATGGAAGACAGCTCACGGATATAGAAAATTTTACAAGACTCGTGCTGAGCAGGTAATGAAACCGATAAACGTAGAAGCAACTATGGGTCACGATTTGGGAATATCAGAATCTTACTGGAGACCAAGAGAGGATGAAGTCCTGGAGGATTATCTAAAGGCAGTAGATCTATTAACAATCAATGACGACAAATTGACTTTGCGCAAAGAAGTATCAGA
>DATFCN010000124.1:0-4777 GCA_035253045.1 Nitrososphaera sp.
AGGGGTTCAAACCCCCTTGGGCCCACCAATTACACGGGTTCAAATACAACGGTATCTAAATATAGATTAGTAGACAGAGTGCAGGCCTCAACTACCATAGTGAAATCATCCAGCTGGCCCATCAAGGATGTTGGCAGTCAAAAAGACCTCGAGTCCTTTATATAGTCTCGGCCTTAAAAATCACCTAGAAATAATCAAACAAGGCTTTTCGTAGTTACTTTCAGGCAACTCGCTGCCTAAGAAACGAATTTTCAAGCAAGTAATGACCAATTTTATCATATCAAATTTCAATTTGATAGCAACTCAAGCAAGTACGGCTATTGATTATCTGATAAATACACAGACCGCCACTGCGCTATTGAGATTTCTCTATGCGTCATAGGAAGATCAGAAAAGATAAGAAAGATTCTTCACTTCCGTTGGCTCTACGAAAATTTCTTTCTCGCAATGAGCTCGCTTGCATTGAAATAGGTGCCAAAGAGAAATCCCGGCAGGTCCAGTAAAAGCTTCTCTGCACTACTGGATGCTTCTTGCCCTTACGGATTAGTCTTACGTTTCTTTCGTTGTCTCTGCGACTGCTCAAATGAGAATATTCTTTTATCATTAGTCTCGGTCACAGCTATTGGAGATTTTTCTTGCTGTTTCGCTATTGCGCTTTGAATGGAGGCTTCTTTGGTTTTCTGCTTCTCTTGCATCTGCTGCCCCTTGTCCTTTTTTTTCGAGAATCGGCGGCTCAGCCACATGGTTCCGCCCATTGCTGCGCACATAGCCGGGCAAGTGGCAAATGCAAGTACGGCAGGGATGGTTGCGCCAATGGCCGGATTAATATTAAGATAGAGATATGCTGCTCCGGCAGCGCTAGCACCGATTGTGGAGAGAATTGCAATCCTTTTCTTGCTGAATCTTCTTACACCGTTGTTTTGAGAGTCGTTGCCACAACTCATACACATTCTGCAATCATTCTTCTCCATCCCTTATTATTCGTAGGGATTGAACGTATGGATTCGGCAATGCTGTGTTATGTCACGACATATGTATAACTGTAATAGTTTACAGTTGTAAAATAATTCAAAAAAATAACGATGTATTAGGAATGGCAGCAGAAGGTGCCCTTCCAAAATTTTACAAATGTAATGCCAAATACTAAAGTAAGACCGACGATCGCAATTAAATATGCCTCTAACCTCTATAGCTGAATCTCATACGACATCAGCGATCTTCTTAATGGTTATCCTCTCCTTTACACTATCCGTTGTAGCAACACGATTTGCTTCTGCTCAACAACAGATACAGCAGATACCTAATGAAACAGATGAACTCGTAACCTACGAAAAACACAGCAGCTTTATCAAAGAATTCTCTATTCCCTCAGAGGAGCGCGGTCTTCGAGGTATAACTACCGATTCTGCAGGTGATGCATGGTTCCTGCATTCAACCAATAAAACGAGCACGATCTTCAAGCTGGAGCCGGACAGCGGCAAATTCACTCAATATCCAATAAATGGCGAAACTGCAGCCGATGATCCTGTAATAAACCTAGCAGCTGCACAGATTGTGTCTGATAATGAAAGGGGTTCAATCTGGTTTACAGATGCTCGAACTAATTCAATAGGAAAGCTTGACGAGGCGAGCGGCCAAATTAAGCTTTGGCAGATTCCTACACAGAATGCAGGACCCATGGGCATTGTCCTATCGCCCGATGGCAAGAGCCTATGGTTTGCTGAAATTACAGGGAACAAGATAGCGCGTTTTGATATACAAGCAGAGAAAATCGTAGAATACTCCACAGGCGAAGACAGTGGACCAGCTTTGTTGACATTTGACGAAAAAGGCCAACTATGGGTTACTCTATCTTTTTCTGACCACATAATGCTTACACAGATAGGGAATAATCTGGCATCCAATTCATCAATTGGAATGGTAAACATATCCCTTCCAAAGCCTGATAGGTTCTCGCCACTTGGCATAGCCATTTCTGGCGGAAAAGTATACCTCTCTGATCATGGTTCTAGCCGAGTGATAGTTGCTGATGAGAACTCAGGTCTCCAGTCATATAATGTATACTGGACCTCGCCTTCTGCCTATCCCATACTCCCAGCGACTCTGCCGGGACAGGTAGTTGTAGATAAGAAGAGCGGCAATCTCTACTTCCCTCAACATGGCGGCAATAGGATAACTGAAATTCGACCGCAAGACGGTTTGATGACAGAGTATGACATTCCAACAGGTCCCATATCTACAGTGTTGTTTCTAACGGCCTCAGATGAAGGAAGAATATGGTTCACTGAATGGGCTTCAAATAAGGTGGCGTATCTTGATACATCGAAACAAGTTCCTTTTGAGCTGCAGGTTCAGCAGAAATCCATCACGCTAACCAAAAGCAGTGAAGCGAGCACAAATGTCTTGACAAAATCTGCGGCTGCTGCCAATGCTAGTACAGCTAATAGCAACAGCAGTAGTAATAATAACAGTAGTTCCTTGTCTCTTTCACAGGTTGAAGTAGGGCTAACTGGAATGAGTGAATCAGGGCCCATGGGCATAATCTATCAAGCGAATCCGCCAAGAGTGAATCTGCAAGGGAATTCATCATCTGCTGCCGAGTCTACTATTCAGCTCAAGACTGAGGATAATGCGAAACCTGGAACTTATACTGCAATGATTAGAGTTCAGGCTCCAGAGCATGACGGCCTAATCATTTCAAGACTTTATCCAATCAAGTTAGTTTTGGACGTCCCACAGCCTACTTCCATACAACCAGGACCATCAGCAAGCAATAGCAGTCAAGTGTCAACGCTATTTGGGATCGGAGACCTAATCAGAGCGCTAGCAATAGCAGCAGCAATAGGTCTTGCTGCTTATATTGTCTATAGAAGAGTCAAAAGGAAGCCAATACAATCTTGATCCAGTTCTCTTGCAAAGACGCATGATGCAAACTAAACCATTTTGGCTAGATGTTGCACACAGCAGGGTATAGTTGTAAATCAGAGGTGGAGATTAAAAATCATGTTCTCTAATCGAATAGAATCTTATGCGAGCAAAGAGTTAATGGAACGGGTCATAGTACTACTACTTATCCTTACCCTGGGTGCTGAATGATAATGGCAGCAGGCAGCCGTATTCTTGCGTTACAAGATTGCCTCAGCGACCTTAGTTATAAGAACAACAGACCATTGTTGACGGAGCTTCTCGCCCTCACACCTAATGATATCCTACTTGACATAGGGGGAGGAACAGGAATGATTGTTGATCAATTACTTGCAAAAAGTAGCTGTGAAGGCTATATTGTTGAACTAGAGCAGAAGAAACTGCTATATGCTGCCAGAAATAGAAAGAACATAAACCTAGTGAACGCAACCGTAGATTTTATTCCATTCCCATACGAATACTTTAGCAAGGTAATGTCAATAGTGGCTTTTCACCACTTTTCTGATCAGGATTCTGCTTTAGAAGAGATAAAGAGGATACTCAAACCAGGTGGATTACTCATTCTAAACGAAATTGACCCTTCAACATTCAAAGGCAAAATTGTAAGTTTTGGAGAAAATACTGTAAAAAAGATGAACTGCAAATACTATTCACCTTCACATTTGCATGAAAAAGTCAAAGCTCATGGGTATCAAGAAATATCAATTACTCATGCACCTATTGGCTACTTTCTCAGTGCCAGAAAGCCAAAATAAAAAACGCATCAGAATATATGCTCCGGTGTTACTAAAGCGGGGCTGAGTTATTTGTCCATTAATTTTGCCGGTGACTTGCCAAACCTCGACGTCCTGCAGTTTTCCCCGCAGAAGTAGAGAATATCTTACCACTTAATTTTGATCTAAACTGTGAATCCTCTCAAATTTCAGTCCCGTAGACGATCTGTACGCTTTGATTGGTAATTCAGCAGGCTGCGTCTTATTTAAGAATAGCATTTTACATTTGTAAACTACTAGTAATTAATAGGAGAATATTGAATTGAAAGGTAAGCCTTGACAAAATACAATGCAAACACCAAAGCACAAAGAAGTAAGATCAGGAACGTCATCGTCGTAATAATAGTCGCCGTTGTTGCCATAGCTTCAGGTATAGTTGCTACCGCGAATGCGGGCTTTTTCCAAACACCATCACAACCACCATCACAACCACCATCACAACCACCATCAACGACTACAACAGCTACCGATGACAATAAACCCATGGTTATGCATATTCACCCAATGCTCTCGCTCTATATTGATGGCAATCCTGTTCCTATTCCCGCAAATATAGGCATAGATCCAAACCTGTACAAGAATCACACACTAGACGCATATGGAATGAAGATGCCAGAAATGCCATCGATGCCAGTTATGTACCCAACTCATACACACGATGCGACTGGTAAGATTCATGTCGAATCCAACGAGAAAAGAGACTACACTGTAGGTGATTTTCTTGACGTGTGGGGCATGAATTTCACTGGGAAGACACTAAAATTGACTGTTAATGGTACCCTTGTTCCCGCCGATGCAGACTATCGAAGTCATGTCTTCAAGGATGGAGAGCAGATTAAATTAGAAGTGCAATAAAAAGAACATATACATATTCATACTTTTTTTGCTCATACCAGTTACTCTTGTGTTTTTTAGGCAGACTGATATTCTGGATCATTGCTATCCACTTCTCTAAACGTTCATGTCGGTTCTGGCTGCACTAGCAGGAGTAGTATCTTTGAGCCCTAATCTTCGCTGAAGTAGTTACGGTTTCGTTGAATAAACTAATTGCAATCGAGTATTCTTATAAGTTAAAAAGT
>DATFCN010000125.1:0-10837 GCA_035253045.1 Nitrososphaera sp.
TGAATGGATTAAGATAAAGGATGAAGTCGCAATAATTGGAATTTCTGACTTTGCTCAGGAACAACTTGGCGACATAGTTTCAATAGAGTTGCCAAAAGCTGGTGGCATCTTCAAACAAGCACAGACCATTGCCATAGTCGATTCCGTAAAGGCTTCTTCCGATATTTATGCTCCTATCAGCGGAGAGATCATCGAACTCAATGAAGGGTTGATTGAAAAACCTGAGCTGATAAATCAGTCTCCCTACGAGTCTGGATGGATTGCAAAGATCAAACCATCAAATATTGAAGAGTTTGATAATCTAATGACAAAAGTAGAGTATGACAGATATATTGGCGAAATAAATTAAGAGCAACGGAAATCGATGGATTACATACCTGCAACGGAAAAAGATGTAAAAGAAATGCTGGAATTGGTCAGAGCAGGGTCAATAAATGACCTAGTCAAAGATTTCATTCCTGCTTTCACTAGCAAACTCAAGTTGCCTCAGCCAAAGAGCGAGCTTGAACTTATACATCATATGAAAGATCTTGCCCACATGAACAAGGTTTTGCGATATTTTGTCGGAGCCGGAGCTTATAACCATTATATTCCATCGGCTGTGAGCCATCTCCTGGCAAGGGGGGATCTCTTTACAGGATACACGCCATATCAAGCAGAAATGAGCCAGGGGACCTTGCAAGCCATATATGAATTTCAATCTTTCATATGCCTTCTTACCGGAATGGATGTTGCTAATGCTTCATTGTATGAAGGTGCATCTGCCTTGGCCGAGGCAGCTTTGCTCTCATGCTCCTTTACTGGACGAGACCGCGTTTATGTAAAGGAAGGACTACATCCACAATATTTGGAAGTCTTACAGACATACTGTCAAGGAGCTGAACTTACACTCACCGACAGAATAGATAACAATACGGCTTGTGTTATAGCCCAAAACCCGGATTTCCATGGTAACATAGAAAACCTGCAATATTTAGCCGACCAGGCACATAGATCAGGCGCCCTCTTTACTACATGTGTTGTGGAGCCGACTTCACTTGCGATCCTTGAGCCTCCTGGGAAATATGGAGCTGATATCGTGGCTGGAGAGGGGCAATCACTTGGTATACCCTTAAGCTTTGGCGGGCCTTATCTTGGATTCATAGCCGTTAGAGATTTTTTGCTAAAGAAGATTCCTGGAAGAATCTGCGGCATGACTACAGATTCGAGAGGAAATAGAGGGTTTGTGCTTACCTTTCAGGCACGGGAACAACATATCAGAAGACAGAGAGCCACAAGCAATATAACAACAAATCAGGCTTTAATGGCACTGGCTGCTACTATATACCTAGCACTCATGGGTAGGAGCGGTTTGACAAGGGTTGCAAGAATCTCTTACAGTAGAGCGCACCTACTGAATCAGAAACTAGAAAATCTCGGCTTTAAAAGTTTGAACAGCAAACCCTTTTACAATGAGTTTATAGTTAAGACCCCCATCTCTACCGAAATCCTTGCCTCAAGGCTGCTTGGAAAGGGAATACTTGGAGGGCTTGAAGTAAGTAAAGATAGTCTATTGATTTGCTGCACTGAGATGAATTCTGTACAGGATATTGATTATTTTGTTTCAGCCGTAATGGGAGAATGAAGAGCGATGAAAACGATATTTGAATATGAAGAGGAGAAAAATACAGGACATCTTCAGGAGGAAGATGATGTCTGTATCGAGCTGCCAAGTGATATTGTCAGAAAAGAGCTCCCCATTCCCAATCTAAACGAAATAGACGTTGTAAGACATTATACAAACCTGTCAAGAATGAATTTTGGTGTTGATATTGGATTTTATCCGCTTGGTTCATGCACCATGAAATATAATCCAAAGGTCAATGAAGATGTTGCGAGGATCGAAGGATTCAGCAACCTTCACCCCCTATCGCCAGAGGAGTGTGCTCAAGGATCACTGAAATTGATGTTGGAACTAAAAGGCTATCTGAAAGAAATCACAGGTATGGATGATTTCTCTTTGCAGCCTTCTGCGGGGGCTCAGGGCGAGCTCTTAGGTGTGATAATGGCAAAGGCTTACCATAGAGAGAAGGGAGAAAAAAGAACAAAAGCTATAATACCGGATTCGGCCCATGGTACAAATCCTGCTACAGCTTCAATGTGCAAGCTGGATACAATCACGGTCCCTTCTGATTCACGTGGAAACATGGACATAAGCAGATTCAAGGATTCGCTTGGTGCTGATGTAGCACTTGTTATGCTTACAAACCCCAATACTCTTGGACTTTTTGATGAGAACACTACCGAGATCAGTGATCTTGCACACAGGAATGGGACTTTGATGTACTGCGACGGTGCGAACATGAATGCACTCTTAGGGATCACAAGGCCAGGTGACCAGGGCTTTGACATTATACATCTTAACCTGCACAAGACATTTTCTACCCCCCATGGAGGAGGTGGTCCTGGAGCAGGAGTAGTTGGAGTGAAATCGTTTCTTGCTGAGTATTTGCCTATGCCCAAAGTAGTTCAACATGATGACAGATATTCTCTTGACTATACTGCTAAAAAATCAGTTGGCAGGATTCGATCCTTTTATGGGAATTTCGGGATGCATGTCAGAGCATATTCTTACATACATTCCTGGGGCACGAATATAAGGAAGGTGTCAGAGCATGCCATATTGAACGCAAATTACCTTCAAACTCTACTAAAGGACACTTTTGAAGTATCATATGATCGCCGTTGTGCCCACGAATTTGTTTTGTCTTCAAAGAAATTTGGTGAAAAGAGCGCCCTACATATAGCAAAAAGGCTTATGGACTATGGCTTTCATCCACCAACAATTTACTTTCCACTAATAGTCCCTGAGGCTTTGATGATTGAGCCTACAGAGACAGAGAGCAAAGAGACCCTGGACAGATTTGCGTTAGCCCTAAAAAAGATAGCATCTGAAATAAAGGAAAATCCAGAGATTGTTAAGCGATCGCCACTGTCCACCTCTGTTGGAAGGTTAGATGAAGTTGCTGCGGCTCGGCGACCTAATCTAAAGTGGCAGCAGCAGCCTTCCTTCTTAAAGACAAATCAAAGTGGATACGAATGAAAAGAGGGTATAACACATACAAGTCTCAGAAACTTATCAGGATAAAGCTAGAATATGACGAAACTGAAAATACTATCAATTCAATAACAATAGCTGGAGACTTTTTCCTTTATCCAGAAGAAGCATTAGAGACCCTTGAAGTAGGTCTAATTGGCAAAAAATTGGAAAGAAACATTCTCAAACAACAGATCGATAAATGTCTTGGGAATGCAGAGGTTTACGGCTTTGATCCTATGTCACTAACAGAAGCAATACTTGGTTGCAAGAAATTATGAGCGCTATGAGGTTCAACAAGATACGAACGTTGGAAACTGGTTATCGTGCTGCTGCACTTAACATGGCAATAGACGAAACTTTGACAGAAAGTGTAACTGATGTGCCAGTTCTCAGAATTTATGGGTGGCTCCCTGCAGCTGTCTCAATTGGATATTTTCAGAGTATGAAAGAGGAAGTTGATGTCGAAAAATGCAAAGAGATTGGAGTTGATGTTGTGAGGAGATTGACAGCGGGTGGAGCCGTCCTACATGAATTTGAATTGACTTATTCCTTCATAACAAGAGAATACCCTCAAAATATTATGGAATCATACAAGTGGATTTGCGAAGCAATTGTGATGTCTATAAACAGACTGGGATTTAATGCCAGTTTTGTCCCGCTCAACGATATAGTCGTAGCGGGCAAAAAGGTCTCTGGAAATGCTCAGACAAGAAGAAATGGGGTACTGCTCCAGCATGGCACTTTACTTCTAGATGTCGATTTAAACAAGATGTTCTGTGTTCTAAGAGTGCCTTCTGAAAAGATTAGAGACAAGATAATCAATGATGCTAAGGAAAGGGTAACCAATCTAGCAGGGGCAACATTTGATGACATGGCATCGTCCCTCAAAAGCAGTTTTGCCACAAAATTTAATGCTGAGCTTGTTTCCGACATCCTCAGCTCACAAGAAATCCTGCGGGCCAAGTGGCTAGCAGAGAGAAAATACAGCAGCAAAGAATGGAATATGAGAAGATAGGCATTTTTATTGCCAACTGTTACAAATCCCCTCGGGTATGTATGATGCTATAATAATAGGTGGGGGACCAGGAGGATACACGTGTGCTATCAGGGCAGCACAGCTCGGTGGCAAAGTTTGTATTATCGAAAAAAACGGGCTCGGGGGTACCTGCACACAAAGGGGTTGCATTCCCACAAAATATCTCCACTCAGTAGGAGATGTTATGAGAAGATCTACAGCAGCAAGAAAGGACGGTTTGAAGGCAAATATCGAGTTGAATTATCCGACTCTGAGGTCAAGGATGGAGAGTACAGTTAACAGGCTTGCGTCTGGTATCAAAACTCTGTTGGATAGCAATAAGATCGACATTGTCCAGGGGGAAGCACATATGATTTCTCGAAATGAAATAATAGTAAATGAAACCACTTTGGAAACCAGGAATATCGTTATCGCCACAGGAAGCTATCCTATGTGCTTAGCCAACTACACGTTTGAAAAAAATATACTATCAACAGACACAATTTTCAGAGTTGAAAACCTGCCTAAATCAATCACCATTATAGGTGGCGGCTACAGCGGATGTGAGTTTTCTGCCATCTTGAACTCTTTTGGATGCAAAGTATCTCTAATCGAAGCACAGGAGCACTTAATGCCTCTTCAAATTGAAGCGATAGGAAAGACTGTTGAAAAGTACATGAGGTTGGACGGGATAAATGTATCGACAGGGAGCACTGTCAAAAAGATCGAGGATAAAGGGGAGAGAACGGTCGCGGTGATGATGGATAGCGGACAAACAGTTGAAGCAGAGAAGGTGCTAGTATGCATAGGACGCAGACCATCTATAAACGCGAGTGAACTGAGGAAGTGCGATGTAATGTTTAGCAATCGAGGAATAACCGTGAACACGGAGATGCGTACCACTGTTCGAAATATTTTTGCAGTAGGAGACGTAACAGGCATCTCTGAACTTGCTCATGTCGCCTCAAAACAAGGTGAAATCGCTGCAGAAAATATAATGGGAAAAAGAAGGGAGATGGATTATGGGACTGTGCCTGCATGCATCTTTACTTATCCGGAAGTCGCTTTCGTAGGCCAGCTGGAAGGAAAGGTCGGAGAATTTCCACTTGCTGCGAGTGCAAAGGCAAATTGTCTTGGGGATACAAGAGGGGTTTTTAGGGTTTTTGAAAAGGATGGCATAATTGTAGGAGCCTTAATTATCGCACCACATGCAGGCGAGATGATCGGAGAAGTTGCGCTCGCAGTTAGACTGCACTTAAAAAGTCGAGATATATCAGATACGATTCATGCTCACCCCACACTTCCAGAATCGCTAGTAGACGCTGCAAGAGATCTTGAAAGCGAATCCCTTCATATTCCTTACAGAAACAATAAGTATAACGCTTAGCTTAGCATATATATTGATAGACTGACACGCACCTTTCTTAGCTGTAGCTGCTCTTGAGACTCAAGAGTTGAAATCTCAACTGCAAATATATATACACAACATTTTAAACCATTAAGCAAAAGATCACACTATCCATCAATGTCTGAAGAAAGTAGCTTTGGAAGAGCCCCTGCAGTCATCAGACCAATATACTTCTTCGATGAGGCAGACGGCCAAAATAAGACGCTGCTTGGGGGGAAAGGCGCAGGCCTTGCTGAGATGACAAGGCTCGGTTTACCTGTCCCGCCTGGTTTTATAATAACAACTGAAATTTGCGAAAAATTTTACGAAGCAGGTAGACGCCTTCCGGATGGACTGATGGATGAAGTGCGTAAATCCATAAAGCACTTAGAAAGTGTGACTGGAAAGAAGTTTGGAGACAGGGAAAATCCACTACTATTGTCAGTTCGCTCTGGTGCCCCTGTCTCGATGCCTGGTATGATGGACACAGTCCTTAACCTAGGCCTCAACGATGAGACAGTTGAGGGGCTAGCAAAGCAAAGTGGCAAACCAAAATTTGCATGGGACACTTATTGGAGGTTTATGCAGATGCTTGGTAAGATTATTGTAGGCATAGATTATCGCAAATTTGATAGGATGATGGCGGGCAAGGACCTTACTGACCCGGAAGTACTCAAGGCTATGATAAAGTCTTCTAAAGCACTTTGCGAAGCAAACGGCAAGAAATTTCCAGCTGATCCATACAAGCAACTAGAGCTTGCTATAGATGCGGTATTCCGATCATGGATGGGCAAGCGCGCCATAGAATACAGGAAGCAGTACAACATCACTCCCGACCTGGCCCGTGGTACTGCGGTAACGGTAGTTGCAATGGTATTTGGAAATATGGGCTCTGATAGCTGCACTGGAGTAATATTTACTCGGGATCCTGAGACAGGCGAAAAACGCCTATACGGCGATTACCTCATAGATGCTCAGGGCGAGGATGTGGTTTCAGGTAAGGCTACACCGAACCACATCGACATGCTTGCGAGAGAAATGCCTGATGTGTATCGGCAGTTACTTGAGGTGACTAACAAGCTTGAGAACCACTTTAAAGAGCCGCAAGATGTAGAGTTCACAGTTCAAAAAAGTAGTCTATATCTACTTCAGACTCGAGCAGCGAAGATGAACGCAGTCGCGGCTGTCAAGACGTCTGTCGATCTATACCGTGAGGGGCTTATAAGCAAGACTGCTGCGGTTGAGCGAATTGACCCGGAGGCGCTTGAGCAGCTTATGTACCACAGGGTAGACCCTCATGCTAGACAAAAGCCGATCGCGACAGGGGTAGGTGCTTCTCCGGGTGCAGCAAGCGGCATTACGGTATTTGACATAATATGCGCAGAAGCCCTTGGAAAAAAAGGCGAAAAGGTGATCCTTGTAAGGGAAGACACCAAACCAGATGATGTTCCTGCTTTCTTTCAGTCAGTCGGCATTTTGACAAGTCGAGGTGGCAAGACGTCACACGCTGCAGTAGTTGCTCGAGGGATGGGCAAACCTTGTATTGTTGGATGCTCCCAGATAGAGATCGATGCCGAAGGTAAGAGCTTTAGGGTCAATGGAAAAAAAGTTGTCGCAGGCGGTCAGAAAATAACGATCGATGGTTCGACTGGCAGAGTCTACGTAGGTGAGGTTCCAACAATTAATCCCGAAATTTCATCAGAGTTCAAAGAACTTTTGCAGTGGTCCTCTGAGATGAAGGGGATAAAGATAAGGGCAAATGCGGATACAATAGAGAGCGCCGCACTTGCCCACAAATACGGCGCAGAGGGAATTGGGCTTTGCCGAACAGAGCGCATGTTCAATCATCATGACAGGATAGTACAGTTTGTTCGTATGATAATGGCAGTAGACGAGAACGAGCGGAGAGAAGCACTATCAGAACTGGAACCGCTGCAAAGATCAGATTTTAAAGGTATTCTAAAAGAAATGAAAGGTCTTCCCGTTACAATAAGGCTACTTGACCCGCCGTTGCACGAATTCCTGCCTAATGAAGAAGACCTCATGCAAAAAATATTTGAGCTTAAGTCTGACAACAGTAAGACGTCTGAGATCGCTCACATAGAAAAGGTCCTTCACCGTGTACATGAGCTCTCGGAGATAAACCCTATGCTAGGACACAGAGGAGTCAGAATGGGAATATCTTTTCCCGAGATCTACGAGACTCAAATAACATCAATATGCGAGGCGGCAGCAGAGTTGACGAGAGAGGGCGTCGCAGTAGAACCTCAAATCATGGTGCCGCAGGTGGGCTTGGCTGAGGAGCTTGCAGCGGTAAGGCAAACCTTTGAATCAGTCAAGCGTGAGGTAGAACATCGACACAAAGTAAAACTAAAGATCAAGTTTGGCAGTATGATTGAAGTGGTTCGATCCTGTCTTGTCGCAGATGAAATTACACACCTAGTTGACTTTATCAGCTTTGGTACGAATGACCTAACACAGGCAACTTTTAGCTTTAGCAGGGAGGATGCTGAAGGCAAGTTCTTGCCATTTTACCTCGAAAAGGGAATTGTGAATGTAAACCCGTTTCAGAGCATTGATACCAAAGGAGTGGGTAGGCTGATGAAGATTGCTATTGACATGTCAAGAGACGTGAAAAGGGATATAGAGATTGGCATTTGTGGCGAACATGGCGGCGATCCTAGGTCCATCGAGTTTTGCAGCAATATTGGCCTCGACTATGTCAGCGCCTCATCTCACAGGATCCCAATTGCGATACTTGCGGCTGCACAATCTGCTATAAAGCAAAACAAGCGCATGCACCATCATTCCGTCATATAGCTTAAAATGTGGCTCAAGAGTAAGAACCCAGCAGATGGAAACTTCAAGCGCAGACGGCTCAGTTGCATACGAATGTATGCGCTGTGGCACCAGGGTGACAGTTGAGGAGCTTTCTAGGCTACCAGAGATAAAATGTATATGCGGCTTTAGAGTATTTCGAAAAGCGAGACCGCCGATAGTAAAACAACTTAAAGCGGTCTAAATATTTTCCATTCATCTCCTCTTATGATATGAATGGAACTTCTTGGCGTGATCGCGCATTTGCTCCATTCCTTCAAAGCTAGCCTTGCACTGGTTGCAGATATACAAGCTCTGTTCATGTGCTAGCTGTTGGTGCTGCATCAAGTCTTCGATCTTGCGATATTTTTGCCCACACCTGTCACATTTGTGTCTTTCAAACATACGCTACTCAATTACCTCTCGTTTTTGAGGTTATCGTTATTATTGTTCTGTCGATCCCAGCATTCTCTGCATAGGTTGCCATTTATCTGCCAAGCAGGCTTGGGGTGGTAAAAGAACAATCCTAACTTGGAATTGCAAACCGCGCAAAAGTTCAATTTTTTATTATAATCTTCGTCCTTTTTCTGATAACAGTTATTGCATAAAACCGCACCAGATTCCATTTCCCACTTCCATTTGGGCTTGTTAAGATTTTCATCATCCAATTCCTTTTGGCAGATTGCACACGTTTCAGGAGCTTCTTTTTGCTTCAGGATAAAGTCTTTCGTCTTTTCTAGGTGGCAAGAGCCGCAGAGCATCCCTTCGATACCCCATTCTTCGCTGGGCCTATACTTGTGGCGCCCCAACTGTTTGCCGCAAATGGTGCAATGAATGACTTGTTTTTTCCCGAAGAGATGCAAATAGAGTTGATGTACCTTAGCGGATACAAAAATGTATATCCCTCTGCTCATGGAATGTAGGACGTTGGTGTATAACATTATTGTGTTTACACTATCCACAAAAAAGTCATTATTTTGGGTGAATAGCAAAAACGATAGGAAAAAAGGAATATTTTTTAACCAGTAAATAGTTCTCAAGGGCTAGAATGACTAATAAACCTGTTATAGCAGGTATTGCTGCAGGTGTTCTACTGGCAGGGTTGATACTAGGTCCGCTAGGTCCCATGTCAGGAATTTTTTTGGGTGCGCAAGCACAACAAGAGGAAACCACAGGCAATACAAAAAAAGTAACTCTAATTGCAGATGAAGCTGACGTGCAAATAGCTCCAGATAATGCTCTCCACCCAGGTGGCGTAATGTATAGAGCAATGGTCTTTAACGGAACCACGCCTGGCCCAGTAATCTCAGTCGACCAAGGTGACACAATTGAATTCACACTAATCAATGAAGGGGATGTGATACACAGTGTGGACTTCCATGCGGGTTTTGGCCCCTCTGCGGCTGTTGGTGCAGGCGCCAGTGAAACTGGATCAAGTATCCAGCCAGGGCAAAGCGTGACATGGACATGGAGTCCACCATATGCAGGAGTCTTCTTCTACCACTGTGGCGCTGATGGCCTCAATGGCGTGTGGGAACACATTGCAAACGGCATGTATGGCGGCATTGTAGTGCATCCACCTAACGAACAACCAGCCAAGGAATTCTATGTAGTCTTTGGTGAGATCTACAGTAGCACAGTCGAGGGCGTCTTTACTCCAGCAAATGGTACAGGCACCTTTGATGTGGCTCAGTTCCTTGAAGGCAATCCAGACCTCGTGTTGACTAATGGTATGGCTCACAAATACGTCCCAGCTATAGGAGCAAATGTGAAGATTGATCTGAACCCTAACGCCCAAGTGTTCCAAGTTAAGCCCGGCGAGCTGACGAGATGGTATATTGTGAATGGAGGCCCTAACGATGGAGTAGCATTCCACTTCATATCAGGCATACTCAGTGTTCATGACGGCTCGATACAGAACAGGTTAGGCACTCAATTATTGAACGATGAGACATGGTGGGTACCACCAGGCTCTGGTAGCGTATTTGAAGCTGTCTTCCCAGAAGAGGGCCTATATGTTGGAGTAGACCATGCTATGAACGATGTGGTAAAAGGCGCCGCGTTCGCAGTCTTAGCAACACCCGATTCGACTCCCGACGATCACCCTCCAGGGACAATGGTACCTCCTAGAGGCAGTAGCATGGTAACTGGTCCAACGGCTATGGCAAACGCAACAGCAGCCAATGCAACAGCAGCCAATGCAACTGAGGCAAGTGCAACTGAGGCTCCTACAGTCGCTAATGCCACCAATCCAGTTCTAGATACAGCCAATGCAACGACAGGTACACAGAACCTTAGTGACACGGTAGCAACAGACGTAGATACCAATGCGACAACAGGCTCAACAGCAGACACTAATGCAACAGAGGCAGGAGGAGCAGCAGGTGGCGCTAATGCAACAGAGGCAGGAGGAGCAGCAGGTGGCGCTACAGGTGGTGGCGGTGGCGCCGGCACCGGCGTTTCCATAACGCCTGGCTCCTCAAGTAAGACAACTGATGCATTTCAGCCAAACCCAATACAAGTTAGCACCGGTGATACA
>DATFCN010000126.1:0-4065 GCA_035253045.1 Nitrososphaera sp.
AGAAGAGAAGAACTTTTTCCAGTGTTTGTAGAGGGCCAAACAAAAACAGGCAAATGCGATTACTGGTGTAAAGAATGTTTGAGCAATAGAAAGTTGTAGTCAGATGGTCAAAGCCAATTGATTTAGATAGAGACTCATTACAGACTCTGTCTTATCAATTATCAAAGAAATCACGTAACAAGGTTACGGCTTATTTTTAAGCAGGGATTGTGAAGACAATGGTAAATTAAAGGAAATATTATGAGACTATTTAGAGGTTGGAGACCAAGAGGCAACATGTACAGCCTAAAGTGCAACCAATGTGGCAAGGGTTTTTTGTCTAGCTACCACTTAGAGGCTCCTATTTGCGGTAAATGTCTACAGAAGACCAAATCGCTTGACTCCACGATAGAGCACGAAAAACAGTGCTTAACCTGTGGTGCACAGGGTGTGATATACGGAAAAGAATATTGTTATTCCTGCTATTTTGGCTTCGGAAAAAAACAGGGAATGAATGCATGAGTCCAGAAGAAGAGGAATTGCAGAAGGAAGAGTAATGCCGATTCCCTTTTTCTGCGGATCGTAACTTTTCGAAAATTGTCAAGGTTTAGGATACACATAGCTAACAGGGTACAAACATTTCAGCTAGTCTTGTAAATTTGTAAATTGAAATCCTCCGTTTAGCGCTTCTAAGAGCAGGTCTATGTTTGGTCCTACCTATTGGCGTTTATATATACAGGCAGTCTAATGAACCTACCATCGGCATGGGAAATAATTAGTGATTTGCTAGCTTAATTCATTCACAAGCAGAGCCATCATTGTTGTTGTAGCTGTCAAGTGTCGCTATGAGATCAAGTGTATGTTCTCTGCTCTCGCCTGTGGGATTTTCAGCGCTTCCAGGACCATTATATACAGCCCCGGTAAGAACAGTGTCAGAATCTTCAATTGTAGTCGCAACAGGTTCACATGTGGAGACACCATTTTCGATATTGAGCTTTGACGCTAATAATTGAGCTGCTAGCTCATCATATGCGTTTCTATTATTATTTTCTTCTTCTTCTCCGCCTCCTGCAAGGAGATAAGTCTCGAATATTCCCTTAGTATCATTTTCATTACCCGAAACATCAAACTCCACAGGAACCCTAAAGTTGCCAAGATTGAAGGACCAATTATTATCACTGTCAACATCATGGTTCTCTGCGGCTCTTTCAAGCAAATTTTGTGTTACATCATTTTCATTTTCCAACCAATAGCTAATTGGGTGAGGAGCAAGAACGATTTGATTGACAGTTACTGTCACCTTAGCTGAGTCCGTTGCCCCATTATTGTCAGCTATTGTATACGTAAACTCATCAGTGCCAAAAAAGCCTTCAGCAGGAGCATACTCAACTACTTCAGTAGTACCACCATCATCATTGCTATCCCTATTTATGACTCTTACATTTCCTCCCTGAATGGAAATCTCGTCAACTGAATCTAGGGTAAGTGAGTTGCCATCCTCTGTGTCCATATCATTTGCCAGCACATTAATGATGACAGGTGTACCCTGATCGGTTGTTGCAATGTCATCCTCTGCTATTGGAGCGTTGTTTGTTGGCTGTGTTGGTGGAGGAGATGAGCCATTGCTACCATCATCATCTGTATCTTCATCGCTACTGGGATCACTACTATTGTCAGTGTCTTCGCTTTCATTGTCATCATCAGTGGTGTCATCATCAGTGGTGTCATCAGCGTCACTTTGCTCACCTCCTTCGTCAGAATCCTCCTCTGACGAGAGCGAGTCATCATCCACGCCATCAGAATCGGTACTACTGCTGTTGCTAGATGAATCCGTGTCATTTGAGGAAAGAGAGTCCGTAGATGTGGAATTCGTTTCGTCTGATGTTACGTCATCATCGCTAGTGCTATTACTGATGCTACTACTATTCGTGCTTACGTCTACTTCTTGCTCTTCACCTTGGTAACTTATCTTCCAAATCATGCCATTATTATTATTGGAATTGGTAGTGAAATTTCCGGTATCTTCATTTACTTGTTCTTGATTGTTTCCACTGCTTAACACATACAGGGCGCTATTATTATAATCAAATGCAATGTCTATTGGCACAAAGTTAGAATCAGGACTATTAAGTGTAAGAAACGGAGTAATAATGCCTGTTTGAACATCAAGCATCATTATTTTTGGTAGTTCTGACGGCACTTTTACTGGTGCAGCCGAGAAATTACCAAAATCGGTTATAAAAGCGGAGGTTTTGTTAAGCCCAAAGGTATGAGAAGAGGAGGAGGAAGAGAGGGTCGAAGAAAAAGCATCCTCATCATCTCCAGCATCTTCATCAATAGAAGGAGATTGGTCTATCTCGGTTTCATTATTGGAATTAGAAGAGGATTCTTCAGCAGCAGGCGGTACAAGAACTACCGCAACTTTTCCAAGCTCATCATTAGGATAGTCTATCAAAGGTTCAATTGAAGGTGTCAATGCAGGGAGTTGATAATTTGAGTTGCTACTATTCCCTAAGTCATTATTATTGACAATGTCTGGCAGGTTATCGTTGGTGACGGTTTGGTATGGGGAAGAGCCAAAGATGTTGGCACGGTAAATAGTGCTTAAGCCAGAAAGCGCAGCATCAGTTGAGTAATTGATAGCACGATAGCTTATGCTGGTGAGTTCTTGGTTGGTGTTGTCGTTGTTATTATTGGGGCTAAAAATACTGTTGTAATTTGGCTGTGAACCTATTATTAGCAATTCAGTATGATTATTATCGCCAAAAGAATCCAAAGTTTGATTTCCTGTAGGTGTAGGAGCAATCTGTTGCTGTTGCTGTTGCTGTTCTGACATACTAGAAGAGGAAGAGGAGGGTGATGATACTGCCGCATAGGATGAACTAAGTACTGCTATTCCAGTTGGCCTTGATGTCATGTTTTCAAGAATAAAATACGGAGAGTTGATGCCGCTGTTGGCCTCTGCAATAGTATTACCACTGCCGTCAACAGGTAGGCCTAAAACGCAGTATGCGCTGTAGCCAGTGTCAACAGTGCCATTTATGCACGGTATGTATAGTACAGCGCGGGCGGGTGCGTCATTATAGCGGTCATTAACAGTGTCTTCATCATAATAGCTCTCTTTTCCGCTAAGAGCTATTTGGCTTGAGGAATTTATTAGAAGAGATAAAGGATCTTGTTGTTCTTCTCCATATTGATCACTCGCAACGGCTGCTGCTTCTTTTTGCTGTTCTTCTTCTTCCATGACAAGAATATCTTCTCTTTCGCCAGAGGTCGTGTTTATCTTCCATAATGTTGTGGGGTCATGAAAAGCATAAAGGAGACCGGTTGCATCGTCAACTTCCATATCGATAACTGGCCAATTCAGAACATTATCGAGAAGAATAGTGGTATTTTTATCACTAGCGGTTATGGCAGCATCACTGGAAAAGTCACCGCTTTGATCGCTTATGGTAGTATTATCATCATCACCGCCGGTAGCAGCTTCGATTATTCTCACTTGTGGCAGCCCCTGCAGCGATGTCGAGGAGAAGGAAGAGGGTGAAGAAGAAGATTCAGAAGAGGTGGATAGAGGGACAATACTACTACTATTGTCATATTCCTGTATAGATTCAGCAACGTAGATGGTTCCGTTACTTGAATCAATTGCAATGGACGTGGGCAAAGAAAGATTTGATAGAAAAGGTTGTATGACGTAACCACCAGGTAAGTTGAAGTTGTCAGCAGAGACGTCAACTTCATCTTCAATTTGAGGCGACGGTAACTCTGAAGACATGCTTTCTTGTTGAGTAGTGGAAGGAGATGCTATCGCAACAAAATCATTAGAATTGACATAAAACGAAAATAAAGAGAACTGGGATGGCAATAATAACAAAGCAATTGTAATAATTGCCATCGTAGATGATACGAGGCGATGATCATAGAATCGTGGTAACGAACGGAGGGATAGATAATTATTCTTGAAATTAGGTTTAAGGTCCATAACTATGTTCTAACCTTCCCTAGTCCCAACCTAGTGGCGTGACTTTCCATTGCATTCTTGGCAAATTTTCTATTATATGCCAAGGAAAATAACGATCGTCTCAT
>DATFCN010000127.1:0-3875 GCA_035253045.1 Nitrososphaera sp.
AAGGTTTCTATCGGATTTTGCAACATCGCTTGCATCCATAACTGGACTCGAAGTGAAGTGTGTCAAAAACATCGAGCCTGCGCCTGTCACCTGGCATCCAATTCTGGATTCGGCAAATATTTTGACTAAGCCTTTCCTTGCCATGTCTCCGAGCTTGTCAATTTTTCTATATAGATGCTGTTTGTTTCTCTTCAAAAAGTTCAGCGTGATAAGACCTGCAGTCATAGTCATTGGATTTGCTGAAAATGTCCCACCGCCAATTGCACAGCGCGCCTCTTTATCTGCTCTTGCTACTGGATCTGCAAGGGACATTGTCTCTTTGTCGCCACATAAAACCCCAATTGGCAAGCCGCCACCGACTATTTTGCCCAGGGTAAAAAGATCAGGTTCTAGTTTATAGATGTCCATGGCTCCGCGGAGGGAGAGCCTAAAGCCGGTGACTATTTCGTCAAGTATGAAAAGGCTGCCATTTTTTTTAGCAAATTCCTGCAATCCATGCAAATAACCGTCGACTGGGGGAATGCAGCCTGCTCCGCCTAGCATTGGTTCGATAATTATACAGGCTAGATCGTCTTTGACCGTTTCAAGAACCTTAAGGGATGCGTCCAGGTTGTTAAATGGGATGGACTCCACGAACTGTCCCTCATCCTGCACAAGGCCCAGCCCTTCTTCTTGCTCGAATGGATAGTTGACTGTCTGCATGAGTGTGGTGTTGAAACCATGCCAGCCACCAATCGCCTTAGCTACTATCCGGCGACCTGTCCTCGCTCGAGCAAGTCTTATTGCATACATAGTAGCTTCTGCTCCAGTGCTGCTAAAGCGCATCATCTCTGCCTTAGGCATAAATTTTTGAATTATTTCTGCGAGCTGAATGCTTGTTGTGTTTACGGTGCCATAGAGTATTCCATTTTTAGCCTGCTTCGCAATAGCGTTGACAACCACCTGAGGGGAGTGACCCAGAATGAGCGCCCAGTGGCCCATCCAGTAATCTGTGTACTTATTTCCGTCTGCATCAAGCAGTTGTCGACCTTTTGCACCAGTTACGAAAAATGGATAAGGTTCAAAGTACCGAATATTGTGATTTACGCCGCCAGGAAATACTTTAGCGGCTTGGAAGTAAAGGCGGCTTGACTTTTTTGTTTTCTGTCTATAATTTTTCAAAAAGTCATGCTGCATGGATGCACGTGCCTGGGAACTAGTCTCTCTATAATTCTTTCCTTTTCAAGCTTATCAGGCAGATAATAACGTGAATATTGGCACATGATAATTGGTCGTTGGTCAATATCGCAATAATGTGTCTGCTATCCATTTGCAGGGAATCTGTTAGATATCATAGACTAAATCAAATTTTGATAAAGTCATTGGAGTCAATTAGTCACACTAGTAACACACGACTTGTAATTTAGAAGAGAATGCGAGGAGTTTTTAGTAGGGATAGATAGCTATGCTTGAATACAATTTGCGGTTGTTAGAGAACTCAAAAATCTATCTGTCCGCTTGATCGGAAATATCGATCCTACAGATCAGCGGAAAAAATTTGTTCTATCATTTAGACATCCACTCATTGTTTTCATTCAACCCCGTATTGCGAATTGTATCCGGTGGCACACAGGACCTAGACTCTGTTATTAACGCTAATATAGTCTGCAACATTCTACAGCAAAGTAAAATAACAGATAGAATGCCCTTGAACGCTATGATAGAGGCAAAGATTGTTTCACTTGGTATTAGCCTTCCGATTCCACCACAGCCAGCCGGGTCATATTTACCAATCGTGCGCTCCAACAACCTCGCCTTTGTGGCTGGGCAGATCCCCACTGAAGGCAAACAGGTAAAGTTCAGGGGCAAGGTTGGTTCTATAGCGTCCGGCCAGGAGGCTGCGCGCCTGTGTACCATAAACGCACTAGCACAGCTTAGGTCTTTTCTAGGCAGTCTAGACAAGATAAAGCGGGTTGTTAAGGTTACAGGATTTGTCAATTGCGATCCTTCATTTGAGGATCATTCCCAAGTAGTAAATGGTGCTTCAGATTTGCTGGTAAAGATCTTTGGCGAAAGAGGCATGCATGCAAGGTCAGCCGTGGGCGTATGCAGCTTGCCCCTTGATAGCACTGTAGAAATAGAGGTCATAGTAGAGTTGTAGAAGAAATCCAGAGGTGAGGCTCTCATTCTAACAGGCTCTCGTTGATAAATTATCTTATTACAGGAATCCAAAAGATCGGAGCTGCGCAATGGGTTTTTGCAGGCATACGCAAGCGGCTCTGTATGAATCATGATTGCTCTGCATCGCCATCTAGCTTTGCGTCAAGTGTTTCTATAAACTTTTGGAGATTGGCCTTCGGAATCACGGCTCCGCACGCTCTATCGTGACCACCCCCGCTCCCCCCAAGGTCCGATGCAATGTCGTTTGTTAGTCGACCAAGGTGTACCTTACATTCGGCTGATCCACGTATTGAGACAACGTATGACTTAATATCATCCTTTAGTTTATAGACCATGGCGGCAGGTTTGCCGGAAGAACCAAGCACGAAATTGACTACCATGCTCGATGATAATTCCACAGCGCTTGGTGAATAGGCGAGATTGTCCAACGTTACAATGGATTCTTGTAGCGATTCGACTGCATTTGCGACCTTTTTTGCAAATTTTTCTGCAATATCAAATCCGCCTTTAATATCATGCGGATATTTCATCTTGGCTAGAGTATCGACCATTTTTAAAAGAAAAGGTTCATCGTGTTGATTTGAAGATATCATATATGATAATGCAGTAGACTCGAGCATCAAGAACTGTCGATCGAATCTCGAAACAATGCCGGCTGCAAGAGGTTTGTTTTCCATATAATCAGTAAGTGCGCCCATCGCAGCGTATAATGCTGCATGGTCTGGGAGTTTTTTCTTATACTTTGTATAAACTTGGATGCTTGTGCATTCATCGATTGTCCGAACGAGTGTCACATCTGCTTTCTTGAGGGCCTGCAGAGTCTCTTTGCTAATATCGTGATGGTCGATATAGACCACTTCCGCTCCTGCCGAGACCATTCGTTGAAGCAACTCTGTGAATTTCTGTTCGGTCTTTTTGGACAGGCCCAAGTCGCATATGAACAACTGCTCGATCTTATCAAGCATTGTTGCCACCTTTTCCAACCTAGAGATGAGGTTGGCATAGTCGACCAGCATCACCTTTGATATATCAAAAGCTGCCTTGATGAGGGCAGCAGAGCAAATGCCATCCACGTCTTCTTTGTGCGATATGCAAAAGCTAGGCATTACATTCAGAGTAAGCATTCTATCCCCAGATTTAATGGTTCGTTAATTGGATTTTAGCAGGAATTAAGACGATTCTCTGAACAAAGTTATAAAATAAAAGAAACGCCGTGTATACAAGACCACAGGAGGTGCTTATTGTGACATTTCCGTTTATACGGAATGTTCTTTACGTGTTCCCGGAGGCTGCGAAAAGAAGATGGTGTATTTCTGTTGCCACTGCCACGTATGTGGCTAACCACTAACGATCGATGGCATAAACTAATTTGGTTAGTGCATCGGGCTATTGGGAATGGCAGGCTGAACACCTCGCCGAAGCTTGGTGCTTACACCTCCATCCCATCAACGCCATCTTCTATGGCCGCCCTTTTCCTTACGGACGGCTGTCTTTTCTCGGGAAAGGCTTCGTCCTTAGATGCTTTCAGGACTTATCCTAAGCAGCTTAGCTGCTCAGCGTGCCCTGTCGGACAGCTGATAAACCAGAGGCTGCGCTGCCCTGTTCCTCTCGTACTAGGGGCAACTTCCCCTCAGACAACCACGCCCCTGTCAGGCAGAGACCGACCTGTCTCACGACGGTCTAAACCCAGCTCACGTTCCCCTTTAATGGGCGAG
>DATFCN010000128.1:0-36107 GCA_035253045.1 Nitrososphaera sp.
AAGGGAGTTCTTTACAAAATATGACGATGTTCATGAAAATCTTCGTGGGGGTGGCAAATGGACTGGACCTGACCAAGGACCAAATAGCGTTGAGGAATGGAGAAAGGTCGAAGCCTATATGGGTTTATTTGAACATTGCAATATAATGATTGATGATGGATTAATCGATGTAAAAACTTTTAAGGACATCTATGACTACAGAGTAAAAAATATTCTTCAGAATAAAATTATAAAGACCGCAAAGCTTGAAAGGGAAAAGAAATCTTGGGAGAACTTCATCCAGTTATGTAATAAATTGGGTTATCCTGTTTGATCCTGTCTTCCATTCTCTAGCGCTTTATAGCCTGAATATAGCAGGCAGTAAAAAAGATGAAGAAGGTAATAGTATTAGGTAACCTTGAACCAGTGACTGACTGGGCGGAATTATTGGGTCAAATCTGTCTCACATATGGAGATATCACTTCTCGCAGTCCTGCTGCATGATCTAGTTGTGTACTCCAAGGGAAGCACCAAATCGTCCAATTCCTTAGACAAAGGTGGAGTGTGCAAAACCCTCTTTTCCTTGTGCTTCTCTTAGTTTATTCTAATCGTGGAGACACAAGAGGTCCTATGTCAGATAAACAGATCAACGCCTATCTTAACCTTCCAGATAAAATCAGGATGAGTGGAATTATTGAGTCAAAATTGTCATTCATTGACGATCATACACTTCCAACATGTGAAGGGATATTCGCTTGTCTACTAAACTTGAGCTTCTTTCTACATATACTACAATGACATATTATTTTCTGCTGCCGATTTCTTATCCTCATGGACGCCTTTGTATTTGTAGCTGCTGTTACGATTGCTGCAATTGCCTCCATTCTATAGATCGGACTTTGGATGCTGGCTATAAGTTGCCTAGCACCTTTAGGAGAAGGGTAGTAGTAGTGGTTAGTCGACTAGCTATAACAATTGATAAATAAGCATTAGCGCCAAATCTGTAAGTTTTCAATACATAAAAGTAAGTGAAATCGTATTAGCATTAATAATGCTAGTTCATCAGGGTTATGCTCATGCAATGCGCTTCTTTACTCCTGCCAACGCCAACAGCTATGACTTAATCCTACAACTTGCAACCTTAGGACGGGATAATGCCTGGAAACGTAAGATAATAAAAACAGTGACTCACCGTAACGTGATTCTCGAGCTTGCTTGCGGAACTGGAGTCCTATCTTCAATGCTTGCAGATAGTGGCAAGAATGTCACAGGGATTGATCTCACATTTGAATACCTCCTCGCATTGAAGCGTAAGCTAAAGATACCGATAGCACAGGGAACAGCCGAAGTTCTGCCCTATAGGGATGAATCCTTTGACGCAATGGTATCCTCATATCTCGCCAAATACATCGATGCGCAAAAGGTAATTGACGAATGCTGGAGAGTTCTCCGACCCGGTGGTATTGTGGTATTTCACGATTTTGCCTATCCTGCAGGCTTCATGCGCAGCCTTTGGAACATATATTTTGAATTGCTCAGACTAGCCGGAAGATCTATTTCGTCATGGAAGGTTGTTTTTGGACAACTGGATGATATCATAAAAAAATCAGACTGGATTAATCAGACCATAACCGCGCTTAAGAATAGAAAATTTCAAAACGTCGATTTGGTGTGTTATACTGGCGGAACTTCTGCTATGGTCTCTGCTGAAAAACCATGAGTGCAGAAAAAGAGACGCGCCTAAATGAATGGTTCGTCCCAAAGTTTGGTCCTATGAGATTTCGCATCTTTGTTGGCTTGCTATTTCTACCATACACAGGCATGTGTGTTTCATTTACTATTGTAGGCTCAATGCTTTCCAGCGAGGTTGCATGGGATAGACTTGGGGCGATTGCATTGATTTACACACTTGCACTTGGAATTTCGGCTCACGTTGCTGATGGCCTTGGGTCAAAAAGAACCAAACCGTGGGGTAGTTACTTCAGTAAAATGCAACTAGTGGCTATCATGGCAGCATCACTTATAGCTGCATATACAATCGGACTCTACTATATCGTATTCTTTGCTCCTCTTCTCGCAATCATTGCCATTCTTGAGGGGTTTTTTTTATTTACATACAACTATGAAATGTGGGGTGGTATATTCCATAACGACTTTTGGTTCGCAGTATCATGGGGATCATTACCAGTGCTGGCAGGATATGTTATACAGTCAAATTCAATCAGCATCCTCGCAGTAATGACCGCAATCTTGACAGGATTTGTTGCCTATGTCGAGATCAGGATGTCTCGACCCTACAAGAACTTAAAAAAGAGTAACAATAACTGTGCTCTAACGCGGAGACTTGAGACTAGCCTTAAAGTCATTAGCGTTAGCACAATAACGTTTGCTCTCTCTATGCTTGCCTTTAGGATAATGTTTTCATAAGGCTTCTTTTTCTATCTCTCATTATTGTGGCAGGTGCAGTTCTAAGGAATGGCGACCTTGGAAGCTTGATGCTACAAAACATTTTTGAGCTTGAACGAAGATGTGGAATCAAATTTCGGCTAGCACAAAAGACTCTGCTGGCGGACACAGGCACCACTGAGCAACTTCTAAGCGTACTGACAGGTTCTACCGTAAGGGTCAATATAATAGAACAGAGAGAAAATGCAGAGACAATTTCTAGGGAGTCTGTTATACTAGATGAGGCAGACAAAGTGCTCATAAGAGCGCATAGCAGGATTTTCATCCGCAATATACCTAGAAAGGTCGCACATAAGATAAGACAGAAGCAATCGGGCATTGGAACGATAATCTCCACTTCGCAACTTGAAACGTACAGGAAAATAATTGAGGTTGGATATGACCCAATTAGAAGATCGGCTTTCAGAAGATATCGGATTATTTATAGGAAGAAGGTTGCCTTCGAAATCAGAGAAGAGCTAGTAGGGCTATAAGGTAGGAGAAGGTATACTCTGGATCTTTTATACTCACCATTGGAGGCATTTTATATGCCAGTTGTAATCGAGTGAATCGTTGTCCCTAGCTCTCTTTTTTCAATACTTGATTTATATCCTTGAAATGGCTATCGTTATTCATAGCATAACACTAACATGACAACCGGAGAAGGCACAATCAATAATTCTTCAAAAAGAGGAAGATATCTGTACGCTGATTATTCTCCGCTAGAGCAAAACATAGATTTCTTGTCTCAACTTAAGGACTTTTCTAGTCTTTGCAATATGATTTTTCAAGCGCACAATGACTTTGAACAACTCAGATCGGTTCTCGCAAAAGCAGAGTCGTTGGAATCTGAAATACTCTCAAAGATAGATCAATTAATCAAGGGCGCTGGGGATACCTTTGGCAATTTTGGTGTCCTGTATAATGAGCCATTGAGAGAGCGCTATTCAATTCCCACCGAAGCTGATCCCTTCGTAATAGCAAGTAGTACGCTAAGAAGTAACATTATTCATTCTAGAGAAGTATTTCTCAAACAATCTGATAGTTATAGAAGGTACATTTATTCAAGAATTGAAGGGTCTTTGAGTAGTGCATTAGAACCTTTGAACGAGTTGATTTCAAAGAGCTATGAAAAATTACCTTACACGATGACGTCCTGTCTTCAAAAAGGATTAAAGATATCTATTGACGATACCTTCGGGGACAGCAAACGCTACAATATTTTATTGGTTAACACATTGCCACCAAAATGTTCCAGTATAGCTGAGAACGACCCGTCTATCACCTGTTCTCTATTTGTCCGGAGCACTGAGATGGAATTTTGGAACCAAAGAAGAAAGATATCAGATTTTGGTTTGAAGGATGTAATGATACCTGTAGGTTTAAAGACTCCGATAACCAAAAAGCTAAAAAAATCTCTTGATTTTTTGCCAGGACTTGACAAAGAGACAAAGAGTCAGAGATCACCCAAGTTTGTAAACGTAGAAGATTACTACCTTTACTCTGTCAACACGGACGGGAAGGAAAATCTTTTGGTAGTGCTTGCAGATAACCCGTCCAAACCAGATGATAACTTAATTCAGATTAAATATAGAATATCAGAACTAAACCATGAGGACGACGCTACTGCTATTACGAATGTGGCCAGCAGTTCTACAAAGCCCAAAACACATTATCTGGATTATAATAAACTGCCAAGAATAGATTTTACTTCAAGCGAGCAGGGAAAGGTACAAGACATACTGGGAATCAAAGATGTCGCTGAAGCTACTGATATCGCTCAGGTACTGCTTCTTGGCAGGGCTATTCTTGATAAGATTGATCTGATATTATACCATGAACCCTCCCAATTAGCGCTGTACAGCAAGTTATCTTCAATCAGAGTTGCTGAAAAAGATGCTGTTGTGGTAGACTCTGGCAAAAGCTCTATAAGCCTAGGCAACAGCAATATCGTTGCTTACGATCCAAGTTTTGTGACTATATTCTTAGAAATTACTGCAAAGTATTTCTCTCCAATAATAGGAAAGCTAAAGGAAAAAGGCCCCATGAAGGACGAATTAATACTGCGATTTGAAAATGTAGATGGATCAAGAGAAGAATATTCACTCGTTATCGAAGAATTAAACCTTCTTTTGAATAAAACAGATGCTGGAAAGAAAATAGCAAGAGCATTAGGAATATACTATGGTGATACTCTAAACGACAGTGACAATAGTAATACTAGTAACAATGTGATCACCAATAGTGATAATACAACAACAACCACCTGATTTAAGGTTGAAAATAAAGAGCTGAGCTGTTGATTGTTGCAAACTTTCACTATCTAGTTTTCCTGAAAACAATCAAAGATTACTGGCCAATCAACTGGGGTTGTATTGAAAAAGCTTGTGTAGTTATTCCTATTCGAGGACTTAATCTTTGTAAGGCGTAGAATGGATTCAAACTGATCAAGGTTGAAGATCCAATTATGCGCATGTTTTATCTAGTTGGGGAAAATTGGTATTTTTGTTACTGTAGGGTTATTCAAGGTCACCTGCTGCTGTTTGGATGCAGGGCTCCCTTCTTTAGTTTCTCGTTGTCCTTACTATTAAAATAAAAATTTCTCTGTATGGTTTATTCAATTACGCTGAAGTCAGGACTAGTTAGTATTAATGGTTTGTCATCCCATTATGCTGTGTTTCAACTCAACCCGAGTTTACTGCAAAAAGCAACGCCTCAAACAGCTATCAAAGACTGCCTCGCTCTATGTGGAAATTGGACAGTTTAAAGATCTGATTATCACAACATGTGTACTTTTCTGCTATAACTGGCAATATTTTGCTGAGCCAAACCCCATAAAGAGGAAACAGGTCTGCTTTTTATTTTCGGAAAACAAGCATTATAGATGTCACTAATATGTTACCAAGCTTGATGACGATGTAGGGGTTAGCTTTCTTAAAGTCGTCATCTACTCTGCTTGTATCCCAGTCGACCGCCTTAGCTGCATCGATAATGCCTTTATCTAGTGTTTTTTGTGATATAGTTAGATCCAACGGTTCTACAAGTTTCATTCTGTCTAGCTTGTCAACCAGGTGTGAATAAATTGTCCGCTCATTATAAAATTGATTGGTGTGATCAGGTGGGTCTTTATTATTGATTATGTATTCAGTTGCCACTATGGCAATGCCTCCGGGCTTAAGCACTCTTTCCATTTCTCTTAGACTTTTGAGCGCGCCGGAATAGTTTTCTCCCCCAAAGTGTTCTATCGAAGAGAAAGAAAATACAATATCGAATGTGTCGGATGGAAATTCCAGCCGGGTGCCATCCATCCTCAATGCTGCCAAAGCACTCTCATTGTATGGAAATGGTGAATATTTACTTGGATCTTCTGGAAAATCTTCGGGGGCAAAATTCTCCCAATCCTTTGTGTTATAAAGGTCTGTTGCATAGAGGTGCCTGAGATGCTTTGCTAAATAGAATAAAATTAACTCTTTTCCAGCTCCTACTCCTATCGCTGTACTGTCCTCATTAAGTTTGCCAAATCTCTTCATGGCAATTGTCCCCATTGTCCATTCCCAATCTTTTCTGTGGACTTGCCCAGGTTTTCTTGCGAGTATGCCTTGGCATTTATTGTAATATGTCATATCTTGTAACTTTGGGATTATCTCCTTTACTTCATGGTTGTCCCAATCTTCAATACAACATAGTTTATTCAATCTTATTCTTGCATTTGGATCTGCATGATAGGCGTTATTGGAAACTTCTTTGTAGCTTCTTATAAAAGATAGCACTTCTAAATCCTCTGCACTTTTACGTGCTCTTTCGTCTAGCTGACGTATCTTCATACGTATTTCAGATTTGCTCTTGCCACTTAGTAGATCCCTTATGATTGATGGGTGATGACTGATTGTACCAATCTTTTTCTTAAGAGTCACAATTGGTTATGGTGCTATTACTAGAAATTATTTAATGGTTTCCAGCATATGTCTGAGAAGAGTTATACTGTTTTCATATGAGATATATGTTTAAAGATCATATCTTCTCAGCAAAAAAGTGTCAGACAAACCCAAAATAACCTCCATCATTACTCCCACTGTAAAATGCACGGAAAAGATACAATAGTAACATATACGTTATTTTCCCTTAGACGTTCATTGACTAAATACCAGTTCATAATGCATAACCTCAATACAGTATTCCCGAGAGATATTTCAACTCACTCTTATACTAAAGAGTATAGAGCAGTTTAAATTTATGACTCTTATACATGCAATAAAAAGAAGCAACATTATGATGATTATTTCTAGGCTATACTTTGCTACCGTAACAATGGCGCTTATCCTATTATCTATGGTCAGCATATCCTATCAGCAACCACTCTTCTTTGACAATGAAGAAGCATTAGATTGTATACGTTATGATACAGGAGAAAACACGATTACTATAGACTGCGACCATGCATCTTTTGAAGATCTTATAAACACCATCTATAACCCGTCAGTAATTGAAAAGCTTGAAGACGGCGAGTATCTTCTAAAGGCTAACTTGAGAGTGTCTGATGGCGTAAGTTTTGAAATGACTTCAAACGGTGATGGTCTTCAATATCTAAAGATTGAAGGCTCCAATGGAATAATAGTTCATGGTAGAATATTGATAGATGGTGTCAAAATAACATCTTGGAATGCTTCTTCTAACGATATTGTTCCTCAAGACGGGAGTGGTTCTGTTGCTCGCGGATACATTCAATTTGATGCAAGCGAAGGCTCCAAAATAATGAATTCGGAATTTGCATATCTAGGATATAATGAATTGGGGCGACGAGGATTTGACCTTCATGGAGTGGCATCTTCCCGTTTTGGATATGGGCCTACACATGACATGGAGGTAAGAGGTAGCAAATTCCATCATATGTGGAGGGCATTTTATTCTACGGGCGCATACGATATATCAATTGATGCAAATGAATATTATAATAACTTAAACTACGCTGTAGATCCTCATAGTGGAAGCCGCGATATGAATATTACAAATAACTGGATTCACCACAATCCGATAGGCATAATTTGCTCAGTTAACTGTACCAATATCCTCATTGAGGGAAACAAAGTGGAAGATAATATCCGAGCAGGGATATTCTTCTCAAGAAATATGAGTGGTTCAACTGCAAGAGATAACGAAGTTAATAATTCAACTAGTGGCATAATAATATCAGAATCGTCAAATAACCAAATTCATAACAATACCATTGAGGCAGCAGCTTCAGAGGGAATACTTCTGTTTAATCCCTCAGAACCGGACGATGGCTTGACAGTGGAGAATTCAGTCTACAACAATACTGTATTAAACTCTCCTATAGGTATCAATGCAACAAGAAGTTACAATAATATCTTAGAGAATAGCCTGTTTTCTAACATAACATCTAGTGAATATCTACTGACTAGAAATTCGAGTATAACAATAGTGGACCGAGATTTTGATAATGCCTTGATAGCAGAAGGCGGGGGCTTGGTGACTGATAATAATCTTGTAGAAATTGCGTATTCTGGAACGATACAAGTGACTGAGGTGAATGATCAAGGTATTGTCGAAAGAGACTTCTACAATACGGACAATGAGCCGTATAGGAAGAGATTGAGCAACGGAAATAATATTATAGTCAACTCGTAAGATAAACACACAGAGACTCTTTCAGTCTTCCCTCCCCTCGCCCCCCCTCTCCGCATGGTGCCAGCTACCTTTTATCGCTCATCGCTGCGAGATTGGCGATCATCTAATTTGGCTCCATGTAGAAATCTGTGTGAAAGAGTGGCTGTCCGAGGTCACAATGGTAGCCTCTATGATAAGGGCATGAAATATTGCCCAAAGTGCGCTATTTTCTTACCTTCTGATGATAAAAGTCATTGTTTTTGCTGTGGCAAGAAGCTCAGAGTTAGAACCCGTAACAGTCGCACAAGAAATCGGAATCGGTGTTCACAGTGTAATAGAAAGCTGGCAAGTTTTACTTGGGATAATAACGAAGCCTGTTCCTTGAGATGTCTGACCTGTGCCACTGTCTAGAAAGCAAACGGTTACAGTTTTTCCGATAGACCTTATCTTTGATTAGTTGACACTTGATCTACCAATTCTTCTAGTAATAATGGGCTCAGAAGGGTCCTTGCTACAGATCCTGTTTTTAATATTTAGGTGATATATTCTTTAACCGATCTACTCCCGAAACAATGTTTGTCCCAACTATTATATTTGTAAAAATATTGATCTATGAGTTATGATTTGATGATGCAATACGGTAGCATTTGGTTCCTTTTGGGCAATTTTTAGACAAAAACTTGTCTCCTGTCTCCATTGAGTGGCGCTGCCTGTAACATCTGAAACACTTTGTTAGGGGCTTATCATCAATCTACTATTCATTATGCTTATTGGAACCACTGAAGCTTGGCATAGTACCGCATGGGTCGGATAATCATTCTTCTGTAAGAATACATCTGTTCCGTATATCGAGGAGGCATTATCTACTTCTAATAATAGAACCAGCACACATCATACTATTTGATTTGTTCGACTTCCCTTAGTTATATTGGCTTCTTTCCTTATAATAAAGAAAAAGCTAATAGTTGACACAAGGCTAGTTCAAGCCAAAATTAGTTAACTGAATAATAACGCAACTTGACAGCCCAAGACATGATGCAAAATAGCAGAAGTAGAACAGAGATGTCTATCAGATTCTAGAGGTTGCAAACGATGATCATGATGATGGTCTTACAAGGACCTAGATAACGTATAGGGTATTTCTTAATGTCAAGGAATTGTAAGAGTATCTCCTGCTTTTAATTGAGAATGACCTTCTGAGCCATGATTCAACAATGCGTAAATTCAGGACTACTGAAAAAGGTTTTGCATTTCTTCAAACATACAATCAGATAGACCAAATACTATAGAAGAACAAAATTAGGTCAATAGAGAGAACTAAAAATAAAGTGAACTCTTTCATTATTTTTCTTTTCTTGATTGTGCATGTGCATTCTGGTAAGAATAAATTTTTCTTAGCTATGAATCGATACATTCTTTATTACCTCAAACAGTGATATTTCGCGCTATTGCAAGAGGAATAGTTCAAGTTTTAAGCATAATCAACTACGGAGTAGATGCAAAGGTGTTGTTATTACTATCCCAGGATCGTTATTAGAATGACTGAATTTATTTTGATTGGATAGTGTTAGTCAGCATCAACTCTTTTCTCTTGGATCTTCTTTAATCTGCTGTCGCTTAAACCACATTCGGCGCATTTGAATATTAGGGAATTGCCAATATCTTTCTCAGGCAGCATGTCTCCGCCGCAACAAGCACATCTCATGACTAGCAAAAATATCAATACCTAAAGGCTATTTCTTTCTTTGGTCACCGTGGCTTTCTCGCATTAGGAAAGTCTGGACTGCCAGATTCAAATTTTATGAACATACCATATAGAGAGAATTTTAAAAATAGAAAAATTTCCAAGCGCCTCTTCTTTTCTATTTTGGTTTGCTTGGTGCTTTATATATTGATCAATCTCACCCTGATTGAGCATATATGTATAGCATTCTGAAGCGATATTTTGCTTCGATAACTTTACAGCTTGTTATTATTATTTCCTCTACTCTTATTGCACAGGGACATGGGCTCGGGAGTGATACATCACCATCAGTAACGATCTCTGATAAGGTGGTCTCAGTAGAAGCATCAATAAACCCCACATTTCTCGATCAAGTTTCCAGCACTACTCCTGGCCTTGTAATAAGAGCACTTGATGGTGACCCACCTAGTAACTCTACACTTCCAGGTATTGACTTCAGAATAGTTGTTGATTTGAATAACGAAACTCTGCTTGACCAGCGATTCAGATCATCTGACGGTGTCGTCAATGCAAAATTGATCCCCGATTGGGAGATACAGGGTTGGCAAGTAAATGCCGAAGCTAACCCAAGTGCACCGATAGACGTGAGCAATGATACCCCCGTTGAACTGCGGAGCAGAATCCTCACAGCAGGAGGGTTGTATCACATTGCAGTGGTTATTGAGAAAAGCAGCCCTGGACTCACAATGCCGTCAGATCAAAAATTCGATCTCTTTGTCAGCATTGGGGATTCATACACGTTTAGTGTTCCAACTACTCAGGGTGAAGAACAAATGGTGATCAAAACGTATTATGATGAAATTACCAACTTTGACTATTCCAATAAAACGATCAAGTTTCAAATGCCATTTAGCTGGGATCAAACCTATGTTGAGCAAGTGCCAGTGCTCCACATGGAAGTCCAGTTCCCAAAGACCATTGAAGGGTTGCAGACCAACAGCTATCGTGGGACATTAAATGGTGAAGAGCTTGAGGCACAAGCTATAGTCATTGATGACTATACATCCGCGCAAAACCGTATCGTACATTTCGTAGTCAATAATCCTCTACTAACCCGTATTGCCAAGGCAATAAACGACAGCAATGTTGCTGAGTTTGCACTTGCTCCCGTAGAGAAACCGAAATTCCCACTTGATATATTATCACTGCCTGGAGAAAGATTTCTCTTTCAGCTCTCATGGGGTCCTGATATAATTGAGGCCGATACTCCAATAACTTTTGTCATGAACATCCAGGATCCAACTACCGGTGATCTCCTAAGAGGGTCCTCATTTGATTTTGTTTTAACGCAGGATGGCAACAAGATTCATGAAAATCACATGTCTTCAGATTTTGGTACCTATTCATATGAATATACCTTCCCAAATGCAGGGCGGGTAACACTGACTGCAAACAATATCAACAATCAGGGAGAAAATGCAAAGATAGACCTTATAGTGCAACAGGGAACTGGAAATCCTGCCCCTCAGCCTGAACCATCTCCCTCTCGTTGTCTAATTGCAACAGCTACATTTGGCTCTGAGCTGACGCCTCAAGTACAGTACTTGCGCTTTTTCCGTGACAATTACATAATGTCCACGGTATCGGGGACAGCATTCCTGGATGTCTTCAACACTGCATATTATTCATTTAGTCCTCAAATTGCAGAATATGAGAGAGATCAACCTTGGCTGCAGGCAACAGCTAAGGTTGCATTGTACCCGCTGTTTGGAATACTGATGGCCGCAGAGCTCGTTTATACTGCAATAGGAGGCGGCGAGGCTGGTGCAATACTGGCAGGGGCAATATCAAGCATGCTTATTGGAACTATCTATCTTGGGCCTCTGAGCCTTCTCATAAGCAAGAGTATGAAGATTAATAGCAAGCTGCTAGCAATTATTTTTGGTACATCTACTGCAGTTCTAGTAATCACAGTGGTTTCGTCGGTGGATGTATTGTTGCCATTAAGCACTACTGTATTCGTAATTGCTACAGCTGTAGTGTCATCGCTAACACTGGCAACGGCAATCAGAAAGGTAGTATATGGTCGGTAAGGGTCTACTGGAGCCTGAATTCAACATTTCCTTTTTGTTATATTTAGAATACTTTTTTTCGTATGAAAATATTTCATCTACAATACTGCTTTTCCACTGACCTTAGATTACCTTAAATAGATGCTGGCTTTGAATTAGAATTAAAAAAGAAGACTTCAAAACGTAGCAATATTGGCAAATGCTCTCGCTCTTCCTTAAGGATCATCTATTGCAAATATCTTCTGCTTTTAATTGCATTTGAACCAAATAATGTCACCTTGCGATAGGTTTGCAGAAGATCCGATAAACTACTATAGCGTTTAATGAATGATTAATAATGAAAGGCTTATTATAATTCAAAAAAAGAGTAGAGTTGCTTCCTCTATGCTCTAAGGTTAGCTCCTATAACGCGCTCCTTGTCTACATCCCACTACTGCTGCTATTCGTCATGCCTCCCATATGGCCCTGCATCATACCACCCATGTCACCATACTTCATCATCATCTGTTGTATCATTTCTGGGGAGATCACTATTCCATAGATTGGTGTATCTCCAAAGTGGTTTTCAAGTGTAGTTGCATCAGGTGTTATTGCTATCACTTTGTCTTGTGCTATCTGGATTGTTATTGGCACATTGGGGACTGGACCTTCGCGCATTGTAACTGTGGCTGTGCCGGTTATTGTAGTAGAGTTCGTACCGCTATCAAATGTGGGGTCTGCAGTTTGTGTGAAGTTGGATATCTCGTGACTATGCATAGCCGAGCCATTGAGCATCACCATTTGAAGCATTGCATCGAAGGCTCTGACATTGCTGATGGGACCAGTCGTGTCAGCCGTGGCAGTGTCGTTCTGCGAAGACATTTCCATCATCCAGTGGCCTCCAACAATCCATGCTGGTTGCCCCTGTTGGTCATTTTGAATGCTTGATATCATGCCCCATTTGTGGTTGGCACTACTTTCCTGCAACATTCGCATCATGTCGCCCCCCATATCCATCGACATACCAGAGGTTGCATTGTTTGGGCTATCGGTCTGTGCTTGTGCCGGGCCTACTACACCAAATACGCCGCAAGTGATTGCAAAAGCTGCAATGATTGCTGCCGTGAGGTTAGATTTCATCAAGTAAGATGAGAATACTGCACATTTAAGGAATGTATGAGAAAATTCACTTATTTCCTTCGCCGCCTATCGTCTAGCTGGAATATCTCGTGTGAGTTACCCATGTTTCTTCTGTTATATCTGTAGAAATATAAGATACTTCCCAGAGCTAGGTCCTGCCAATGGCGATGTGGTGATAGCTTAAGTATCGAAATCTTAGCTGAATAATATTTTCCAAATACAAAGTGATAACGATCTCTCATACCTAGACGACTTCATGTTAACTAAAAGCAGATGTGGGAAGCGACTTTGCAGAAGAAAAATTTGAAAGTCCTGCAACCTCCCTAAACTTAACTGTGGTAATTGATAATATTAAAATTGATATCTGTCTGAAACGCACTATCGCTAAACCTGCTAACAAGTTTTTGTACAGGAACCAGAATAAGTGATTTATAGTGTTTGTATCTCTTATTGAGATGGGAATCATTGAGGAGAGAAGTCACTATGGAGAACCGGAAATGGTAATATGACATCAAGGAAAAAGCTATTTGTCAATTTTGATGGTTTATGTGAACCAGCAAATCCTGCTGGTATACCATGTTTCGGTTTTGTAGTAAAAAATGAAAAAGGTACGGTGTTGTATAAGGAATATGGCTTAGTTGACTCTGTTAGACCTTTTTCTCCTCAAGCTGATAATAATGCTGCTGAATACGGCGGCGCAATAAGGGCTATGGAATGGCTGCTTGAAAATGGTTATGCTAAGAATAACGATGACTATGAAGTACTGATTAGAGGCGACAGTCAACTAATAACGAGAAAGTTAAAGAGTAGTGATTACAGTAGAGGGACTACAAAAATAGGTCCAATGTACGATAGAGCTATTGTGTTGCGGTCAAAGTTTGCTCGTGATAGTATAAGGTTTGAATGGATAAAGCGCGACGAAAATAGGGAAGCTGATGAGCTAGCAAAGCAAGCGTACTATTGGACTTTGACGAAGTATCCGAAACTCCGAACTAGAGTAAGAGAGCATTGGGCAACAATGCTGTGGTTAGAACAGACTATACATAACGAACATTAAGGTTGTTATCTGTAAATAACGAAGTCCCTTCAAAGAGCATGCATAAATGCATTAGGGTCCTTTAGTCTTTACAACACAAAACACAAACTATGGAACAAGGACTGCACGTGCCTCTACTTGTGCGTTCTTGAGTCTATATAGTGCCTTATTAGCCTCTGCAAGCCTGTGAGTTTCTATGATAACTTGTAATCCTTGCTCACTTGCCATATTGACTAAAGCCTCCATGTCTTTTCTAGTGCCAATATTACTGCCCTTTATTATCTTTTCTTCAAATGTGGGAAAGTTACTCACGTTGCCGCGTACGCCTAAAACAACAATGCCTCCTTTCTTGGTTGACCTTATGGCAGTATCTATCACCTTGTCAGATGGGGCAAAGACAATCGCACAATCAAGAAGACCCTCATCTCGTAACAGGTTCTTTAAGAATTCCTCATCAGTTTCTTGATAGACTACAACATTATCTGCCCCCAGCCTTTTTGACAAGTCGATATGTTTTCTAGTTCTTGAAACGGCTACCACTCTGGCTCCATAAAACTTGGCGATCTGTACAGCAATGTGACCTACACCTCCTATTCCAAAAATGCCAACTGTCTTGCCTCCCACAGGCTCGCTTGCCTTGACAGCCTTGTATGCAGTTATCCCCGGGCAAAAAAGTGGCGCAGCATGCCCTGAGTCAAAGCTGTCTGGGATTGGAGTCACAAATTCTTCCAATGCTGAGATGTATTCAGTATATCCTCCCTGCACAGTTTCTCCCGTTATCTCAGCACTTTCACACAAATTCTCTCGCCCTGACAGGCAATATTCGCATTGCAAGCAGGAGCTAAAAAGTGGCTGAATTCCAACCCTGTCACCTATTTTGAGTTTTTTTACTCCATCTCCTACCTTTCTAACTATGCCAACGACTTCATGGCCCGGTACCACTGGCAGACTTGAAGGCACACCATACTTTTTCCAGTCTCCTTCGATAAGGTGCAAGTTTGACCGACATACTCCACACGCCTCTATTTCAAGGAAAAGTCCAGTCTTTTGCTTTATTGTTGGCTTCTCTATTGACATAAGCTTGAGGGGACAAGCCTCTATCGGTTCAAGTTTTGTGAGAACCATAGCCTGCATCGTTTCTGCCATGACATCTAACATGCTGGCTTACATTTATGCTGTTGATTGACAATTTTGCCCTTGATTCATAATTAAGGCGGTGGCGAAGAAGTCGCCGCAGACAGGTGTTGTGCCCTTCCTCATCATAAGCGAGCCGGGTTGTTTGTTCTCCGAAGAGATGAATTATTCTCTCTTTCTCCTCCGGTAGTACGACTCGAGAGTCACATCTAAACGGGATTAGGGCAGAGAGGTGCCTACAAATACCTTTTTTCCTTCTCTCTTATAGTGGCCCTTGGCTGTCCCTCCAATGACAAAAATAAAGGAAATGTACCTGACTCCTGTCTTAATGTGATAGGAAGTGGAAAGACACGCTTGGACGTTATGAAATGCATTCACAATAATTTATCTGAAGGGATAGGATAGTAGTTGATGTATTTATCTAACGTATTAGTGTCTTTTGTATCTCTGTCTAACTACTGAAGAAATAAGAGAGCAAAAGGGCGTTGTCTTCTAGTCTGGAGTAGGGTGCGCATGTATCTGCTACTACTCTATTCTGCTTCACCTTCATCGCTATCTTCTGCATCGTCGCCGCCTTCAGCTGTGGTCATGTTACCACCTAAGGCATTCAGGGCTTGATTCAGGTTCATGAGCACACCCTGAGTGTCGTTGTTTAATGCTGCCATACATGCTTGTTCTATAAGCTGTGTTGGAGAAGAAGATGATGTCGTTTGGTTCCCTCCTCCAGCTGTGGTAGCATTTGCGCTCATAGGAGCAGTTGTGGCAGGAGTAGTATTGCTGACGCCTGTCGTAGCGTTAGTATTGCCGCCTCCCACCGCTGCCATTTGTGATGGATCACAAGTAGTCTGTGTAGCATTGGCAACGCCTCCTGTTGTGTTATTACCACCAGTTACACCAGCTATTTGTTGCCCTACCGGGATTACCGTTTGAGCAGTGCCGCTCTGAGTGGTATCAAATGGTGGGTCTATGCCCGTTCCAATGATAGTCACTACAAAGTTAAAGCCTCCTGTAGTATCAAACGTCACGGTTTGCTCATCAGTTCCAGAGTGGGTGTGAAGATCTGTCATTGATTGAACTGTCCCACCGTCACTTTGGTCTGTTATTTCAAAGTTGTAATTTACATGACTTATCGACTCACCTGAAGAGGGGTCTTGGAAATTAAGTGTGAACTCTGTATCTTGGCCTGGTTCTATTTCCATCGGCTCCCAGCTGATTACCACATTTACAGATTGATTGTCTGTTGCTACAGTCACTGGTTGGGGCATGGTTGTAGTAGTAGCTGCGACTGGAGCTATCATAATGGGCGTAGTCATCATTACTGCTAAAGTGAAGATAGCTGCGGCTCCTCTTATGATATACGTATTATTATTTTTGTCATTAATAGATATCATCTTAGTTCCTAGCACGAATGCAAGCAATAAAAGACTTTCCCGAGGGGATCAAAGGACAACTGAACAGAAGGTTTTGATGGAAAAAGCGACTTTATACAATTATGGTTAGCTTTCAGCGACGATTGTATTCTTGATAAAAATTATCTGAGCTAGGCTCTCCTTCCGCCATTTGCGATTTCTTCTTTCTTGTAATGCTGTAGTCTGGTTAGTGATACATTTTGATTCTCAAGGTAATTGTTGAACACTTGCATATAAAAGGAATTTGACGCACTGTGAACCTCTGGGGTCTAAATCTACATCCAAAAATAGTGTCAAAAAAACCATGATAGTTCGCAAATCGCGTAGAAGTATTTCCTGCATAGAGCATTAGAAATAATTAATGTGCTTTCAGGATTCGTGGGTTTACCACTGCTAGCAATTCTTATTTTTGTTATTTCTATTTCTCTGATTTTGATTCATCCTGCTGGTTCTATATCTTCATACGCCTGTATTCCCTTCTTCCACAGACGAACACAGGTCGCCTACCGCCTCGTCTTGTTCTCGTTCCGTGTGTCCTGGTCAGCACACATTCTTCATGTATGTGCTCTTTTCTTGACACCACGACACGATAAGAGAAAGGGTAAAAGTTCAGACAGGCTGGAAATCCCGTGAGACAGTCTTCGCATGAGGAAAAAGATTTGATTATGACTCTGTCAATCCATACATGCTGCTAGAATAAAAGACATCAGTAGAAGCAAGCAGGATGATAAAAATAAATGGTAAGGAGATACGAAGAAAATTGTTACAAGAAAATGCAAGCAGACAATACTACCAACAACACAATCCCTAAGAATAAGGATGGAGAAAATCGACTTGTGAGACAACGGGAAACAATTGACAAGGTAGTTAATTGGTTAAGGGAGGAAGAAATGAACCCAGAAGATAAGACAGCTCTTCATGAAGGTGCAAACTATTTTGCAAGAATTCTCATTAAGAAAGATAAGCTACCAGAAGGAGGAGGAGAAATGATAGGGGAAGAAGAAGGTTTTCATGTGCTTTTCCCAAAAGATAAGCTTGATAGCGTAACTATTTCAGAAGTCATCGCATTGGATCGGGAGAGTCAAAAATCGTATGACTCACTAGGTGCTACGGACCAAGGAATTTTACAACAAAATAGACTTTACTTTGACCTTCAGCTCGCGTTGCTTCAGAAGAATGTATCGTTCGTCTTTGAAGACAACGTTAGAAGATTGCGAACTATTGAGGTCTATAAGAGAGTGTTCTTCGATGGGCTAACTAAGGATAAGTTTTTTGATACATACACTATAATTGATAGTGCAATTGCAATTGCTCGAATAAAACTGGGTCAGTTTAAAGATGAGATTTTGCTCTCTAACAAAGCAGGTAATACAGAGGACAACAGCGATTTTAAGTGAGTACACTCATTGGAGCATATTATTTACTAGGATTCTTTTTCCAGGAAGCCCCGGAGACTGCTTCTAACCCTACCTTCCAAAGTTGTCAAAGCCAACCCAATCCTTTCCTCCGCCGGAGAAGGAAAGGAGAATATAATGCAAACAGTACACAGACAGATTAGTTACACACAGACCGAAATCCTCGAGTCGTAATGGTCAATAGTTCCAGTTTTAGGCTGGATAAACTTAAGAATTAGATAAGAAACCTAACCTCAATGTCCGTCAGGGCAAGCGAGGTCAAGTCGTCAGATTATGTCGGTAGGGAGGTTACAGTCAAGGGCTGGGTATACCGAATAAGGAAACAGAAAGAGAATGCGTTTGTGCTTGTGCGTGATGACAGAGGTGGTGTTATCCAATGCATCTTTCCTGTTGATAAGGCAGCTAGCCTTAGTATAGAATCTTCAATTGAAGTGACAGGAATTGTAAGCCAAGATGCACGGGCTCCAGAGGGCGGATATGAGATAAAGGGAAAGGATCTCAAGATATACAATATTGCAGGCACCGATTACCCGATTGGTGAGTATCAGAGTGAAGAATTGTTGCTTGACAAGCGGCATCTGGCAGTGCGTATGCGCAAGATGGTTGCAATAGCGAAGATACGAGCAACCGTACTTAACTATGCGCGACGTTGGTTTGTGGAAAACAACTGGATGGAGGTGACTGCACCAGTTATTGTCAAAGGCGCTGTAGAGGGGGGTTCCACACTCTTTAAGCTGAGGTATTTCAATGAAGAAGCTTACTTGTCGCAGAGCGCGCAGTTGTATTTGGAAGCCATGATTTTTTCACTTGGACCAGTATGGAGCCTTACTCCATCGTTTCGTGCAGAAAGATCTAGAACTGTTAGGCATCTTGCGGAGTTTTCACACTTGGAGGCTGAGGCTCCATGGGTAACTCTCGAAGACCTCTTGAAAGTCCAAGAACAGCTTATTTCGCACGTGATCCAGAACACCATCAGAGACAGGGCAGAGGAACTGGCATACCTAAAACGTGATCTCGCTGAACTGAAAACGATCGAGGCGCCCTTTGAGCGGCTGTCTTATGAAAAGGCAATTGAAATCATTAAGTCAAAAGGCTTGATGATTACTCAGGAAGATGGCAGCAAGCGAGAGATACAGTTCGGCGATGATCTTAATATTGATTCTGAAAGGGAGCTGACTAAGAGCGTGACTAAACCGATATTTGTAGTGGGATATCCACTTGCGATTAAGCCCTTTTATGTAAAGGAGAATCCTCAACAGAGAGGCAATGGCCTGGCGGCAGACATGTTAGCACCACGGGGCTTCGGCGAAATAACAAGTGGATCTCTAAGAGAAGACAATATCCTTTCAATCACTGAGCGCATGAAGAAAGAGGGACTTGAGCCTGCAGCCTATGATTGGTACCTAGACCTGAGAAATTATGGCTCCGTACCACATGGAGGGTTTGGGCTTGGCATCGAGCGCCTGATGCGGTGGATAACAAATGTAGGGGACATTAAGGATACGGTGCCTTTTCCACGCACTATATCTCGTGTTACTCCCTGATACATTAACATAATGGATGCGAAATCTGGTCATTTTTTCCGCACTTTCCCTGTACTCGATCTGTCATCTTCACAATCTGACCTTTCAATTGAAATGGCAGCGCCATTTTCTCCATTCTTGACTGTATTGGCCGATCTATAGACTGAGGACACGATAAGAAGGATATATCTGCTATCGGGGTACACTTTGCTTGACGTTATAGACTGCTACTATGAACTTATGGGAATGTCTATAAAACATCCGCCAAAGGCTGGCTTAACTATCCTTCAAATATTGATTAGCTTAATACACTCTGCTAAGACTTGCAGTTACCTTGATAGTGCATGTTTGGAAATTCTTGTACCAATATGATCGGTGTGAAGTAATGTGTCTTTCATTTATGAGAATATTTGCATACTCGCATGGAGCGACGCAGGTTGCATGTTGGCTCATTCAAACTTGGAATTGAGGGTTATGTGAACAAAAGCCTATAGTGTAATGACACTTTTCCTACGACAGTCCCCTATAGCATTACTGGATCTGGGTGAAGAAACATCGTCAATAGTCCCAATTTACAAAGGTTTTAAACTCCATCAATACTGGATAGATTTATAATATTTGCGAGAGTCGTTCATTGAGGCAGCTAAAAGGAGAGTATTGTTATTCGATGGTGCTATGGGAACTGAGATACAGCGCCTCAGTCCCAAGCCGGCGGATTTTCCAGATGGCAAAGATGGATTCAACGACGGTCTCAATTTGTCCCGACCTGAATGGATCAAACAGATTCATCGAAGCTATCTCACTGCAGGAGCCGACTGCATAGAGACCAATACATTTGGCTCCAATAGGTTTAAGCTCGCCGAGTATGGATACGGGGAGGATACAATTGAATTTAACAAAAAAGCTGTCATACTCGCAAGAGAGGTATGCGACGAGTTCAAAGATAAGCCTCGATATGTGATTGGCTCTATGGGTCCTAGTGGATACTTACCAAGCTCAAATGATCCTGCACTTGGCGACATACCTCTTGATGAGATACAACAGGCGTTTATGCTACAAGCTGAAGGGCTCATCTTAGGAGGGGTCGACGCCCTGCTGATAGAAACAAGCCAGGACATACTAGAGGTCAAAGTAGCGGTCGAGGCATGCCATATTGCGATGGAAAAGGTGGCCAAAAAAGTGCCGATAATTGCCAACGTTACATTAGATCAGTATGGCAAAATGCTGCTTGGAACCACCATTCAAGCAGCTTACACTACAGTGAGTAACATGAACATCGATGCATTTGGGCTCAATTGTTCCACCGGCCCTTACGAAATGGAGCCAAACGTACGATGGTTAAGTGAGCAAGATCTGCCACTGCTAGTTATGCCAAATGCTGGCATGCCCCAAAATGAGGGAGGTCGTGCAACATACAAGATGGCACCAAAAGAAATAGCAGAAGCGCTTGAAAATTTTGTTGACAAATATGATCATGTCAGAATGATAGGGGGATGCTGCGGAACTAACCCGCAACATATTGCAGAGCTAAGAAGAATTTTAGACGCTAACGATAAGAACAAGCATTGATACTTTGATTGCTTCGACTGGCTTTTTGCTGTTGACGGTCAATGTCTTTATAGAAATATTCTATCCCCATCTTCCCAAATCCTCTAACCCTTTTGATCTTGCCTTGAACAGTCAAGCGAGTGATTGCAAGTCTGACATCTTGCTTGTTACCAATCATTTGGTCAAGATCTTTGCTTGTGACCTTGCCGCTCTTGTTTCTTATAATCGTATATACCTTGTCTATGAAGCTACTAGAGCCATTACTCCTCAATTTAAACTGTTGAATCGTCGCCATGGTTCTTACTTGTATTTTTATTATAAAACAGGTAAGAAGGATTTTTCTACAGAGACATTACTGTCCTGGTTGTGAATAGCAAATATAATGGCTAATAAATATGTAAAGGGTCACTTTGGTTCCAAGGATAAGTTCTGCTCTAAAGGCGGTAGACCTAAGCCAGAATCCGCGCCCAATGATAATTGGGGAACGCATCAATACCCAAGGGTCGAGGAAAGCCAAAGATCTGGTACTAGCAAACAATTTTGATGGATTAATCGACCTCGCAAGAAATCAACTAGAGGATGGAGCACATTGCCTTGATGTATGCATTGCTACGACTGAGAGAGCTGACGAAAAGGACTTTATGGTAAAGCTAGTCAAGAGGCTCAGTTTGGAGATAGAAGCGCCGTTGGTCATTGATTCAACAGACCCAAAAGTGATCGAGGCAGCAATCAGACAGATCCCTGGCCGACCCATAATCAATTCTATAAACTTGGAAGGCAACGGAGAGAGATTCCATCAACTCGCGCCATTGATGGTCAAATATGGCGTGCCAGCTATTGCACTGTGTATTGGTCCAAAGGGGATGGCAAAGACACCTCAGGAAAAGCTCGAAGTTGCAGAGCTAATCTATGAAACCGGGACTTCGCAATATGGCCTAAAGCCTTGGCAGTTTATCTTTGATGTACTTACATTCACAATTGTGACCGGAGATCCCGAACTTGCTGATGCAGCCAAAAATACCTTGGATGGCATCAGGGTTGTTAAAAAGAAATTTCCTCAGTGCTTTACAGTATTAGGATTGAGTAACGTAAGCTTTGGTGTTTCGTCAAATGCAAGAAAAATAATTAATTCAATATTTTTGTATCATGCGCTACATGCCGGACTTGATGCTGTCATAATAAATGCACGCGATATCATTCCTTATCCCGAGATCGACGAGCAGCAGAAGAAGCTAGCGGAAGATCTGATTTTCAACAAGCATCCAAATGCTCTTGCAGATCTGATAGCGTACTTTGAAGGTGCTAAGACGGTAACAGCAGGCAGCTCCACCAAGAGGATTGAGGTTGATCCGACTTGGGAAGCGTCCAAACGCTGTCACTTCAGAATCGTCAACAGGCTCAAGGAGGGAATAGAGGATGACGTAGTGCAGGCAATAGCTGATCACCTCAAGGATGGCAAGAGTATCAAAGATGGTGGAGGACAGCTTGTGCTGAGAGGCTCATCAAAAGAGGCATCTCATGAAGCGGCGGTGGAGACGCTAAACGAAGTACTGCTTCCTGCAATGAAAGAGGTGGGTGATAAATTCGGTGCTGGCGAGCTAATCCTGCCATTTGTGTTGAAGTCTGCTGAATGTATGAAGGCAGCCGTTGCAGAACTTGAGAAATACCTGATCAAGGCAGAGGGCGTCAGCAAGGGTAAGCTTGTGATATGTACAGTTTATGGTGACGTACATGATATTGGCAAGAACTTAGTAAAAACAATCCTGGTCAACAATGGCTATACAGTTTACGACCTTGGCAAGCAAGTGCCGCTGCAGAAAATATTAGAAAAGATAAGGGAAGTCAATGCTGATGCTGTAGGGCTATCAGCACTACTTGTATCGACGTCTAAACAGATGCAATACTTTATCGAACACGCGCGGCAGAATGGCATGAACATGCCAGTGCTTTGTGGAGGGGCAGCAATTAATAGTAATTACATCAACAGGATTGCAAAAGAGGATGGTATCTACTCACCAGGTGTATTCTACTGCAAGACTGCATTTGATGGGCTGAAAGTAATGAACAGACTGATGTCTCCTGATCGCGAGCAGTTTGTCGGCGAGTGGCAGCGAAAGTTGGAGAAATGGGATGAACGGCCCCAGCTTGACATGGCAGTAGAGCAATCCCAGATTCCTCACAGTGGCATCAAGCCCGTAGAGCCACCATTGCCAATTCATATTAACCAGTCTGTCAGATTGGAGCCCCTTAGGATTGACCTACATGAGGTATGGAAATACATCAACAAGAAATCGCTATTTGTATTGCAGTGGGGAATGAGAGGGAAAGGGGCAAGAGATCAGGATCCTGAAATGTTGTTCAGAACGTGGATAGATCGAGTATTGAGCGATAATTTATTTGAACCCTCTGCAGTATATGGATTCTACAACTGCCACAATCTGACAGTTGGACAGGCGGGTAATGGCAAGCTTGCAGTTGATCTACAAGATGGTAAGCAGGTTGTGTTTGAATTTCCTCGTTCTTCAAAAGAAAAGCATCTTTGCCTTGCGGATTATTTCGGCACAAATGATATTGTTGCATTCCAGGCAGTGACTGTCGGCAACAAGGTCACAGAAATAATTGACTTGTGGAACAAACACGATAAATATACTGACGCCTATTATCTGCATGGTCTTGCAGTTGAAACAGCTGAGGCAATGGCTGAGTTGATCAATGCAAAAATTCGGGACGAATTAAAAATAGGACAGAACCGCGGCCTTCGTTACAGTTGGGGTTATCCCAGTTGTCCAGATATCTCACAGCATCATCTCGTCTGGAAGATATTAGAGCCTGAAAAATCTGGTATAACGCTCACAGAATCAGGTCAAATAGTCCCTGATCAGTCGACTGCAGCAATAATAGTACACCATCCGCAGGCAGAATATTTCGTACTCTGATCACTGTTGCCTTATTTAAGTCCAAATTCTCGGACATCTATTTGTTTACCTATTGTGAATAACACTCCTTTTACTGTGGAGCTTCTTTGCAGGGTCATACATAGTAAATAAAGCACTGAGCGGTAGGTAGATGTGGATAGAGATATAGAGTTGTTGGCGTCGGGGGTTATCAAGACACAAAGTAAAAGTTGTACGGAGGAACACGCCCATCTTATCCTTCCAGATAATAGAGTAAAAATAAGTCAAATTGTTGTTCGCCATATAGATGTGAGAAGTAGAACTGTTGTTAAGTTGGTTTTGTCGTCGTCGATGGTGTCTTCCTAAACGTCATTATGCTCTTTACTATCGCAATGCCAAGCACAACTATAGCTAGAACAAATCCAGATGCCTGACTTGGGAGATAGCCTGCAATCAGATAATTGTAATTAACTATTATTCCATCCACAACAAGAATGATGCCATTAACGACCAGCAATACGGATGCGAAGATTGACTTTTCTTTAAAAGCTATTCCAAATGATACAATTGACATGACTATTGCGGGTGCGGCAAAATAGAATGCCCTGTCTTCTTTGGAGGGGACTACTGGATCGCCTACTAGGTAGGCTACAATCAGAACAAGTGATACTACAAGAAGTACCCTTGCGGCAAAATAGTTCACATTTGTGATCATCATTGTAATAATCCCACACCTATAGAGACACACATAACAAATGGGTTCTTATATTAAGCCTTGTTTACCCGGTTCTGTCACTTTATCGGCTCATGACCGCAATACATTCAAGTGAGATATTGAACTGACAGAACCCAAAGAAGAAGAATGGGCTAAATAAATCCAAACCATATCGCAGCAAGATCATGGTAAATATATCATATTTGAGAAAAAATAAGTCGACTTTATTCGCATTACCTGCTGCTGTAGTCCTACTCTCATCTAGTCCACTAATACTCTTTAACCTTCTTCAACCAGTGCAAGCTCAAAGCAATTTTAGTTTCCGAACTACACAACCAGTAGATGGCGTTGTTGAGTGCTCGAGTACCGGGGCTAGGCTAACCTTTGATGCACAAGGTAGTCCTTCTGCTTCTAATCCCCAGCGTGTGGATATAACTGGTGGAACATTTCAAATAAGTGATAGCAGTGACCGACAAACATTGTATAGTGGCAATATCCACACTGGAAGATTTAACAATGGCAGCGGGGAGGAGGAAGTCTTATCCTGTTCACTGCAGTAAATCAGGTTCCTAATGGTACTTCTACTTGTGCTTCTACAGGTAATACCCTTGTAATAGATACATTTTGTAGTACATCTAATGGGAATTCCATTGAAGTCGGCTTTCTGGGTCAGGATCCTAGCGGTTTTGGAGCCTTCAATGGTGCAGTTGATTGTTCTCAAAGAGGAGATGCTACACAGTCTTCCTCCTCCTCCTCCTCCTCTTCTTCTTCTTCTTTGACTGGAACCACGACACAACAAGATGATGCAGATGGTGATAAGGATGGAGATGGAATACCTAATGCTAATGATAACTGTCCAAATCTTCCTCATACAAGCTGCTTTAAAGAAGGAGATACAGCAGTAGTAGTTCATAATAATAGCAATAGGTGAAAAAATATTGTGCACCGATCCCATTGATATTAATGCGTATGAGCGGCTAATCATCTTCTCTCTTAATCACATCAGTAAGATTTTTTATCATTACAATCTTGAAAGTTCATAGAGTGTATCTCAAAAGAGGCCATATCGTGTTGGTCGTCGGTATGACTACAGCTGTCATCAGCTTTTCAATGCTAGGGTATTATACCCTTCAATTCATAAATATCATCCAACAAGAAGGAAATTATACTATAGAGCCAGGGCGATGGATAAATGTGCAAAAGAATATTAACAATACTCAAGGCATAGGCCTATACGTCATCGCTTTTGCTGAATTTAGTGGACCAGCTTCCGTCATAGTGATGGACAATGCGGGTAAGACAATAATCAACAAGAGTATCAGTCAGCTAATCGCAATTGAACCTTTCAGTGCAGAAAATCCAGGTGTATACACTCTCACCCTGTTAAATCCCACAGATCAAATGCTTGAAGTTGCAATAGGCTTTGGAGACCCGGACCATATGTTGAGCAGAAAAAATATTCTATTTACTGCTACTGCGCTTATTCTCGTCTCGCTTGTTGTTATCGGCATAATAGTAGCATTAGCTGGTATAATAATAACAATTTCAGACAGAGCGCGGATAAATAGGATGAAGCAGTTTGGTAACACCAACGACCTCATATAGTGGATATAGATGACTTATGACATAATATGGCAAAACTTGAAGCAAGAAATATAGGCAAGCAATTTCTTGCAATGCAAGGAAATGAAGTAAAGCTCATAACTGCTATCAAGAACATCAACCTGACAATAGAAGACGAGCAGTTTGTGTGCTTCGTAGGACCCTCTGGTTGCGGTAAGACAACGCTGCTCAATATCCTAGCTGGACTTGACAAGCCTACAGAAGGGGAAATAATCCTAAATGGCCATCCTGTAACTGAAACTGGACCTGATAGGATTATGGTATTTCAGGAAAATGCATTATTTCCCTGGCTCAAGGTATTAGAGAACGTTGAGTTTGGGCTAAAGATGGCTGGTGTTGAGAAGAAAAAACGACAAGAGCGAGCAATGCATTATCTTGAGATGATGCAGCTAACCAGGTTTTCTGATGCATATACATACCAGTTATCCGGCGGAATGAAGCAGAGGGTTGCCATAGCAAGAGCCCTTGTCATGGATCCAGAAGTGCTCTTGATGGATGAGCCTTTTGCGGCGCTAGACAGCCAGACTCGCGACTTGTTATTGGTAGAGCTTCAGCTGATATGGGCTAAGACAAAGAAGACAATAATATTTATCACACATAACATACTTGAATCAGTTGTTCTAGGAAATAAGGTGGTCGTCTTCACAAGAAGGCCTGGCACAATTAAAGATGAGATATCTGTAAATTACAAAAGGCCTCGGCTTCCAGAGGATGAGAGCCTGCAACCATATTACAGAAAGGTCATCGACTCTGTAAAAGTTGAGATAACAGACAAAAAAAGCCCTAACGATGATCTCATTGCTTAAGCTGCCGGAGTAGCTGAATACCTGATGCGAAGCTATTTGGGGAAGTCAAGAGCACCCTGTCTGCGATTTTGGCAGCCTGCATTATGAAATCTACGGGGTTGGTTTCATATTCTGACCAGTCAAGCCCTATAAGCGAAGCAGACTGACGGTTCTTCTCTGACGGAACCATCACAACTGCGGTGACCTTAATACCGTAGGGCTTTGCAAGGTCTGAGATCTCGCCTAAGTCGGAAAGAGACGATATTGATTGAGTTACAAGAGAGTTTGGAGTGACGTCGAGTTTATTCCTTATTGATTTAGCTGAGCTGTCATTGACTTTTGCTGGAAATGATAGATCTAATTTGATGTTCCGACCATAGCCCTCCTTGTTAAGCATTCTGAGTGCTGCGCTTGGCCGTAGGCCAGAATCACCTAGCTTGTCTGCAGGCTGATCGCCCATTAAGATAAGGACGCTCTCAGCTCCGATAAGAATTGCATCTGATACAAGCTGACAGAGAGACGGGAAATTGTGATCGCGCACTCTTATGCTACAGCTCAGTCTAGATCCTGCATCGATATGTTCTTTGATGTGTCTGGCTGCAGTGACGCTTGATAGTCGGGGAATGCCTAGCACAGAGTCCGTCAGGTGGATTGCGTTTACAAGTCCACGAAGTTGCATAGCCCGGTCTGCCATATCCTGTATGTTGCCTTTAAGCAGCCCTAGATCAAACTTTTCTCCTTTCACTATCTTTGGCGGGTTCAGCTCATAGGCTACATTTATTGTGTCGCTACACAATGCAATATTGAAAAACATATCTAGGCCTTATTAAATGCGAGGTCGCCAGCACGAGCATTTAGATCATATATTGGCCAAGGCTATTCACAGATCTGTTGAGGAAGGAACAAATCCTCTCATCTCTCAGACCGGCCCTCCTAGATAGACCGTATCTACCGGCAGATGCGGCGTTAGCAACACCCGCAGCAGTACTTGTGATAATACACTATCACAGAGATAGACCTCATGTGTTCTTGACGAAGCGCAGCTCAAACTTGAAGTCACATAGCGGCGAAATATCTTTTCCTGGAGGTAGATACGTTAAAAGTGATGGCACGTTCCTCGCGACTGCCTTGCGGGAAACAGCAGAAGAAGTTGGAATCGTATTCAGTATTGATCAGATAGTTGGCTGCCTGACCGCGGTACGCACCTTGACATCAAACCACTTTGTTGTACCATTCGTAACGATACAAGACATGTTACCCAAATACAGGATTTCAACAAGCGAAGTGGAAGCAGTTATTGATGTACCGCTCATTGAAACACTCAAAAGCATCAAACAAGATACCGAACATTATCAGGTTGCCAAAGACGTATTTAAATTTACATATGGCAACAGCGTGATATGGGGAGCAACTGCGAGGATACTAAAGCAGTTGCATGATATTCTCATCATGACATCATGACTTCCTTCATTAGCCTTGCTATGTGTATGCTAAGTTCTTCCTCTTCATGCTCTTTTTCTTTATCATCTGAAATTATCAAATATTGTCTTTGTATCTTATAGGTTAACGGGCCCGGTGGGCTTCGGTCCCACGACAACTGGCTCCGGAGGCTTGCGCTTCCCTTCTATGGGATCAGCGCCCTATCCTGACTGGGCGACGGGCCCTGTCTGCGTCATTAAATCTTCTCATATATGAAACATACCTGCTCTGGCTGTGTAACGTCATAAACTCATTTTAGAGCTGTACCAAAATAGTTCATAATTTTGTAGCCAGCAAACTACCGGATTCTTACATTCTTTAGTCTCGAGCAGAGAGCATACTCATCATTAAATAAAAGAGAATATTTCCAATTATAAGTACCATTGGTGAATAAGCTGATTATATATTCTCTATAGAGAACGTACTAATAGAAATGAATTAATTCTATATAACTTTAGGATAAAATATTATTTAGCTTTATAACCCTTCAAATAAAGGAAGACGTGACATATAGAGACAGAAATGAAATAATCAGCCAGATTCTTGAGTCGGCAAGAGCTGGCGGCATTACAAAGACTAGGATAATGTACAAGGCGTATCTTAGCTATGACCAGTTGGAAGAATATCTCGTGCTTCTTATAGAGAATGACTTGTTAAGGTATGACTCCCCAATGCATAAATTTAAGACTACTGAAAAAGGTCTTGCTTTTCTTCAAGCTTATAATCAGATAGACCAAATACTAAAGGAACACGACAATCTATCTAAATGAAAGTAGAGCAGCGCAAGAAGTCTGGAGTCTCGGATTGCCAGCAGTTTGCTGGGTCGTTCTGACACGGGGTCTTGATGCTCGTGAATCGTCGTCGCTATCTTTGAATTTGTTATCCTGCGATTCTTATTCTTATGCTCTTCTATCTCTTTCTTTGAGTGGAAGAATTGACCACAGACAACGGATCATGAGGTTTCGCTTGTCGTATACCTTGTCCCGCTTCGTTTTCCTATCGGTATTTATCTTCTCCTTGATAAGAGACCTGGTTTGGTCATCTGAGATAGTTATCTCAAGGTTTGTGAAGTTTTTATTCAATTGTAACGGAGGTATAGTAGTAATTCATTATTTGCCTTCAGTTAAGGCAAAAAATCTATCGCAGATTTTTCAGAATATTCCGCAGAAAGGGTATTTAAAGTGTTTGTCCCTTGTCATGGCAAGTTTGAACGAAATAGATGCGATCAATATAATGCTCATTATTCTAAGGTCTGCAAGTGAAGACGGTGAGGGGGATGGTACTAAAATAGTGACAATGATAACAAACAACAACAGAATGTATAGAGCATTATTTAACCATCCTCAATTGAGAGGATACTGGGAAGCTCTGATTCAAAAAGGCTTGCTTAGATATGACTTAGATACCCAGACATTCAAAATTACTACAGAGGGTCATAGCTTTCTTAAATCCTACAGTGCAATGGATTATGACATGATAAAGGCTAGGCCACTATCACTGCGACGACGACTACCGCAGACTCGATAAAAGAACTCTAAGAACATAACAGCGCTTGCAAGAGAGCTAATGCTTCTCTGCCATCCAGCTTTTCTTCACAACTTGCAGAATCATCTGCGGGAGGGGAGATCTTCTTCTACCCACTGATGATTTTTAGTTTCATATCCTGCCATTTGTTTCTTTGATATTCCTATCTGTCGGGTTTACTGGGTCCTGGAGCCTGTAGACAAATAAGAATGACGATTATCCGCTGAGTTTAGAATAAGGAGAGCGCTATAGGCGCCTGCTTCTGCAGCATGCTCAAATTGGCTTCAACGTCCGCACGTATTTAGCTATCGAGCAGGTATAGAAATGTCACTGTTACGACCGCAATAAATCTGACTTAACTTCATTTTTTCCTGTACAGCCTTGTCAAGTTCCCTCTTGATCGTGATGATACTTTGACTAGTTTTCTTGCTTTCAGATTTGCATTCCGCCATCAAAAAGAGCAGGTTTAGCTTTAGAATTTCTATGTGCTCCTCTATCACTCTAATCGCCTCCATAAACTCCAAAGTCATAAGTTCTTTTTGCCCCTGTATCTTTACATTACTTATCGTATATATGGCGTAAGCAATTTTATACGCAAGTTAAGATTTGCATCCTTCTCCTTTTAGTGCTAGATTATTTTACTATCTACCCGGCGCTTGACTTCGACAGTGAATACGTACAAGGCGAGTATTACCCTACAGCAAATAATCCATGAAAGAATGTCTTTCTAAATAGCAGATTAACCAAGCGGGTAAATCTGAAGTGTATAAACCTTCCATGTCCCGGTAGGTGCAATTACGTCTGTTAATGATGCTGAGAGACTTGAATCTATCATTTCATTGAAGGAAATCCATACTGAAGAGTTGCAAAGACATTCATGAACCCGAGAAGTTGTTAGCAGAGCTTGATAACTGGGGGATGGCGACTGCTGCTGATCACATTATATATCAGCTTTATCAATGATTGTTGAAAATATCAGTCGCATTCACGTAATAAAATTCGTTAGAAGGGTTGGTTGTTTTTGTGGTCGATGTTGCTGCTGTTCATAGATTCTTCTAATCCTTCTTGCTCCTCTCTGACTCGGGCTACTTTGGCTTGTCCGCCTTCTGGATAGCCGCAGTTGTCGCATTTGTATTCTCTATAGTCGCCTGTCACCCTCTTTGTTTCTGGATCTGCACTTGTGGTCGATGTTGCTCCACCTGTCGGCTTCATTTTGCCGATTCCGCATTTAGGACAGGTATCAAATTGTTCCCTTGTCATAGAGTACAAGGTTGTATTTAGTGAATTTAACTTTATGGCGTCAGTTGTTTCTATAAATAAGGACTCTCGTCGATTCTTTATTCCGTCTTCATATTGCGACATCATGCTACTACTATTACTAACCACCCCTATAACCTACAGAAAACCATACGGCACCCCAACACGCGTTTGTTCCAGCGTGTTTTAACAATTTGCCGCCGTTAAACACTTGAACCAGGAATTTATCGCTGTAACTCTCATCAGTGCTGTATAGCAAGCGAATAACTTTCATAGAGGCACATGATGCTAGGCTTATTTCTCTTGGTGATGAAAAAAAAGGATGATAAAATAGTTGTGAGTACAATTTTTCTCTCTCTCTCTTTCTCTCTTCGCTGATTGTGTCACACGCTGGCGCTAATAAAGCGACAAGATTATCTATAATGTAATGCTATGTTAGATATGATAACTGAAGAGCAAGATCGCCCAATACTTGCCTCGAGGGCGAAATATCTTGGCTCCTCTCTCCTACCCTCGCCAATAGAACTGGAAGCCACAATTGTGCTCTATTACAATAGAATACATATTCCCGAGCTTGATGCCTTAATCCCTATCAATATGGTATCTCAAATTGAGTTAGTTAAAGGAAAGGACCTGCCATCTGAAGCCATAATGATGTTCGGAGTAGTCGGCCTAATAGTACAAAAGGAGAACCCCTATATGATCATAAAAACGATCAATAGCCCTGATGGCCTGCTATTCAAATTTGAGAACATGCTAGTTGCCAATGCTTTACTAAAGGAGATTAAATCGACTCAATCTTCACATTAGAATTATTATATCATTATGGTAGTTACATTGCATAAAATGAACAAATTTAGAATTTTGGGGTATTTTCATGTCAAAGTAAGCTTAGCTTTTCAAAAGTTATTTATTCTAGAAATACGTTAATTTTGTATATATGTATGCAAAGCTATGCAACATTGAAGTTCTGCCAAGCTACATTAAGGAAGTCGCAGTGGGAGACAATCTAACGGTGACCGCACTAATTACAAACGCACTTGATTGGCATCACTTTCATGAAAAACTATCAAATATCAGGAACGGAGACAGAACTGATTTCACTGTGATTACTCCAGAAGGTGAAAGGGTAACTGGCTTTGGTAACATCCTTGAAGTATACAAATGGAGCAACCAAGGCCAATACGGATTTAAGATTAAGATAAATGTTAAAAGGCAGAAATCCCTATCCGATAGAAGAATAAAGGAGTCCAGCAAAGTAAAATTGTTATCCGTGCAACCTGAAAATATATTGGATGCTGTTGAGCCCGCATCAGTTTTAGCTTCTCCTGCTCGACTCTTAACTACTACACCTGTAACTTCCATCACCGCTCCTGCTATGATAACAGAACAGGACCTAAATTCATTCCAGGAGATGTTGAAAGAATCTCTTGCGATGGATATGGACTCTAGTTAAGCGATCCTACCTATAATTAATCTATCCTGACAACATTGCTTTAATAAATTTTTTTATCCTCTTATAGCATGTCTCTCCTCATGTGTTATCAAATAGTCACACATATTGTATGGCTAATATTTTACATCTTTAAATTCGCTTATGATATCTCAGTTATGCTTGTGATAAAATATACTGTCATATGATAGATCACAAACCGGATCAAGTAAAATTAAAACCCAATTATCTATGATCAACTAATCATGCTAGACTTGGTCAACTCATTAATACTCGTCGGGGTAGGATTTGGCCCTACCATTGTGGCAATGGAAGCTGCGTGGAGAATGGGGAAGATAATCGGCAAGCGAGGAGAAAAGAAACTCATGCTGAGGTCGGTTTGACATGCTGTTGTATGATCTAACATCAGTGATAGTCGGGTCTGCAATTCTCACAGGGCTATTTGTTTCCATTGCAATTCACAGACCTCGTACTATCCTTGCCTTAAACAAGAATTGGCAAAAGATTGAGGTCAGGACATAACCATCCCGACCCTTTCTATATCTCACTACACTTTTATAACATTTAGATTGTGCTTTAATTTCGCCCTTGGTAGCAGCCATTAAAGTTTTCGCAGTCGATATTGATGGTACCCTCACTGAAAACGGTGGTGGTATGGTACACCTTGCAGCCCTTGCCAAGCTGCGCTATCTTGAAAAGATGGGCTACAAGGTAATCTATGTTACGGGCAGGTCATCTATTGAAGCATATGTTCTTGCAGTCTTTGGTGGTACAACTAGAATTGCGATTGGGGAAAACGGGGGGGTAATCACAACTGCACCACAGGAGCATAGACTCCTAGCCAGTAAGGAAAAATGCATGCAAGGCTACGAAGTACTGAGGAAGACCCTCAGCGGCGTAAAGATAAAGCCTGTCTTTCCTAGAATGACTGAAGTGGTACTACTTCGCACGTTTGACCTAAAGGAAGGTCAGAGAATTCTTGACGAATGCAGCCTACCTCTTTACCTGTCTGATAGCAAGTACGCTTTCCACATAAATGAAAGGGGGATCAACAAAGCTTATGGGCTTAAAGAAGCGCTCAGCGTGCTCAAGGTAGACCCCGACCAGGTTGTCGCAATTGGGGATAGCGAGACTGATGTACCCATGTACGACATTTGTGGCTTTAGCATTGCACTCAACCATGCTGACGAAAGTGTTAAGGCCCAAGCTGATCATGTTGTGGCCGGGAGGGAAGGTGCCGGCCTTGTAGAGGCTATAGATTTTGTCGCATTCAACTACCTGGGAGTAAAGGCATGACTTTTCGACTCTTAATCGACGAAGTACGTAAACTTGTTTCCTCAGTGCTTACTTCTACGGGTTACCCTGTAATCGAGTTTGACGTATCTGAGCCTCCACAACAATCCTTTGGCGACCTATCATGCAACGTAGCGTTCCTCCTAAGCAGGCATCTAAAAATGCCTCCTTCAAAAATAGCGGCTGAATTAGCCGAATCAATTAGACCTCATATACAGGGAACCTATATCTTGTCAACAAATGCTGCAGGCGGGTATATTAACTTCAAGGCAAACCATGCTCGGTTGTCACCTTCTACAGTATCGCAGATACTTTCAAATCCTGATAATTACGGGTATCCTAACATTGGACAAGGTAGGCACCTCGTCATAGAGCACACGAGCGTCAACCCAAACAAAGCCCTGCATGTAGGGCATATGCGCAATGTAATAATTGGCGATACTCTATACCGCATAATGAGGGCAACAAACCATAGGACAACGGTCCTCAATTACATCGACGACTCTGGAGCGCAGATAGCAGATATCGTAGTAGGATTCAAGTTTGCAGGTTTTCCAGTTGCACCTCCAACAAAAAATCAAAAGTTTGACCACTACTCTGGTGATGAAGTATACGTCAAGATAAATGAGATATATGAAAAAGATCCACCGTTTGTAGAAAAGCGTAAGCTGGTCCTCAAAGAGATAGAGGAAGGCAACTCAGAGATCGCTCGCTTTGCAATGGATATTACATTACGAGTCCTGCAGGAACAACTGAAAACATGCTGGCGCATGAAAGCGCGCTACGATCTCTTGAATTTTGAGACTCATATTGTTGGTTCAAAGTTATGGAGTAAGGCCTTTGAGCTGCTAAAAAGTAACGGCATTGCCAAGTATGAAACAGATGGCAAAAACAAGGGGTGTTGGGTGATAGAGGGCAAAGATGAGGAAGAGGATGACAAGGTCTTGGTAAGAAGCGACGGTACAGCAACATACATCGCAAAAGACATCCCATATGCAGCCTGGAAGCTAGGACTTGTTAAAGATCCGTTCTACTACTGCGAATATACAAAACAGTGGGACGACTCGTGGCTTTATGCTACAAACCTCACTGCTGGAATCTGCAAGTCTACCCCTGATAATATATTCAACGGGGGTGAACGAGTGGTAACGATAATTGACTCAAGACAGTCAAGACTCCAGAGGATAATCTCCCACGTGCTTTCGAAGATCGGAGTCGGTGGCGATCACAAATACTTCCATCTCAGCTACGAGGCAGTAACTCTCAGCTCCGATACTGCCAAGGAGTTTGGGCTCGATATTGGAGACAGGCAATTCATGCATATGTCAGGCCGGAAGGGCATTTACGTCAATGCCGACTATGTGCTTGATGCCCTACACGCTAAGGCATATGAGGAAGTAAAGATTAGAAACCCTGATTTTTCAGATCAACAGCTAAATACAATAGCGGAAGAAATCTCGATATCTGCAATACGTTATAACATGATAAAACAAGACCTAGACAAGATAATTACCTTTGACATAAAAGAGTCGCTGAACCTTGAAGGTGATACTGGTCCCTATTTGCAGTACGCGTATGCTAGGTCCCAACGCATACTTGAAAAGTCAGGACATGATATTATTTTTGCAGGAAGAACAGACTCTGCATTTGCCCGGTTGACACAAGAGCCAGAAATTGCTCTGATAAAGGAGATGGCCAAACTTGATCTCGTTGTTGAGAGCTCAGCCCAGTCGCTTAGTCTGAAATCAATTGCTCGTTATGCATACAACCTTGCGATGACATTTAATCTATTTTATGAAAAGGTGCCTGTGCTAAGGGAACAAGATCACGAGCTTAGAATGGCTCGCCTCGGCCTGGTCAAAGCGTTTGGTATTGTTTTGAAAAATACACTTGGAGTACTTGGTATAACTGCACTTGATAGGATGTAATAATGATCTAGCTATGGGGATTTCATTGACTATATTGTAGCCTAAATAACATGGCAATATCCTAGGCCTTAAATACTATCCTTTTATGCATAAAGCAGGCAACGCAGGCATCATTTACTCATATTGCTTTAACTGCAAAGTCTCTTAATCAAATTGGTTTTGAGCGG
>DATFCN010000129.1:0-2096 GCA_035253045.1 Nitrososphaera sp.
CCATATGTGTTGATGACCAAAAGCCAATGTATTCATTTGTTACAATCTATGGGAATGCGACAATTACTCAGTATAACGATAATCCAGACGAACAACTAAAGTGGTCAACAAAGATTGCAGAACGATACATGGGTAAGGAAAATGCAGAAAGATACGGCAAAAGAAATGCAGGTGAAGGAGAATTGCTAGTGAGGGTGAAACCAACCAAAATTATAGCCCAGAAAGATATTGCTAAATGAGTATACCAAAAATTTAGTCATAATAATCATCTTCGTTATGATCATCAATCCGTTTCTTGTACGTTAAAAGACAGCAATCTAAGATAGGTTCTTCTTTCTTTAGGTGATGCTCATCTTTTACACTTTCCAAGAATTCCTACGTATAGTAGCCCCGTTCTTATAAGCAGTAGTGGCATGGGACGCTGTCCTCATAACACAGTCCGGTCAAGCATAGCAGACTCGAGAGTCGCATCCAATGAGACGAAATCTAAATCAAAACGAGTAGAAGAATATGAAAATAGGATGCTCCGGCCGGGATTTGAACCCGGGATCAGCGACTCGAAAGGCCGCTATGCTTGACCGGACTGTGCAGCCAAATCTAGAGAAGATGGCTACTACACCACCGGAGCATTCGCAAACTGTGTAAGAACCTTCACATAAAATCCTTTCCTGCGAGATTTCACAAGGTTTTTCTATTGGATAAAGAAACAGGATCACTGCTATGCAGAATATTGTTCAGAGGATTGACTCAGAGATTGAACAGCGCAGCCTGCTCAAGCATTCCTTTTACAAGATGTGGTCTGAGGGCAAGCTTACAAATGATCATCTTCAGGGTTATTCAAAGGAATATTTTCAGCTAGTAAAGATGGTCCCAAAGTTTGTTGAAGGTATTGGCAAGTCTAGACCTGATCTTGATATTATCTCCAATAATGCACACGAGGAGGCGGAGCATATCGATTTGTGGGTAAGGTTTGCCGCAGCACTTGGTGTTTCCAGAAGCGATCTTATCAACTATGCCGGCTCGGAAAAGACTAATGAAGCTGTTCATAAGTTGATGGGACTTGCAAGTCTTCCCTTTGAGGAAGCAGTAGCTGGTATGTATGCCTATGAAATGGAGCTTCCAAAGATAAGCAGGAATAAAATTGACGGGCTAAAAAAGTTCTATGACATGGACAGTGAGGACGCAACAAAATACTTTGAGATACATGAGGAAGCAGATGTGAGACACGCACAAACATGGAGGGAAATCTTACAAACGATTCCAGCTGAGAGACAGGAAGCTGTCGTTAATGCAGCAATCAAATCACTGGACGCACAAAACATGCTGCTTGATTCCGTCTATGAAAAGTATGTCGGTGAACACAACAACAGCAGCGGTAGTACCATTTACTGCTAGCTGCCAGCTTTAGTTCTCCAAACCTTTATACATACTTTTACTCTTCAAATTTTTCTGTTTGGGCCCATAGCTCAGCCTGGCAGAGCGACCGGCTCATAACCGGTCGGCCAGGGGTTCAAACCCCCTTGGGCCCACTATTTTAGAAGTGCTTAATTGCGGGTTTCACAAAACAAAAGGTGAGAAAGCAAGATATCATACGGAAGACAACAAGAACGATACAACAACGATGGCGATTACAATGCAACAATATCGGATCCTTATAGGCTGTTCCTTTATGCATTGAATAGCCCTGTAACTAGGGAGCGATATTCTACAAGGTTACGATTTTTTCTCTCTAAAATCGGTTTGATGGATAATGATAGTAATAATAAATCAATAGAGGAGCTTTGCAGGATATTTGTAGAGAGGGGAAAGCAGGATCCAAATTGGATTATCAATAACATAGTAGCATTTCTGATGGAATACAAAGACCGCTATGATCGGAGAGAAATCAGTGGCTCAACTATTCGGAACTACGTCAAGGTAGTCAAACTTCTCTGTGAGATGAATGATATTACCATCCCTTGGAAAAAGATAATGCGTGGCCTTCCTAAGGGAAGGCAGTGGGCCGATGATAGAGCACCAAGTATTGATGAAATAAGAAAACTATGCGAATATCCTGACCGCAGAATTAAACCCTTGATTTATACAATGTGTTCCTC
>DATFCN010000130.1:0-9202 GCA_035253045.1 Nitrososphaera sp.
CAGAGAGCGTAGCAGGTGTCTTCAACGGCCAGATTTTGATTGCCTTGGTAACAATACTATCATTTCTTGCATTGATGTATGCTTCTTCAAAAATGGGTGAACGCAGTAAAGTCAACAGAAGAGACGACGAAGCCCCTGAATTATCCTCATATAGCTCGACAAATCCAAGTCACGCGAAAACTCTGGATCAGCAGCAGCATCAGCATCACCTGGTTGACAAGCCCTTGACAATAGCGTTAATGATATCAATTGGAATAGGGCTTCACAACTTTGGAGAAGGGTTAGCCATAGGGGCTTCTGTTGTACTTGGGAAAATTGCATTAAGTACATTTCTCATAGTGGGGTTTATGGTTCACAACACTACAGAAGGTTTTGCAATAGTCTCACCACTTGCAAAGGCAAGGGTAAGAAGAATGTTGGGCAAAATGATCCTCCTGGGCCTAATAGCTGGAGTCCCAACGATTTTTGGAACATGGATTGGAGGATTTGTCTATTCTCCTGTTGCTGCGATAATATTTTTGTCAATAGGAGCAGGTGCAATATTCCAAGTTGTGATTCTAATATACCAAGGCATGGCGCAGGCTGAGGGTGACAGAAGCAAGATTATGTCAAATACGTCAGTTGTTGCAGGATTTGCCGCTGGCATGCTAATAATGTATGTAACAGGACTGATTATCCCATCATGATTAAAACACAAAAGGATTTAACAGGAATCGATTTTAACAAGAGCCAAGAAAACTTAGGGTTTACACCAACAAAAAGAACCCATTTAATAAATGACAGCCACAATAGCAGCAGCAGTAGCAATTCTAATGACGGCCGGCGGCTTGCATCAATCAGAAACGCAAACAACGGAAAAAGACCAGAGTGCACATTTAGGATGGAAGACTATCTTGAAACTATATATGAGCTTGTCCAGCACAAAGGCTACGCCACTTTGGCCGATGTTGCCGAATATCTTAATGTCCAGCCACCAAGTGTGACTACAATGATGCGCCGGCTGGACCAAGGCGGCCTACTAAATTACGAGAAATATCGTGGCATTCATCTAACAGAAAAGGGAATGAACATAGCAAAGATTATACACGATAGACATAGCGTTCTGTCCGCGTTCCTAAGAACTATCGGAGTCAGCGAAAAGATCGCAAACGAAGATGCCGAAAGCATGGAGCACTACCTTCATCCGCAAACAATGCAGCGATTAACAGAGTTGATGCGTATGCTAAGAGTGTCTGATGAGGGCTCTTATCGATATGTGGATGATTTATTGTGATTTTAGAGCTCTGGATGAGTAAGCAGTACTAATCTTTACACCTTCATTCGAGATGTTATAATCCTCAGGGAGTGAGTTGTGGTTCTTAGGCCTCGTATCTTTCTCTAAGCCTTTGTTGTTTCGATGAATCTAATTTTCCATTTTTAATATCGATTAAGAATTTTATCCAATTGTCAATTTCCATAATTTTTCCATCATCGATCTGCCGAGAAGGGGTGGTACTTTGTTCCTGCCCAAACAGTACTCTGTGTTTTTGGATTTCTTCCTTTCTGCTATAGGCATAGTTGATTATTAGGTCAAGTATCTGTTCTGTAGACATGTACAACTAAGAGAAACGTTATACCCTAAAAAGCACTCGAATCTTCATGATGAGATCCTATAGGAATTGATAACAATTCCCCGGATCCAATGTACTTCCAAGCGCCAAGATAGGATTCAGATCGCCAAATTTGTTGTGTACTTTTTTCACAATCTCGTCAATGCTCACAAGGAGGTGACCTGGAATATATGAAAATAAAACATAACGAGGATAGAGATAAAACAAAAGCCTCTACTAACAAACATTGGATATTGGTTACACGAGAATGCGGCAATACTTTTCATTCTGGGATATTTTTATCTAGTTTTCTGCAATAAGGATAACCATGGCGAAAAAACTCACTGTCAGCCGCAAGGGACATACAAGAAAAAAGACATTCGCTACAAAACGAGGCGGCACGAAAAAAGTAAAGGGGACAAAAATCGCCGAAACCCGGGTAAAGCCTTCAACTTTTAAAATTCGTGACCGGGGGAAGCTTGGTCGCGGACCTAAGATCATCCCGCCACTTGAGGAAGGTGGATTAGGCGGACCTGGTTTCTTTGACCGGGCAAGTGAAGAACAGGAACAAATAGTGTTCAGGCGTGCTAGAGAAGTGGGTGAAAGAAAAATAGTGGGTGAACTTCGCGCATTGCAAGTTTTGTTCAAGACAACCGATCCGCAAAAGTCAAGGCGTGCACTAGAATTGAGCAAGAAGGTCGCTGGCAGCTTCAAAGATAGACAAGAGGTCGGCTTTCCAAAAGGCTTCAGCAATAAATGATAGGGCAATTTTTCAAAATATTAGATCTACCGGAAATATCTGGCAGGTGGTTCCTGCCTCACGTTAAAAAAGGTTTTTAGCAATCCTGACTCAGCAGCGACATATCCCCAAATTCTTAATGCTTTAACTAATTATGTTTAGAGATTATTGTACTTACCATAGGCAGTTATCCATAAAAAATTAATATGTTCTTGGAGATTATTCAATAAAAGCGTAAATACACGTCTGTCGATATATAGTTCTCCGACCAGCCGAAAAAGATGGCTAATCCACCGCTCAGAACTGCGCAGCAGGTAAAGGCCTGCTGAGCCCATGGAGGCGGATGGCTGTCGCAATGGGTAAGCAGGTATCCGATCAATCCGAAAGATTGGTCGCTACTCTTCCAAACTCATTGCGATAGGGGCAAACCACAAGGCTGCCTGGAACCTGCAAAAACTGTCTTGAAGGGAAAGCCACATGCCTTCGAAAGTTGGTCGGATTGTATTTCTTTTTTGTTTTACTCTATATTTCACTTGGTGGAAGTCAGGTCTATGTTGTAATATCCATTCAGAACTTTCGATATGATCCAACTAGACATGGAAGATAGTGTAACCTTTTTAGCCTTTTTATGCATTAAGAAAATACAATATGTCTTCGCAGGGAACAACAAAAGATGAGACTACCAAACTAGAAAACTCTACCTACAATATCCTGATGGCACTCGGCAAAGAAGCACAATTTCTGTATTCAACTATTGACACATACATGAACGACGCTCGGAAGGACAATAATTCCGAGCTTGAAAATGTGTGGAAAACCATAAAGCAAGAACGAGAAAGACACTTGGCGATGCTAAGAGACGCATTGGACAAGCAGGCAAAAGCGCAAAAATTGCGTTAATCCCATTCTGCGTCTTTGCTAACCATCAAAAGATACCAAGTATAATACTTGGATAACTTTTCATGTTCTCCCTCTTTTTTGTCTGTATTTAGAGCATCTAGTTTTTTCTATACTAAGTTTAAAGTGTAGAGCCTCCATCAAAGGAGGTCTTTTCACAAACCACCTTTAATAACGAACACTGTTCTCCAGGCCCGACATGAGGGGCTAAGGTGATTGTAATAGAGTGATAGCTATTCTCAAAACTTATATTCTTACCCCAGATCTTCAGATATCTATGTAAAAATCCTTAAAATATTCGTTGCTTGAGTCTGCACAAGCAATTTAAATTGCAATTCTTGCAAGAACAATTTTTTCGGGTTCAAGGATGATACGAGTTAGTTCTGTTCTTTCTTATCTCTTCCGGAGACAGCAATTTCATATCCTGAAGCGATCTTTTTTAGGGATAAATCGCATCATATTAATTGGGAATGAGGTGAGTTCGCTGATCCAGGCTGAGCAAAAAAGCGATGAAGATCTCACGACGATCCGACCCAAATTTTAGATTTCCAAACTTGTTATTGAACTTGTTATCCGCAGTTAAAACTGACCGTTACCATTTTCTAACTTCTGTTATAATTCATAAATGATGACTTAGAGGCTACAATCAGTCAACTAGAGATCGAGTAAATCCCTAGTGCCAACAGTTAGTTTAGCATGTTCTTGTTTATTAGTTGGCGAGTCCACGCAGTTTCATGAAGGAAAGAATTATCATGATCATTCTTCTTGCCTTGCTCATATCATCAACATCATCATCATTCCAAATGGTAAGCGCACATAAACCACTTCAAGTAGATGGCAACAATAACAATTTTGCAACTGCACAGGAGATTCCAAACCACAGGGTCTCATGGGCAATATATGAACAGCTAAGCGAAAGCGACCGCATCCACTATTACAAGTTTGTTGCTAACAAAGGTGAGCGAGTTTATGCCCAGATATCTATTCCCAAGTTGGAAAAGTTTTCAAACTTTGCACCATCAATTGCTATCCTTGGAAGCGACTTGACTACGAGCAATTTGGAAAGGGGATACTCTATGCGCGAATATGCTCATGAGACTGGTGACCTACCATTCAATATCCCACCGGCTATGAGAGCAATAGTGGTAGATTACACCGGCCCAATACCTTCAAGTGAATTTTATGAACCATTTACACAAACATCTTACTGGGAAAGGCAGGAGGTAATAATCAATAGTTTGCCCTCTGATGGAACATACTACTTGGCTGTATTTGATGGACATCCTATTCAAGGAGTCGGAAAGTATACTCTTGCAGTAGGTGAAGTGGAAGATTTTTCAGCATTTGACTTTTTAACCCTCCTTCCTTCTGCCTGGTTTCAAACCAAATTCTTTTTCGAAGATTATCTCAGCCCTACGATCGCAATTTCATTACTGGTTGCCTTACTTACATTAATTGGAATATCAGTCGCAAAGCGAGTCAAGGCAAGGAGAATAAGAAGTGATGAAGCTCGAAAACCCCTAAACCATCAATAACCTTTTTTCATAACTTTGGACGTGGAGGAAGTAATTGAAATACTATATGTAGAATATTAACTGCGGTCAAGGTCCTTGACGGAGAAGAAGATAAAGGTGGCATACTTGAAATCTGTGACTTCGATGATTAGAGTATGTGAGCCGCTCAGCAACATAACAGGAGGAGTGAAAGGGGGTTGCCTATGGGAGCCGTTTCTTATGACAGCAATTATGGCCAACAGCAACTTCCAGCGCAGTGTCAAAATTGAAGACCGTACCGGACTGAATAACGTCATAGCACTCCTCATAACATTTGACAAGGGAGAGAAGGTGACGAGTAAGAAGTTTACATTTGAATTTGAAGACTATGAGGGCGACAAAAAAGGATCAAATCGCTGTGCATTGGATCCCTCTAGATCAGGATCTATAAAGAAATATCTTACTTAATTTGTGAGAGACATGGTATGAAAAAAATTGAGATCATAATCCCAGATAGGCTATTCAATGATGTGAATAGAATAGTAAAAAGCGCGCACACAGGTGGAATGACCTTCTCTAGAGTGGAAGGAAGAGGAAATATTAAGGCTAAGCCGGTGGCCATCGACAGAGGAACTAGACATTATACTCCTGAATTTATTCCTAGGATAAAAATTGAAGTAGTTGTAAAGGATGACCAAGTCGATCATATTATCAATACAATTGTTGACGAACTTGCAAATCCTGGTATTGGTGGTAAGATCTTTGTGATTGACGTTGCTACATCCATTGACCTTGCCACGAAGGACCGGGGAGAACAGGCTCTATAAAGGGTAATGTGCCAATGCAGACCCTTTTTTTAAGCTAATCAATCCTCAAATAATGTAACAACCATCTACACTTCATTGCCATATACTTTAATTTGGCGCAAAAATATTACTCCCACCGTTTGGTATAGCATCTATCAATAGGCTCTTTCAAGATTATGTCGCGCACGTGTCACACCAGATATTCTGGCTGACGGTTAAATGAATGGGATATTTGAGGACAAACTTTCTATTGTTCTCTGATGAGATTATGTTCTGATATTGGTGGCTGTTCCCGTTTGTAGGTTATTGATATCGTGTCACCCACATTATAGGGGCAATTCTCTATTGTACGTGGAACATCATCCCCCGCCTGTACTGTACAAGTTCCCTGTTCGTCCTTTATTATGACAGGTGTTTCCTCAGTTATGTTTGGTGCAAAGAAAACATCCCTTGCTTGAAAACCTGAGATAAGGAATACAATGCCTACACCGCCTGCAATCAAAAGTATCGCAAGCTTGCCAAGTGGAATATTGTGTAGACTCATACTCCGATAAACTGAGAATTCATAAATAAGCCTTTATTGTATCCAGTTATCGGAGAACAGTTAACAAACACCACTGGAAAGGGAGTCAATTTTCTTATGCCTGTGTTGAAGCAGGAGACCGCTATAAGGAATGCTTTTAGAATTCTCAACAAGGGTGGGACCCTAGTTGTGGTTGGTATTTGGTGCCAAAGAGGTTAGAATCCCTCTGATTCCAGTGATTGTCCATGAATATGAGTACATTTTTGGCCTGGGTATTTCAATGAACTTTGCGATCCCAGAGCTTGCAAAACTGGGGCAAGATAACAAATAGTAAATCGGAACTATCTGTTGATGAAACCAACGAAGTTGCAGATATGCTGAGGAATGTAGAGATAAAGAATTGAGCCGCCGCAGTTCGAAAATAGATAGCAGAAAAATAAGAAGAACCAACAGAAAGGCGATTGTAAAGAGGGTTACTTTACCTCAACTCTAGTTGCTTCATCCTCGCTCTCCGTTGGATTTTTCTTTGGTAGATCAAGTCTTAAAATTCCGTTTTCTACTTTGGCGGAAACCTTAGATGGGACTATCTCTTCCGGCAAAGGCACATTGCGATAGAATGATCTGTAGAGCCTTTCACTGTACAGATATCTTTTTCCCTTTTCTTCTTCTTTTTCTGAATGCTTGCCCGAAATTTCTACGGAGTACTTGGTTGTCTTAACACTGATGTTCTCCTTTTCAATTCCTGGAATCTCTAACTTGAGTTCAAATCTTTCTCCTCTGTCTACCAATTCATAAGGCGCCATTCTCATGTCCCTAGCTTCAAACAAGGAGGGGACTTCCCATTCCGTTGGAAGAGACCAAGGCCGCACCATCATCCTTTCCATCTCTCTTCTAAAGGTGTCAAACATGGTGTCAAACTGTCTTGACGGCATCAAGGCCTTTTTTTCTTGTTCATCGCGCTTCCTTTCGCTTGAGGAACTCATAGATCTAATGGAGAATCATATTATTTGAAGTCTTTGTCTGCACTGCATTGCAACCATCTCGATTATAAACAACCTCCTCCTAGACTTTCGACAGAAGGTGTGATGGCGAAGTGCAAGCGCACAGGCCGAAGCAGGTGGAGGCTTTCTTTTTTATCTCTTTGTTTAAAGAGACAACAAGTATCTTACAATGGATCAACTAGTATGACGTGGAAGTGAAGTTGAATAGAGGACGGCTAGTTGATAAGGCTTTATTCTGCACTTGTTAAGATTATTATTCATGTTTCAGATAGATGAGATGTTCAATAATGTCGCATAATACATCAGCAGCTATATTTCCTATGCTATCTGGTTATTGAATCCTGATAAAGATAGATACTATCAAGCTATTAATACTGTAATACTGTATTTCTCTGAAAGAGACGCTAACAATAGTCATTCTAAATGAGGCAATCGCGAGCTGCTATATAATACAAATGACTGCAGTGCAAGGCACAGTATTCCTTGAATATATATCATCTTTTCCAACTTATCTCGGATTGATGGGGTACAAGAATCATGCGGTTGACGATGATAGCCTCGTTGAGGATTTTATGACCACAGCAACAGTAACTATGAATTTTAAGAACAGTGTTCTGGATATTGCAAAAAAGATGCTAACACAAGACATCAGCTCAGTTCCTATCACCGATGATGAAGGGGAAATTATTGGCATCCTCACAGAACGTGACATGATAAAGATCATTGCCAACGAATTACCGCCTAGTGGTATAAGTGCAATGTCTTTGATGTCATTTCCAACAGTCAAAGTAAAAAGGAAGACACCAATTGAAGAAGCAGCTAAAATTATGGCAACGAAGAATCTAAGACACCTAATAGTCGAAGATACCTATGGAACAGGTGTCGTGGGTATTATAACAGTCACGGATTTGGCTAGGTACCTTAAGCAGAAATCTAAAACAGAAGAGCTTTTAGCTTCTGAAGTGTGGGAATTATTCTTTTGATGATTTTCATTCTTTGAGATTGATTAATTTTCATAATATTAGATACAATCACATTAGCAGTAATGGTAATGATATGGCAGTTTGTATTCTTGCATAGACTTTCCAAGTTATAGGTCGCAATGAACCTTCAAAAGAAGGCTCATACTCTTGACTGCCTTTGACAGCAATATTTCCATCTAGTATATTCTGGTTATGAACGCGGCGAAGGATTTACAGTGCTATCTTTTTCGAGGAGGTGTATATATATTGCTGGTGCAACAATTTCCTGCCTAATACTTCTTTGTTAATTATGCACAATGTAAGTTGACCATTAAGAAAAGTGGCGCAGAAAGGCTCCAAGGATACAGGATCGTGAAACGGCCTGAATTAAGGCGGCCGATGCCTTGCCTGGAATCAGGGAACTGATAAGATCTCTGTAGATTGATGCTGAATAGTAAATAACACTAGGCAAGCTGCATTAACAGTCTCGCCAAGCAAGTAGAATCGATGAGGCACCTCACACGTTGCAATAATTTTTTTTGAATTATGTGTCAGAGGCTTGAATGCTTCGCCTGCTTTAAATTGAAGCGCTGGTTGTTTTAATTCCTCGATTAATAGTCCTTTCAATCCTCTGTGACTACCAGATGATATCGCTTCCACTGAAGTCTTCTAATAATGTGCTCGCCTCGCATGGCGAGTACTCCTGCTTAATAACAACCTATGTATAAATAAGTTACCCATGATAGGTAAAAAACATGGTAAAGCTACCAAACCTGGTTATGAGATAACTAAAAATAATAAGTCTCAGGCAACTACTGGTGTCTCTGCAGTAGAAGCGCTAGTTATTGTAGGAGTTTTGGTTTCTGGATTGTTCCTTATTGGCAGTTATCCACAATCAGTACTATCACAAGAGCAGAACATGCTGGGGGAAGGAAGCGGGGCAAGAAATACTATTACTAGTGCTAATGACACAACAACTGATAGTATAGTACTAGGCAGGAATATGACTAATGCCACTAACGATTCTGGAGGATCAGCAGCTGCAGGCGGAAATCAATCACAGATAAGGCTGCATTTACAAGAAGCGCTATCAGCATTACGCAATAATGATACCCAAGGCGCACTAATGCACTTAGATATAGTGCTGAACACAATTGGAGGCGGCGTACAGGGTAACACGACAACAACAACA